>NZ_ARZY01000023.1 GCF_000568405.1 Catenovulum agarivorans DS-2
GAAAAGTCGGAGCGCACAGGGATTGTGTTTAAAGCGTTTCTGTTTTAGTGAATGTAAGCCTGACCCTGTACATATTGCACAGTATTCACAACACTAGCTCTGAATATATTGCACCCGGCCTTTATAAACCCAGCTAAATTTCCCAACACTGATCCTTTCACCACAGATAGCTGGTATTATTTATGCCCAAGCAGTAGCTTGAGTACATCACCATTAATAACAACCAACAAATACACGGATTATCATGCATATACATATCTTGGGCATTTGCGGAACATTTATGGGCGGCTTAGCTGTTTTAGCCAAAGAACTCGGCTACAAAGTAACAGGCTCAGATTTAAATGTTTACCCACCTATGAGCACCCAGTTAGAATCACAAGGTATTGAGCTGGTTCAAGGCTACGATCCTGCACAGCTTGATATCAACCCAGATTTAGTCGTTATCGGCAACGCCATGTCGCGCGGTAACCCAGTGGTCGAAGCTGTACTAGATAAAAACATCCCCTACATATCTGGCCCACAATGGTTGTTTGAACATGTATTAAAAGACAAATGGGTATTGGCTGTAGCTGGTACACACGGCAAAACCACAACATCCAGCATGCTGGCTTGGATACTCGAGCACACAGGCTGTAAACCGGGGTTTTTAATTGGCGGGGTGGCAAATAACTTTGCAATATCCGCTCGTTTAGGTGATTCAATCTTTTTTGTTATAGAAGCAGATGAATACGACAGCGCCTTTTTCGATAAACGCAGTAAGTTTGTTCATTACCATCCACGCACGTTAATTTTGAATAATCTAGAATTTGATCACGCGGATATATTTGAAAACCTCGCTGCCATTAAAAAACAATTCCATCACTTGGTTCGTATTGTGCCGCAGTCTGGTTTGATTATTAGCCATCAAGACGATAAAAATGTTGAAGATACATTGGCAATGGGCTGCTGGAGTGAGCAAAACAAAATTGGCAAAGAGTGGTCGTATAAAGCGGTAAGTCCAGACTGTACTCAAATTGAAATTTATTTTAATGATGAATTACAAGGGCTACTTAATTGGCCATTATTAGGTGAGCACAATGCACATAACGCATTAATGGCAATAATTGCGGCGCGCCACGCTGGGGTTAAGCCAGTAGACGCCATTGCCGCATTAGCTGAATTCAAAAACGTTAAACGTCGTTTAGAAAAAATAGGTGAAGTTAATTCAATTAGTGTATTTGATGATTTTGCCCACCATCCAACAGCTATTACCACCACGCTGCAAGGGGTTGTTGCCAATAATCAATCAGGTAGAGTGATTGCTGTGTTAGAGCCGAGATCAAATACGATGAAAATGGGATTTCATAAACAAGAGCTAGCCGAGTCACTCAATTTAGCTGAAGCCGTATTTTTATATCAAGATCCAGGGTTAAAGTGGTCTCTAGACGAAGTTACGCAAAATTTGAAACAGCACAACCTAGTATGTGCAAATATCGATGAACTTGCCGCTAAAATAGCCGACTACGCATTACCCAATGATAAAATAGTGGTTATGAGTAATGGTGGTTTTGGCGGTATTCATCAAAAAATTATCAAAGCATTGGAGCAACTAGCTTAATGAATCAACAACAATTAACCTTAGCACTGACTGGCGCATCGGGTATGCCGTATGCGCTAAAGTTGTTACAAGCTTTGGTTAAAGCTAATTGGCAGGTGCACCTGCTTATTTCATCCGCAGCTAAAGTGGTATTAAAAACCGAAACTGAGTTAGATATACCTAGCCAGCCCAAAGCAGCACAGGCGTTTTTAACTGAATATTGCCAAGCCCAGCCTGAGCAAATTTTATGTTATGGCAAAGATGATTGGTTTTCACCAGTTGCATCTGGCTCTGCTGCCCCTAAATATATGGTGATTTGCCCTTGTTCTATGGGCACGGTTTCTGCGGTTACCCATGGTGCAAGTGATAATTTAATTGAGCGCGCGGCTGATGTAGTGATTAAAGAAAAAGGTCAATTGATTATCGTGCCGCGCGAAATGCCGTTTTCGGCCATTCATTTAGACAATATGGCGAAACTTGCCCATTTAGGCGTGACCGTAATGCCTGCCAACCCAGGCTTTTACCATGCACCAAAAACTATTGACGATTTAGTTGAATTCGTTGTTGCACGCATTTTAGATCATATTGGTGTTGAGCAAACCATGGTTAAACCTTGGGGTTATAAACCAAAATAAATAGGACAAGTGAAAATAACATTATGAATGCATTGGAAATTTCACAGTTAAAAAAAGTATATAAAGGTCAAGTTGAAGCGCTAAAGGGCATCGACTTAACGGTAGTTGAAGGTGACTTTTTTGCGTTGCTTGGGCCAAACGGTGCGGGCAAATCAACCACAATAGGCATTTTAACTGCACTTGTGAATAAAACCTCTGGTCAGGTAAAAGTATTTGGCCATGATTTAGACTCAGAATTAGAGCTAGCTAAAGCACACATAGGGTTAGTGCCACAAGAATTTAACTTCAATCAATTTGAAACTGTGCAACAAATTGTCGTTAATCAAGCAGGTTATTATGGGGTTGAACGTAAAGTTGCGATAGAGCGCAGTGAAACTTACCTTAAACAAACGGACTTGTGGGAAAAGCGCAATACGCCTGCACGAAACTTATCTGGCGGTATGAAACGGCGTTTAATGATAGCGCGTGCCATGATGCATCAACCTAAGTTATTGATTTTGGATGAACCAACTGCCGGTGTTGATATCGAAATTCGCCGCTCAATGTGGAAATTCTTACAAGAGATCAATCAAAGTGGCGTCACCATTATTTTAACTACGCACTATCTTGAAGAAGCCGAAAGTTTGTGTCGCAATATCGCAATAATTGACCAAGGGTTAATTATTGAAAATACCAGCATGAAAGCTCTATTGGGCAAGTTATCAGTAGAAACTTTTATTTTAGATTTAGCCAAAGATGTAGACGAGCTATCGCTGGTGTGTGCCAAATCACACCTGCTAGACCCTCATACATTACAAGTTGAAATTAACAAAGGTGATTCGCTTAACCATGTATTTGCTGAGCTTTCAAATTTGGGCATTAATGTGTTGAGTATGCGCAATAAGAGCAATCGCCTAGAAGAACTTTTTGTTAATTTGGTTGAACAAGGTAAACAACAGGAATCAGCATGATCAAAGCAAATTATTGGATTGCATTGCAAAGCATCGTTTATAAAGAATGTAATCGTTTTTTACGTATTTGGGTGCAAACACTTGTACCACCAGCTATTACTATGACGCTATATTTTGTGGTGTTTGGTAGTTTAATAGGCCGCCGAGTGGGTGAAGTCAACGGATTTGAATACGTTGAATTTATGATGCCAGGGTTAATTATGTTGTCTGTTATCAACAATGCGTATTCCAATGTGTCTTCATCATTTTTTAGTGCCAAGTTTCAACGCAATATTGAAGAATTATTAGTGGCGCCTGTGCCTACTTGGGTGATTGTTTGGGGCTATGTATTAGGTGGTGTTCTCCGAGCTGTATTAGTTGGCGCGATTGTTACAGCGGTTGCATTGTTTTTTGTTGATATTCAAATTTATAACTTTTGGGTTATTATTACCACCTTATTACTGACCGCCATTTTGTTTGCCTTAGGAGGCCTAATAAATGCTGTGTATGCTAAAACCTTTGATGACATTAGCATAGTGCCTACATTTATATTATCGCCTTTGACCTACTTAGGGGGGGTATTCTTTTCAGTTTCTATGTTGCCTGGTTTTTGGCAACAAGTTAGCCAAGCGAATCCAATTATTTATATGGTCAATGCATTTAGATTTGGCTTCTTAGGAACTTCAGATATCAACTTAACAGTGGCGTATAGTATATTAATTGGCCTAACCATAGTGTTGTTTACTACTGCAACCATGTTGATTAAAAAAGGTGTGGGGATTAGACACTAATGCAAGCAAACTCTCGTGCCATTGTATCTAATCAAGAAGGCATACATAAAGACCTAGAGTCAATTGTGTTAAAACATAAAAATAGCCAATTCTTAAAGCCGATTGCTGAACATTCGAGGCAAGCATTTGAACAAATTTGTCAATTTGTGCAATTTTCAGATGTAGATAAAACGGTTAGCAAACCGATCATTTTTGACGCTTGCTGCGGGGTAGGCGAGAGCAGCCGGCAGTTAGCGCAAAAATTTCCTGACCATTGTGTAATTGGCGTAGATAAGTCAGCCGATAGGCTTAATCGACAAGGTCGGGAAGATTATCCTAACCTGATGTTGTTGCGTGCAGACCTAAACGATTTGTATCGTTTACTGGTTGATAGTCAAATGCCAATCTCCCAGCATAAGATTTATTACCCCAACCCATGGCCAAAAAGTCAGCATATAAAAAGACGCTGGCATGGCGCGCCAGTATTTAAACAGATAGTACAACTATGCCCTAATATTGAGTTGCGCTCAAACTGGTTGATTTACTTACAAGAATTCCAAGCTGGTTTGACACTCTATTCAATAAAAAGTCAGTTATCTACCATTGAAAACCCCTTGCCAGCGATAACGCCTTTTGAAGCCAAGTATCATGCTAGTGGACAAACACTATATTGCTTGCAAACGCTTTGATTTTTCGCGTAAAAGTTTGCTAACAGCCGTATATTGACTAAGCTTTTATTTAGTATTTAGGTTTGCTTAATAACTAAATGATAGTGAATAGTTTAAACATAGGCAGGGAAATTCCATGAACATTCATAGTATTAGAGTTAAAAGCTCTTGGCCAATTGTCGCGTTGGCTGTGGCGCTCTTGTTTGTGTTTTTCACACTTTCTTATTTGCTTTCGTTACAAGAAGACGCGTTGGAAGCGCAATCGGAAAAGTTCTTAAAGTCGATTGCTGTCGTTCTTAATGCTGATAGAGATTTATATCAAGCTAAAGTCGCTGAATTAAATATGTTGAACGCAATAGGTGACAAAAACGCAAATGACCAAGACAGACGAGAAAACGCATTGCAAGTCAAACAAAGGTTTGAAGCATATCGTCGTTATTTGGCTGACTTTCCCGATGTTGTTGACCGTTTCCGTGATTTTGACGTTTTGTTTAACGATTGGTACAAAGCTTCAGACAATATGGTGCAGCAAAGTTTTAGCAGTGAAGCTGATAAACAAAGGGTTATTCTAGCAACAGATAAGAAATTTGCAGCGCTGCGTGCAATTTTGGATAAAGCAGGTGAAGCCGCTGAACAAAAATCAGATGAGCTCAACAAGCAATTGCAAAGCGATGTAAGTGCTTTTAAACAAACGGCAATCCTAATTGCGTTAATCGTATTGGCTGCGGCAGCTTGGTTTAGCTATATCATACCCAAAGCTTTAACCGAACAAATAGAAAATCTAACCAGACAAATTCGCCAAATAGCTACTGGTAATGGTGATTTGACTAAACAGATTGACGCTCGTAGTAAAGACGAATTCGGTGAACTTGCGGGCGAATTTAATGGTTTTGTCGGTAATTTGCGTCAATTAATTAAATCTATATTGCAACAATCGAATAGACTCGCTGAGCTAACTGAAACGTTACGCCAATCTTCAACACAAACTAAAACCATTACAGATACACTGAACAAAGCTTCCGATTCAATCGTTAGTGCCGTGCATGAGATGAATTTGTCAAATAAAGAAATGTCACAAGTAGCGATTAATTCAGCAGATGAAGCCGAGCAGTCGACTAAACATGCACAACAAGGTTTGAGTGTAGTGAAAAGTGCAAATAATATCATTTTGCAGCTTTCTGCTGATATGGATACTGCGTTAGGCTCTTCTAGCGAGTTAGAAAAAAGCTCTGCTGATATTGCATCGGTTTTAGATGTTATCCGCAGTATTGCTGAGCAAACTAATTTACTCGCTTTAAATGCAGCGATAGAAGCAGCTAGAGCAGGGGAGCAAGGACGAGGGTTTGCTGTGGTTGCCGACGAAGTTAGAACTTTAGCTACTCGGACTCAAGAAAGCACTAATCATATTCAAGAAATGATTGAACAACTGCAGCACAATGTTGCTAAGTCGTCTCAGGCAATCAATAGTGGTAAAAACAATGTCGACAAAACCGTTGAAGGTTTTGCTGAAACGCAAAATGTATTCGAAGGGTTAATGGTATCAGCTAAAGCGGTTAGCGACCTGTCGTCACAAACTGCACAAGCTACCGAAGAGCAAAGTACGGTAGCGGATGATATTAGTCAAAACTTATTTGCACTGAATGAACAAAGCCAAGCTGCCAATGAGGTTGCCCATACTGGAGAGGGGTTGGCGCAAGATATTGGTCATTTATCAAACGAACTGAATAAAATGGTCAATCGATTTACAGTTTAAGTGATTTACTAAGGACATAACATGGAAAAGATCATTGTTGCGGGTGGCTGTTTCTGGTGTATTGAAGCTGCTTTTAACCGATTAAAAGGCGTCGAGCGTGCGGTATCTGGCTATTGTGGTGGTTCAGAAGATACTGCAAATTACCAGGATGTTTGCAGTGGTTTGACTGAACATGCTGAAGCGGTTGAAATAACCTATGACCCAGCACAAATAGATCTTGTTCTGCTATTAGAGGTCTTTTTTACCATACATGACCCAACTCAGTTGAATGGCCAAGGAAATGATATTGGGCCGCAATACCGCAGTGCAATTTTTTGTTTAACTGACAAACAATTGCAGGTATCCCATGATTTTATCCAGTTAATTCAGCGCAATTATTCAAGCCCAATTGTCACACAAGTGGAATATGCAAAAGCTTTTTTTGCTGCAGAGGGTTATCATCAAGGGTATTTTGACCAAAACCCTCAACAAGGTTATTGCCAATTTGTGGTTGCACCTAAAATGAAAAAGTTCACTGAGCTTTTCATGGATAAGCTAAAATAACAGCTAAATTGCGCGCTATCGGGTCATTTTCTTAACAAATACCACTACAAAGAGCGCCATAGTAAAACTGCCAGTAAACGCTTCACACGCTGCTATTATGCGAGAAGGCCCTGTAGGGGTAATGTCGCCATAACCTAAGGTTGTAAAGGTGACAACGCTATAATACAGTGCGCTGAAAAACTCGTTGATATTTTGTGACCAAGTCTGGCTAGGACTAAATTGGATACGTTCTTCTGCGAAATTTACCCCAAGCATAAAATAGGCACACGCGCAGGTAAATATCAGCATCATTGAAAAGGCAATGACATTTGCTGGGCGTTCGCCATAACCGCAAAATAAATCAACTAGTTTAGAGATGATCCGCTCTCTGGATAGTTTAGGCATTTGCATGCGCCGCATAGTCAGCTCTTTATGGATGCAGTAGCCAGTTAAATCAAATAACCCTTGATTTTCCGAGGCTTTACGAACATCGCGATAAATCTCCTCAGCTTGTTCAAAGTTATCCATCGCAATCTCTTGTTTGTCTTCTTTTAACGCTTGAAGGGCGGTCGTTTCTTGAAGTAACTTGTTGCCCAGCTGGATATTATCTAGTTTGGTTTGGATGAGTTTCGCGCCTAATAAGTTGGTATCTTGTAATTTGGCACAATGTAAATTCGCTTCAGTAAGGTCGGCTTTCATTAACGAGCCTTTGTCGAGACGAATGTTGAATAAATGAGAATGTCGTAAATTTGCACGATAAAAATCAGAGCCTGAAAAGTCATAGCCTAAACTGCTACCTCGTCTGACTAAGTTAACGCCTTCGAGGTTGGCGTATTTCAGCTGTAGACCTTGGGTAATACCGCCACTGCTTGCGTATCGCTCTAGCTTGTCGGTTAACTCCATACCTTTTTTATCAAAGGTTGGGTCATGCCAAAAGCAGTAGCCGTTGCCCATATCAACTTCTTGGCAGAAGCTACCGTCGGGTGCACAGTATTTACAGGTACCAAACTTGTTGTCTTGCATATATTTATCTTCGATTATTATTTTGCTTCAGAGGCGCTTAACCTAAGCCTAAACTAAGCTGCTATTTACGCAAGTTTTAGCGCCATTTTTTCTGCGGTGGGTTCAGCTTTTCCATTAGGCTATGGTATTGTTTTTCTAGTTCTTTATAGCGTTCAAACTGTTTGCTCGGCAGTTCGATACCATCTAATGCTTGAAAGGCTGCTTTTATGCGTTTTAATAGATCTTCGGGCTGTTTTTCACTGGTTTCTATTAATTTTATTATCGCTAAAATTAAATTTAATGTGCCGCCTGTATGCATAGGGGCAAACTTGAGTGCGCTATCAAATTGATGGAATGCCAAAATGTAATCTTGTTTCTTGTATGCGTCGATTCCCGCTTGATTTAACTGTTTAAACCCGCGTTGGCGTTTTTTATTTTCTTGTTTTAAATGGCTAATGGTATTTTTGATAAAGGGATTTTTATTGACTCTTTCGTCTTTACACTCATCTGCGACATGCTCAGCCAATTCGTATTCACCCATGGTATACAGTAAGCTTAGTTTTTCATACGCGTAGGGATCATCCGTTGCTTCTTCATCCTGAGCATGGGCAGACATCACTTTAAATAATTGCTTTTTCGCCGCGATCAAATGTTTATCCATGGCTTCAATACGCGCATTACATAATGTTTCAAAAACAGAGTAGTTATTAATATTGCCGATTAATTCGTCCTGTTTTGCTCGTTGCAGTGCAATCACTGCTTCCTGTTTAAGTTTATTCTGCTCTGATTTTTCTTCGCTGTGCTCTGCAGCATTAATGGTTGCGCGAATATAATTTAGAAGGTGAACACTATCTTGTTGAACTGACTTTCGCGTCATTTCTAAAATAGCTTTGCAAGCATCTTTGGCAATATCGTGCATATCGCTTGATTGGGCTATTTGACATAGTCGGTATTGGCGCTCGACGGAATAGGGCGAAAGTTCTGCTGCTCGAATGGCCATTTCTAACGAATGGGTTAAATCACCGCTCGCATGAAATGCTTCTGCCATCAGGTCGTAAGAATCTATAATCATGGGGGCTTGTTTCATCACCTCAGTGGCAATGACTATAGCTTGTTGGTGTTTTCCTTGGTGGTGATAAGTCCTTGCAAGTTGTATTTGTCCCCAAGTGTAGGGTTTTACTTTTAACAATTTGGTTAATAGATATTCTGCTTGCTCATATTGTTTTTGTTTACACAGCAGCTCGGCAAGTAGATTATTACAAAAATTGCGGTAGCGATTATTTTCACTGATCAGTCGAGTACACTCATTCATAGCTTGTTCGAAGTTTTCTTCGTGCATCGCTTGGTAAATGGGCAACAAATTTGTTCGTTTGTGCAGCGCCTTGTCTAATCTATGTTTAAGCACATTTTGCGAAAATGGCTTCATCACATAATCGTCTGGTTGCAATTCTATAGCGCCTAATACCATAGGCCTGTGGTTTTCACCTGTAACCATAATGCTGATGCAGTGAGGGGGCACGAGTTTTTTAGTTTTAATTTCTTCAATCACTTGCCGGCCATTTTTTCGATGCCCACCTAGGTTGTAGTCCACCAAAATAAAATCAAATTCATGATTTTTTGCTGCAGAAATGGCCGCTTCGCCGTTGGTTACCATTTGGACTTCTTTTACACCCAAGTTTAGTAGTATGCCCTTGAGCATAACTTGGAATGGTCGCTGATCGTCGACAACTAGAAAGCGTTTATCCTTGTATAAGGTTCCTGACTGCATAATAGAAAAAAATTATAAAACGAATGGTCTGAGTATTTACTTTAATTTTATGACTTGCAAGGTGTTTTGTAAGAGATTGTAACAACAGAAAAAATATAAAGAAGAAGTGGTGGAGGGGGCTGGATTCGAACCAGCGAAGGCAGAGCCGTCAGATTTACAGTCTGATCCCTTTGGCCACTCGGGAACCCCTCCGGAAGACGCGGCGAATACTATCAAATTAATTTTTGCTGTAAAGCTTTTTTATAAAAAAACTTAAGTTTTTTTTATCCAGGTCGATGATAAGGGTAAGTTTTCATCAAGTTGATTGAATATTAATCAAAATGCAAGTTATTCATGAAGGGCATATCGCTGCATCGTTAAATCGCGCTTTGGGACAAAACCAAAGAGGTGATTTTTCTTTGCTGTTGGCAATGCTTGATGACAATGTTTGTGAAAATGCTCAATTTAAACTTGCTACTCAACAGCAACAAGCGGAGCAAGCAGATGAGGCTGTATTGAAACAGCAATTAGGTGTTGTTGATGCTTTCAAAGTTTCGGCAGACGAGCAAGCGTACGAATCCGCGTTAGACCAAAGTTATGCACTTAATTTTGCGGGATTAGCCATGAATAAGCTGGTTGCGTATTTAAATCCACCCGCTTTGTCTCAGTTCAATGATAAAGGCAAAATAGATCAGCATGTTATTGATAACTTGTCTGTTCATGCGCGCAATCGGTTAGTGGCTGCACAACAAACACAAGAGCAAACAACATCTCCCAAAACAGACCCAACCTTGTTATACGATATTCTTCAAGCGGTTTAATGTAACCCTGGCCCTTTTTTTGCAAAGATATTCCCACTTATTTTTGGGTGTTGGATTATTGACGTATGCAATTGACGCAAGCTTTGCAAAAATTCAATTTTAATAAAGAAAACCTACAACAAATGACTGGCTTTGGGGTCGCATTTGTTGTGCTTGCTATTTTGGCAATGGTGGTATTACCCCTACCATCCATACTTTTAGATATACTGTTTTCGTTTAATATCGCTTTGTCTATGGTGGTATTATTGGTTGTTATATACACGCTCAAACCCTTGGATTTTGGTGCATTCCCAACTGTTATTCTTATTGCCACTGTCTTAAGGTTGGCCCTCAACATAGCCTCAACTCGTATCGTTTTACTCGAAGGTCACAATGGTGGCGACGCGGCTGGACAAGTTATTGCCTCGTTCGGTGAAGTGGTGATAGGTGGTAACTATGCAGTCGGTTTAGTTGTGTTTGCCATTTTAATGATAATCAACTTTAAAGTTGTTACCGCTGGTGCTGGGCGTATTTCTGAGGTGAGTGCACGTTTTACTTTGGACAGTATGCCGGGTAAACAAATGGCAATCGATGCTGACCTAAACGCCGGTTTTATTAACCAAGAAGAAGCGGTTAAGCGCCGTAAAGAAATTACCGATGAAGCCGACTTTTATGGTTCTATGGATGGTGCGAGTAAATTCGTTAAAGGTGATGCGATAGCGGGTTTGTTGATCATGCTAATCAATATTGCTGGTGGCTTGATTATTGGTATGGTGCAACATGAACTGAATTTTTCAGATGCAATCGAAATTTATACTCTACTAACCATTGGTGATGGTTTGGTCGCGCAAATACCGTCTTTGTTGTTGTCAGTTGGTACTGCAATTGTTGTAACACGGCAAAATACCTCTGTTGATTTAGGCGATCAGCTAACCGATCAATTAGGTAATTCAAAAGCATTGTATATTGCCGCAGCCATTTTATTGGTGATGGGGATTGTGCCAGGGATGCCACACTTGGCATTTATTGGTCTAGCAATCGTTGTTGCTGGCGTTGCTTATTGGCTTAGTCAAAAACGCGTTGCGCTTAGCGGCAGTAAAACGGGCTCGCTAATTAAACGCAGTGCAGTTGAGGGAACAAAAGGCACTCAAACCGAAGGCAAAGCACTACCTGAAAATACTCAAGCTGCAGCCGAGCCTCAGGAAATCAGTTGGGACGATGTACAACCAATGGATGTCATTGGCTTAGAAGTTGGATACCGACTGATTCCCTTAGTTGATAAGTCTCAAGGCGGAGAGTTACTTTCTCGTATTAAAGGTGTGCGTAAAAAACTATCGCAAGAAATGGGCTTTTTGGTCCCTGCCGTCCATATTCGTGACAACCTGGATTTATCACCAAACATCTACCGAATTTCATTGATGGGCGTGGTAATTGGTGAAGCAGAAATTTATCACGACAAAGAAATGGCGATTAATCCAGGTCAAGTGTTTGGCAAATTAAACGGGGTGAAAACAACAGATCCAGCATTTGGTTTAGAGGCAGTATGGATTAACCCAGATCAGCGAGAGCAAGCCCAGACACTTGGCTACACAGTTGTTGATGCATCAACTGTAGTGGCAACGCACTTGAGTCAATTACTAACCAATAATGCTTGGCAGTTAATTGGCCATGAAGAAGCACAAAACTTAATGGATATGTTAGCCAAGTCCTATCCAAAACTGGTAGAAGGTCTAGTGCCGGATATGTTGAGTTTGTCTTGTGTGGTTAAAGTAATGCAAAACTTATTGTTTGAAGGTGTGGCTATTCGCGATATGCGTACCATAGTTCAAACCTTAGTTGAGTACGCACCCAAGAGCCAAGACCCTGATGTATTAACCGCTGCAATCCGAATTGCATTGAGAAAATTGATTGTTCAGGAGATATCCAGCGGCATGGATGAATTGCCTGTCATAACTTTGTCACCAGAGTTGGAGCAAATATTGCATCAGTCTATGCAAGCAGGTGGTGCAGAAGGTGGGGGCATTGAACCAGGACTTGCAGAGCGCATTCAAAATGCCTTGCAAGAATCATCTCAACAACAAGAGATGAATGGCGAGCCTTCGGTTTTGTTGACTTCTGGCATACTGAGAAATGTGCTGGCTAGGTTTACCAAACACACTGTGCCTGGATTACATGTACTGTCGTATCAAGAGATACCAGATGACAAACAAATACGTATCGTTCATTCGATAGGGCAGTAACGTCAAATATTTGTCTGAGCATTGCAGTTTTGCGTAGCTGAGGAGGACTGATGAAAATTAAAAGGTTTGTAGCAAAAGATATTCGTTCGGCACTGAATCAAGTGAAAGTGACTTTAGGGCCTGATGCGGTCATTATGTCAAATACTAAGGTGCCAGAAGGGATTGAGATCGTTGCTGCTATCGATGCAGAGCCAACACCGGCGACTTCTCAGCCTGCAGCTGCAGCGCCTCAAGCGGCTCCTATGCAAGATGATGCTGAAGAGATTAAAATGTCAGATAGCTTGCAATCTTTATTACAAAGACAAAATAAAGCGCCAGCGGGTTTTGCCCCGAGCCGCAGCGAACGTCAAGAAAGTGACATGCAAAAAAATTTACGAGCGAATAAACAACGTATGATGCGCTCTTTGGCTGCGGCAGTCGATCAAGACGAAGCAGAAGACGACTGGCGCAATTCACCCCTTTTGCAGGCATCAAAACAGCAAGCGGTCAGCCAACCAACTTCAGCGCAAGTGGACGCTGCGCCAGCCAATGATGAGTTGAACTCGATTAAAGCTGAAATGGCAGAGTTACGTAACTTATTACAGCATCAAGTATCCGGTTTAATGTGGCAAGAGATGGCACGCAGTGAGCCAATTCGGGCATACATAGTCGACCGCATGAATAAAATGGGCATTGCTAGTGATGTTGCCGATCAAATTGCGAGTTTTTTACCTGGTGATATTGACCAAAACGAAGCATGGGAACACGCGTTAGATTTATTGACCAATCAAATCAATGTTACAAATAATGACATTATGCGTCGCGGTGGTGTTGTTGCTTTATTAGGGCCTACTGGCGTAGGTAAAACGACAACTGTCGCTAAACTAGCCGCTCATTTTGCTAAAAAGCACGGAGCTGATTCGGTTGCATTGGTGACAACAGACACATATCGTATTGGTGCACATGAACAATTACAAACTTATGCAAAAATAATTGGTTGTCCATGTAAAGTTGTGTCGCATTCAGAAGAATTAGCCGATACACTTCACCAACTACGTAATCGTAAACTAGTATTAATTGACACAGCAGGTGTTGGGCAAAGAGATCTGCGCCTAGCAGAACAATTGGATAGCTTGATGAAATCAACTAATGTTAAAATTCGTAGTTATTTAGTTTTACAAGCAACTGCCCAACGTCGAGTGTTGATGGAAGCTGTTCAGCAATTTAAACGAATTTCTTTATCTGGCTGTATTTTCACTAAATTAGACGAAAGCATGAGTTTAGGAGAAATTATTAGCGTTGCCATTCAAAATGCCTTACCGATCGGGTATCTTACTGATGGTCAGCGCGTGCCAGAGGATATAAAAGCAGCAAGTGCACAGTATTTAACCGATAAGGCAGCCGGATTATTGGACGAAAGAGATTTTTCTCATCCATACTGGTTTACAGATAGCGCAAGACAGCCTATATATAAATAAGAATTTATGAAGATAATGAACCAGTTAGGTGATCAGGCCAGTGGCCTTCGAAATATGAAGCAAAAAAGAGTAAAAGTAATTGCAGTCACAGGTGGCAAAGGCGGCGTTGGTAAAAGCAATGTTTCGCTGAATATGGCCGTTGCAATGGCTCAACAAGGCAAACGTGTGTTAGTCTTTGATGCCGACTTAGGTTTAGCCAACGTAGATGTGATGTTAGGTTTACGTGTCGAGAAAAACTTATCTCATTTGTTAGCTGGCGAGTGCACCTTAGATGATATCCTGATTACCGGTCCTCACGGCATTCAAATTGTACCAGCCACCTCTGGTACACGTAATATGGTGGAGCTTACACCACAAGAACATGCAGGGCTTATTCGAGCGTTCAGTGAACTAGAAAAAGAGTTTGACGTTTTGATAGTCGACACTGCCGCTGGTATTTCAGATATGGTGCTGAGCTTTTCTCGAGCAGCTCAAGATGTCATGGTGGTTGTATGTGATGAACCAACCTCTATTACCGATGCATACGCGCTAATGAAAGTACTGAATCGCGACTTTGGTGTATTCCGTTTTAAAATAGTTGCAAATATGGTGCGCTCAATGCGTGAAGGACAAGAATTGTTTGCTAAACTCTCTAAAGTTACCGATAGATTTTTAGATGTTGCAATTGAATTGGTTGCCATAATCCCCTTTGATGAAAACATCCGTAAATCAGTTAGAAGACAAAAAACAATTGTTGACGTATTTCCAAAATCACCTGCCGCTATTGCATTTAAAACTTTAGCCGCAAAAGCAGGTCGGTGGCCGATACCAGATAATGCAACCGGCCATCTTGAATTTTTCATTGAACAATTGGTTGCACCAGGAGCTTAGTCTGTTGTGAATAAAGTGGCGGCTTACCAAACAGTAGACCAAAAACAGGCATTAGTAGAGATGCATGCCGGGTTGGTCAAACGAATTGCCCATCATATGATGGCACGTTTACCCGCTAGTGTTCAGGTTGATGATTTAATTCAAGCTGGCATGATTGGCTTGCTTGAAGCTTCAAAGAATTTTGACGGTAGCAAAGGTGCAAGCTTTGAAACCTTTGCGGGTATCCGTATCCGAGGCGCAATGCTAGATGAAATTCGTCGTGGTGATTGGGCGCCTCGCTCAGTCCACAAAAATAGTCGAATGATTTCTCAGGCCATTGCCGAAGTTGAAAAAGAAACTGGCCGAGATGCGAGAGACGCAGAAGTTGCTGAAAAACTTGATATTTCGCTAGATGAGTACCATCATATTTTAAACGATGTTAATTGCGGAAAAATAATTGGTATCGAAGATTTGGGCGTAACTGAAGATGTCATCGGTAGCCCAGACAGCAAAAATGCTGACGAACCATTTGAAGATATCGCACATGGTGCTTTCCAGGGTGCTTTAGTCAAGGCCATTGAAACTTTACCAGAAAGGGAAGCGTTAGTTTTATCCTTGTACTATGATGAAGAATTGAACTTAAAAGAAATTGGCGCGGTTTTAGATGTGAGTGAATCTCGGGTGAGTCAAATTCACAGCCAAGCCATGCACAGATTAAAAGCCAGATTAAAAAGCTGGCAACAGATATAATTTGATTTGCTAGATAATAATCGCGAGCGGAGGAAGCTTTGGACAAGAATATGAAAGTGCTAGTTGTAGATGACTTCTCAACTATGCGACGCATTATTAAGAACTTACTGCGAGACCTAGGTTTTACAAATGTGTCAGAAGCAGATGACGGCGCAACCGCTTTGCCAATGTTGCAAAATGGTGATTTTGAGTTTGTCGTAACAGACTGGAATATGCCGGGCATGCAAGGTATAGATTTACTTAGAGCTATCAGAGCAGACGCAAAACTTAAGCACATCCCAGTACTTATGGTAACAGCAGAAGCTAAGAAAGAGCAGATAATTGCAGCGGCGCAAGCTGGTGTGAATGGTTACATTGTTAAACCATTTACTGCTGCTACGCTGAAAGAGAAGCTCGATAAGATATTTGAACGTTTAGGTTAAGTTTTCTTGGAGAAATCTATTGTTGCCAAATGCTCCTAAAATCAGTCTGGAAGACGCTAAACGGTTAGTTACCTGTTTAGAACAAGGTGATAACGATACCGCCAATCAAATTATCGACTCCGCTACGCAAGCTGCGTCTGCAGAGCTTTTTGAAGAAGTAGGCAAGCTGACGCGACAGTTACACAATTCAATTGGTGAATTTCAGCTAGATGAGAGGATCACCAACTTAGCGACTGAAGACATTCCTGACGCTAAGAATCGTCTAAGTTATGTGATGGAAATGACTGAAAAAGCAGCCAATAAAACAATGGATGCTGTAGAAGATTGTTTACCCATCGCAGAAGGGTTAGACGACAACATTAAATATATTATTCCTACTTGGGATAAATTAATGAATCGTCAAATTGAGCTAAGTGAATTTAAAACCTTATGCCACGATTTAGATAGTTTATTAAAGAAATCCCAAGGTGATGCCGAAAGCTTAAAAATGCGATTAAATGATGTATTAATGGCACAAGACTTTCAAGATTTAACAGGCCAGGTCATTCGCCGAGTAATTGAATTAGTAAAAGAAGTAGAAGACAACTTGATTCATTTACTGACTGTGTTTGGTGAACCACAATCCACTGAAAAAGCAGAAGAAAAAGTTAATGAGGGGCCAGAGGGGCCAATAATTGACGCTGAAGAACGTGTGGATGCGGTTGCTAATCAAGATGAAGTGGATGATCTTTTGTCGAGTTTAGGTTTTTAATTAGGGGACAGGTTCCATGAGCTTTGATGTAGATGAAGATATATTGCAGGATTTTTTGGTCGAAGCGGCTGAAATTCTGGAACAGTTATCTGAACAGCTAGTGGAGCTTGAAAATAATCCAGAAGATTCAGATCTACTAAATGCTATTTTCCGTGGTTTCCACACGGTAAAAGGCGGTGCAGGGTTTCTTGCGATGACAGCGCTTGTTGATGCGTGTCATGGTGCAGAGAATGTGTTTGACATATTGCGTAAAGGTCAGCGAGAGGTAACACCTGAACTGATGGACGTGATATTACAAGCGTTAGACACGATCAACGTGATGTTCGCACAAATTCAGAATCGCGAAGAACCTGAACCTGCAACACCAGAATTACTTGAAACATTACATAAGCTCAGTGAACCAGCATCGGCTGATGAACCACCTATCGCAGCACCGAGCCCTACGCAAGCAGCACCAGAACCTGCGGGCGACGATATTGAATTTTTCGATAATGCGCTAGAAGACCCACAACCGTCGGCTCCAGCTCAAGCATCCTCTGATGGCTCTGCGCCGTTAGATGAAATCACTGACGACGAATTTGAGAAGTTGTTAGATCAGCTTCATGGAACTAACAAAGGTCCAACTAGCAATGATGCACCCGCGCCAGCTCCGGCTCCAGCCTCGGTTGCTTCCTCAGGTGATGAAATATCCGACGATGAATTTGAAGCTTTGTTAGATGAGCTGCATGGTAAAGGTCAATTTAGCACCAAAGAATCGAGTTCTCCTGCTCCAGCACCGTCACCAGCGCCTGCGGCGGTTACTAGTTCAGGTGATGAAATATCAGATGACGAATTTGAAGCTTTATTAGATCAACTGCACGGCAAAGGCAAAGGTCCAAATGCTGAAGGTTCAGCGCCAGCACCGGCACCAAATCCAGCACCAACACCAGCTGCACCTGCACCAAGTCCAACTGCGGCTCCGGCGCCAGCTCCAAAAGCGACTCCAGCACCCGCGCCATCTCCAGCCCCAGCAGCAAAAGCGCCAGTTGCTGCTTCTGCGGTAGAAAAGAAAAAAGCACCGGCACCAGCGCCAGCGGCAGAAACAACTGTTCGAGTCGATACCAAGCGTTTAGACCAAATTATGAATATGGTTGGCGAGTTGGTTTTAGTGAGAAATCGCTTGGTCAGCTTGGGCATTAACGTCAACGACGAAGATATGTCTAAAGCGATAGCAAATTTGGATGTGGTGACTGGAGATCTGCAAGGTGCCGTTATGAAGACGCGAATGCAGCCGATCAAAAAGGTTTTTGGTCGATTCCCTCGCGTTGTTAGAGATTTAGCCCGTTCACTGAATAAAGAGATCACGCTACAGTTAGAGGGTGAAGATACAGACTTAGACAAAAATTTAGTTGAGGCGCTAGCTGACCCGTTGGTGCATTTGGTGCGTAATTCGGTTGACCATGGTATTGAAATGCCAGATGTGCGTGCTGCTAACGGTAAAGCTCGCTGTGGTACGGTTAGGTTATCAGCTTCACAAGAAGGTGATCATATCTTGCTGACCATAGCGGATGATGGTGCAGGTATGGATCCAGAAAAACTCAAAGAAAAAGCCATCAATAATGGTATTTTAGATGCAGATGCCGCAACTAGAATGTCAGATTCAGAAGCTTACAATTTAATTTTTGCGCCAGGGTTTTCTACTAAAGAACAAATTTCTGACATCTCGGGCCGAGGTGTTGGAATGGATGTGGTAAAAACCAAAATCACTCAACTCAACGGCTCAGTGGTTATTAAATCTGAAAAAGGAGTAGGTACGCAGTTAGATATTAAAGTACCACTCACATTAGCAATTTTGCCAACTTTGATGGTGATTGTTTCTGGACAAACTTTTGCTTTACCTTTAGCTGGGGTAAGTGAAATCATTAATTTAGACTTGAAGAAAACCAACACAGTGGACGGTCAACTAACCATGATAGTTCGCAAAAAGGCGATTCCACTGTTTTATTTACAAGACTGGCTTACTCGAAACAATAACAAGCGTGGCGATCGCAGTTATGGCCATGTGGTGGTGGTTCAAGTAGGTACGGGCAAACAAGTTGGGTTTGTTGTAGATTCTTTAATTGGCCAAGAAGAAGTGGTTATCAAACCGCTAGATGCACTGTTGCAAGGGACGCCAGGTATGGCTGGTGCAACAATAACCAGTGATGGTGGTATTGCTTTAATACTTGATGTGCCAGGAATGCTTAAAAAATATGCTAAACGCTAATTGAGTTTAGCCTACTATAAATAATTAGGGCGGAATTCATGCCGATTCGTGTTTTAGTTGTAGACGACTCAAGTTTCTTTAGAAGACGGGTGTCGGAGATAATAGATCAAGATCCTGACTTGACTGTTGTCGATACAGCATTAAACGGTAAAGACGCTTTAGATAAAACCATAAAGCTTAAACCAGATGTGATAACCATGGATGTGGAAATGCCCATCATGGATGGTATCTCATCTGTGCGTGAGATAATGAAAAAATATCCCACGCCTATTTTAATGTTCTCTTCATTAACCCATGATGGCGCGCAAGCAACACTTGATGCGCTAGATGCTGGTGCGCTAGATTTTTTGCCAAAAAAATTTGAAGACATCGCTCGTAATAAAGAAGAAGCGGTCAGTCTTTTGCAAACTCGCATTAAACAAATTTCTAAACGACGCATTAGCATGCGTATGGCTGCACTAAAATCTGCTGGAGCTAGTCGATTTGCGACTAGGAGCCAACGCGCGGCTAAAGTTGAAGCAACAGAACAAGCGATTACAGCAACCAGCAATAAAGATAAACTTGAACAAATTCAGTCGAGGCGCAAAAACTCGAACCGAGGGAGTGCGAGTTATAAGCTTATGGCTATTGGTACCTCAACGGGGGGGCCTGTAGCGCTACAAACGATTTTGACCAAGCTTCCCAAAAATTTTCCGGTACCCATATTGTTGATTCAGCATATGCCTGCAGCCTTCACCTCTGCTTTTGCCGCTCGATTAGATAGTATGTGCCAAATTTCAGTAAAAGAAGCGTCAAATGGTGATATGTTAAGAGCTGGCTGCGCATATCTTGCACCGGGTGGCAAACAAATGATAGTTGAGGGTGTTGGGACAGGTGCAAAAATACTTATAAAAGAAGATAACTCAGATAGACTTACCTATAAACCGAGTGTTGATATTACTTTTGCTTCTGTTGGCAAAGCGTTCAGAGGGCATGTGCTAGGGGTTATTTTGACCGGCATGGGCGCTGATGGAAGAGACGGTGCTAAGTTTCTTAAACAGCAAGGCGCTACCATTTGGGCTCAAGATGAAGATTCGTGTGTAGTGTATGGGATGCCTCAAGCTGTCGCCAATGCAGGAATTTCGTCTGAATCTATTGCATTAAATCAAATGGCTGACAGAATAATAGGTGAATTTAATTTGCAATGATTAAGGGTCACTTTTGATAGTATGGACAGTTGCCAATCAAAAAGGAGGTGTTGGCAAAACAACAACAACAGTTACGCTAGGTGGGATCCTCGCAGAGCGCGGTAAACGGGTGTTATTAATTGACACAGATCCACATGCGTCACTCACATACTATTTTGGAATTGATTCCGAAGAATTAGATAATAGTGTTTTTGACTTATTTGTAAAACGCAACTCGATGAACAAGGAACAGTTGCTGCAGATGTTGTGCCCGACTTCCATTGATAACATGGATATATTACCCGCAACCATGGCGTTGGCAACTTTAGATCGCCGAATGGGTAATCAAGGTGGTATGGGCTTAGTGCTCAAGAAAGCCATTAATATGCTTGAAGACGAATATGATTATGCTTTAATCGACTGTCCACCAGTGTTAGGCGTATTAATGGTTAATGCACTGGCTGCATGTGAAAGAATACTAGTACCAGTACAAACTGAGTTCTTAGCATTAAAAGGCTTAGAAAGAATGATGAGAACTTTGTTTTTAATGGCAAAATCACAAAAAAAGCATTATAAGTACACTATAGTCCCAACAATGTTTGATAAAAGGACTCGTGCTTCTTTAGAAGCATATAAAGAATTGAAGAAAGTATATGGTGATGACGTTTGGTCAAGTGTAATACCAGTAGACACTAAATTTAGAGATGCAAGTTTAGAGCAATTAGTGCCCTCTATGTATGCACCTAAGTCGAGAGGGGTATTCGCGTATAATTCGTTATTGACTTTTGTATCGGAGTTAGATGATTAGCGCTATGAGTAAAGGTGCATTTGCAAATGAAGAGGTGATGGAGGAATATCTCAATGCCTTGTTGAATGAAGACAGCGATGTTGCCGTTGCGCCTGCACAAAAACGTCAAATCCAACCTATACTAAAAGACGAACCTCGGCCTTTTGCACCAGAGGCAGAGCGAGTTAAACCGGTTGAAGAATTGCTTAAGCAGGTTGAAATTCCGGCTGAGCCTGTGATTGAAGAGCCAAAGGTGCAAGCACCAACTGAGGTAGTTAAAGCGCCCCAAGAATTAGAGCAGATACCACCCCAGCCGCCAGCAACACCTGAAAAGGCAATACCCGTTGATGACTTTCAGGCGCTTTATTTTGAGGTTGCGGGTTTGGTGTTGGCGGTGCCGCTTACTGAGCTTGGTGGAATCCACAATATTGCGGAAGTGTCTCCATTGTTTGGTAAGCCTAGTTGGTTTAAAGGTTTAATGATTCACCGTGAACAAAAGCTCAATGTTGTTGATAGTGCGCTTTGGGTGATGCCCGAAAAATATGATGAAAACTTGGCACAATCGTTAGACTACAAATATTTAATTATGTTGGGGGATAGTAACTGGGGTTTAGCCTGTGAAGGGTTGGTGAACACAGTTACTATGTCACCAGATGATATAAAGTGGCGTGCATCAGACAGTAAACGACCTTGGTTAGCCGGGTTAGTCAAAGAGAAGATGTGTGCTTTGTTGGATGTTAATCAGTTAATTCAATTATTAGAACAAGGCCTTAATAGCCTTGATAAAAAGTGACATAAGTCGGAGCTTAGAATATGAATAGTGCAAGCAGAAGTACTGTGGCAGATGCGGCCGATAATGAAATATTGCAGTGGGTTACCTTCAAACTAGATGATGAAACCTATGGTATTAATGTTATGCAGGTTCAGGAAGTATTGCGCTATTCTGAAATTGCGCCTGTACCAGGGGCTCCGGATTATGTGCTCGGCATTATTAATTTGCGGGGCAATGTAGTCACAGTTATTGATACTCGTTCTAGGTTTGGTTTGAACCCATCAGAGGTAACAGACAACTCACGTATTGTCATTATTGAAGCAGAAAAACAAGTTATTGGCATTTTGGTCGATAGTGTCGCTGAAGTGGTATATCTTAAATCTTCTGAAATTGACAGTGCACCGAATGTTGGTACTGAAGAAAGTGCTAGGTTTATTCAAGGGGTATCTAACCGTGGTGCAGAATTACTGATTCTTGTCGATCTAAATAAACTGTTAAGTGATGAAGAGTGGGACGAGCTTAGTACTTTCTAATATATGGAAATAAACTTGATTTGGGGCGGTATTGCTGTGTTGATGCTAGCCCTGTTGCTTGCATTCTTTTTAATCAAGCAGCTAAAACAACAATTGCTGCAAAATGAGCGAGCCGCATCGCAAAAAATAGATCAATTACAACGAGACATTAAAGTATTGAACCTAGAGTTGAATGAAATCCGTCAATCAACTGTTGGAGTTGGCAAAACCGTTAAGACTCTCGGTCAGTATTTCTCGCAGCTTGAGCAAAAGTTTAATGAGGTTGAATTGTTTGAACCTGAATCTAAACTATATAGTCGAGCCGCTAAGCTTGCAGAAAAAGGCGCTTCAGTTGAAGAGATTATGACTGAGTGTGAAATTCCCCGCGCGGAAGCCGAGCTCGTTCTGTCATTGCGGAACAAAATGGCAAGATAACTGCTTTAACTGTTATCTAATTCTTTACTTTTGTTGACGTTTCTATAACAATCACCCTATGCCTAAAAGCATATTAGGCAGGTAGTTTCTAGCTAGGAAAGCTAACCTGAACACAATAATAAATTGGAGTCTGAGTTGATAAACATACTATTGGTTGACGACCATGAATTAGTACGTACAGGGATTAATCGGATTTTAAGTGAAGTTCGTGGTATTAAAGTTGTTGGTGAGGCGCAGACTGGAGAAGAAGCGGTACAGTTTTGTCGTAAAAACAATCCGGATATTGTATTGATGGACATGAATATGCCGGGGATCGGTGGGATGGAAGCGACCAAAAAAATTGTCCGCTACTGCCCAGATACTAAAGTGATATTTCTAACGATTCACACAGAAAATCCTATTCCGTCAAAAGTTATGCAGATAGGTGCAGCAGGTTATTTAACTAAAAGTGCCGCACCAGATGAAATGATCAAAGCAATTCGGCTAGTACATTCAGGTCAGCGCTATATTGCGCCGGAATAGCCCAACAAATGGCATTGTCGCAATTTGGTGGGCAAGATGAGAATCCTTTTGATGTATTGTCTGAACGAGAACTACAAATTATGATGATGATAACACGTGGTGAAAAAGTTCAGGACATATCCGAGCAACTTAATCTGAGTTCAAAAACAGTTAATAGTTACCGCTATCGAATGTTTGAAAAGTTGAAAATTAGTGGTGATGTTGAGTTAACTCATTTAGCTATCAAGTACCGGATGTTGGATACAAACGACCTATAAATTAATTCTGCCCGTTTAGACAATATTAAAAAGGCGCTTTAATAGCGCCTTTTTAGGTATTTGTTGTAAACGAGCGTTCACTTTAGCTAAGCTGAAAATGTTTCATCTTCAGTCGTCTTTAGATATTCATTTGCTCTAATTAACGCTTCTTGGCGTGAGCGCACAAACATATCTTCTGGCAAGCTACCAGCACTCATAGTACAAAGTTTGTTTTTATTAGCCTCTGACTGGTAGACAACACAAACTTCTTTCTTCGATTCGAGCGCTTCAACAATCATGTTTTCGATCGATAATGAAATCGTATCATCAATCAATGAAACGTCGCTTAAATCGATAATGACCGCTTTATGGGCAGCAATAGACGCACGTTCACGTGACAAAGCTTTAGACACACCAAAAATCATTGGGCCACTGAGGTAAAAATACAAAATATTACCTTTACCCTGGTTTAATAACTCACGTTCAGCTGGTGCTAATGGCAATTCATCATCCATATCAGATATTGCTTTAATCTGCCTAGACTGAGTTTGACTTAACTTTTCAATGATTATGATGTTGGCAACAAATAAACCAATACCAACGGCTACCATTAAGTCAACAAGCACAGTCAAGGTTAATACCGAATACATGATCAGGGTAGATTGCCACGAAACTCGATGTGCTCGCTTAATAAAGCTCCAGTCGAGGATATCCACACCTACTTTAACAGCAATGGCAGCAAGCAAGGCAAGTGGAATAACGCTAATTAAAGATGCCGCACCAAATATCGCAATACCTAAAACGACAACACGTGTAACGCCAGACCACGCGGTTCGGGCTCCAGCTTGAATATTGACAACTGTACCCATAGTTGCACCAGCTCCAGGTAGGCCTCCGAACAAACCAGACATTAAGTTACCAACGCCTTGTCCCATTAATTCTTTATTCGACTTATGTTCAGTTCGAGTTAGATTATCCGCTATGACTGAGGTTAACATTGAATCAATACAGCCCAACATACCCAGTACTGAAGCCTCTAAAACCATGGTTTGCCATTGGTCTGCGGTAAAAGTGGGAACGACTATTTCGGGTAAGCCTACCGAAAACTCCCCAATCCGGCGAATGTCTGAACCATCAATTAAGTAGAGTGACGCAATGGTTATTAACACCAATGCAATCAATTGAGCTGGAACAATGCGGGTGATTTTATTTGGGGTTAAAAATAGCAGCGCAAGTGTTGCACCAAACAAAGCAAATTCAGCCAAACTTATATTTGAGATGATGTCAGGCAAACTTGTTAATGTGCCGATAACGCCTCCGCTTGGTGAGGCCTGGCCTAACGCTGGGGCCAGCTGCATTATAATTAATATACAACCTATACCCGACATAAAACCTGAAACCACGCTATAGGGCATAAGCGTTATATATTTACCCAGCTTTAGCGCGCCGAATAGAATTTGAAATACACCCGCCATCATCACAACCGTGAATGCCATGGCAGCTCCGTTTTCCGGATCTGAAGCGATAAAAGAAGCAATGACGGCTGTCATTAAAACTGTCATCGGCCCAGTAGGTTCTGATATTAACGTAGGCGTACCACCAAAAACGGCAGCAAATAAGCCGACCAGCAATGCGCCATACAAACCCGCTTCAGGGCCTAAACCAGACGCAACGCCAAATGTCAGTGCTAGAGGCAACGACACAATTGCCGCTGTGATACCACCTAAAACGTCACCACGTAAATTTTGTCTTGTGAATAGATTGAACATAATCAAGCAGACCTCCACTGCGAGCGTCATTCTATATAAATTCAGCAAAATGTAAATTCGCTAATAAAGGACAGTTGACTAACTTGGGTTAATTTAACTGGAAATACTAGTGGCAAAAGAGCTTGCACAGCAAAACATTAACGAATTGAATGGTGAATTTTCTAGTTATATATCTGATTTATATAGGAAACATAAAAAATCCAAAAAAATATCAAAAAAATCCTAAAGGATCTTCAGAAAAGGCCGATAACTTTAAATGAGGGGAATTATAAATTTTGAAATGAGGTTGAGGGCCGACTTTCAAAGCTTTTTGAGGTGACTCGCAAGAGTTAAATTTTTGGCGGACTCGCTTTATACAGGTTTGAGGGAACCTAAAGCAGTTCTCAGGAGGTAACTACTATGGGTATGTTTGTAAATACTAACGTTTCATCATTGAATGCTCAGCGTCAATTGATGGATTCATCAACACGTTTAAACACTTCATTTGAGCGTTTGTCTTCTGGCTTCCGTATTAACCGTGCAGCGGATGATGCTGCTGGTATGCAAATTTCAGCTCGTATGACTAGCCAAATTGAAGGTTTAAACCAAGCGGTACGAAATGCGAATGATGGTATTTCTACAGTGCAAACTGCTGAAGGTGCAATGCAAGAGATTACTTCGTCTTTGCAGCGTATTCGCCAGTTGGCGGTACAATCGCAAAACGGTATCAACAGCTCAGCTGACCGTGCTGCACTACAAAAAGAAGTTTCTGCACTTAAAACTGAAATCAGCCGTATCGGTGCAAATACTCAGTTCGCCGGTGTAGATTTATTAACTGGTTCATACTCAGCTGCTTTCTTAGTGGGTGCAAATGGTGGCCAAACTATTTCAGTTAACTTGTCACGCTCTGGAGGTTATGGTGCTTCAGGTTTAAGCATTGGCAGCTTAACTGTTGCTACAACAGATGGTGCATCTGCTGCGTTGACATCAATTGATGCTGCAATCTCAACAATTGGTGGTGCTCGTGCAGACCTTGGTGCATTGCAAAATCGTTTCCAGTCAACTATTCGTAATTTAAGTAATGTTGTGGAAAATGTTTCTTCTGCACGTTCTCAAATTCGTGATACTGACTTCGCGACAGAAACTGCAGAATTAACTCGTAACCAAATTGTGCAACAGGCGAGTTTGTCGGTATTAAGTCAGGCTAACCAACGTCCGCAAAGTGCATTATCTTTATTAGGTTAATGTAAGTTTTTGGTAAAGCTAATAAAGAGTTTATTTGTTAGCTTTATCAACAAACTGAATTGACGGAGGTGATTATGGATATGCAATTAGAAAAAAGTGGCAGCCTATTTGCTTATGCTAGTAACGAGCTAGAGCCTAGTCGTTATTCAGTGGAAAATCGCCAAAATTCCGACGATTCGGTTGCATCAACTGCTAACGATCCTAAAATAAAAGTATCAGAATCCGCTAAAGTTACCGAAGCTGAAGCCGATACTGCTATTGAGGGTAATGAAAACATTTTAGAACAAGCTGTTGCTGAAGTATCAGAATTTATCAATGCGCAAAATCGCCAGTTAAATTTTGATTATGATGATTCAAGTAATCGCTCAGTGATTAAAGTAACAGATTCGGAATCTGGAGAAGTTATTCGACAGATACCGTCAGAAGAAATGTTAAAGTTAGCACAGCGCATAGGCGAACTGCGAGATGATGCAGGCGAAGCTATAGGAGTGCTGATTAACCGCGAAGTCTAATCTTTTATGTGAGGTATGTATGTCAGTTTCATCAATTGGTGTTGGTTCAGGCCTAGATTTAAGTGGTCTTGTTCAGCAGCTATTAGAAGCTGAACGCAAACCCAAACAAGACAGATTTGATTCTCGTGAAGAAGACTTGGAAGCTGTTATATCAGGAATTGGTGCGTTAAAGTCAAAAATGGATGAATTCAAATCATCTGTTGATGATTTAAGAAGTAGTTATGAATTGCAAGGACGTAAAGCTATGACTACACATCCAGATGCTTCAAGCGACAGTGAAGCATCTGGTCCTTTCACAGCAGAGGCGTCAAATAGCGCAACTGCTGGTACCTACGACATTACCATAGAACAATTGGCGGCAGGTAGTCGTATTCAAACGGCTGATAGTCAATTTGCGAGTTCTTCGAGCTCTGTTTCTGCAAGCGCTGGCACATTGACCTTTAAAATTGATTCTACTGGCGATAGTTTTACCGTAAATGTCACTTCTGGGATGACATTGGCAGAGCTGCGCTCGGCGGTTAACAACGCAAGTGGTAATGATTTTGGCATAAATGCCAGTATTATTGATACAGGGACCGCTGCTGGTGCGAAGTTAGTATTTTCTTCTGAAACGACCGGCGCAGGCAACGATTTAAAAATTGTTAACGACAATGATATTGCCGACCTTGAGCATATTGCGACGGTTGATTCCACTGAAACCACCACATACGGCAATGTAACCACAATAAATGCAACTAATGCTCAAGCGACGATAGACGATATAGCTGTTGAAAGCGAAAACAATACGTTTGAAAATGTAATTGAGAACGTAAGCTTTGAAGCATTGGAATTAAGTAGCACAGATAGCTTAGGTAACTTTCAAGCGTCAACTCTAGAAGTTGGTTATGACAAAGATGGACTAAAAAATAAAATTACCGATTTTGTCGATAATTACAACTCGCTAATCTCAGAAATCAAAACTTTGACACGCTACGGTACCTCTGAGCTAGAAGAGGATGGAGCGTTAGCTGGTGACTACATGGCACGTAGTATTCAGTCTGGTTTAGATTCAATTATCACATCAAGTGTCAGCTCATCGTCGTTAGGGACACTATTTCAAATAGGCGTGTCGTTTGATGATGATGGCAAGCTACAAATATCCGAGACTGATGAGTTTGGTTTAGGTAGTGGGCAAGAGATGTTAGATGATGCACTTGACGACTATTACGACGAAATTGCTTCTTTATTTGCTGACGACGATGAAGGTATTGCCAACAAACTTTACGACTTTGTCTATGAATATACAACTTTTGGTGGTTTGTTACGTACGCGCGAGCAATCTTTTAAAGATCAGAAAGAGCTTTTAAATGATGACAGGGCTCGCTTTGAAGTCCAGATGGCTGATTACGAACAATTGCTAAGAAATAAATACATTAATTTAGATTTAACCGTGGCTAAGTTACAGCGTACGGGTAGTGCATTAAATGCGTCGCTGTCGACGGCATTTTTCTAAGAATAGGTGACTATTATGTTTAAACGCGGTATTAATGCATACCAAAAAGGTAATATTAAACAGCAGGTCGCGCAAGCAGACCCACATCAAATCACCTTGATGTTAATGCAAGGGGCGTTAGATAAAATGGCGTATGCAAAGGGCTGTATGGAACGCAAAGATTTTGAAGGTAAATCAGTCCATCTATCAAAAGCGTCTGCCATTATTGTTAACTTGCGCGATACGTTAGATTTTTCAGTTGAAAGTGAGGTGACAGATAATCTGTTTGCATTGTACGATTTTATGGTTAATCGTTTAACAGATGCGCATGTGCAAAATAGCCAAAGCATAATTGATGAGGTGATCTCTTTAATGTTGCCGATTAAAACGGCTTGGGCGTCTATCCCTGAAGAAGCAAAACAGCAAGCATATGAAATGCAGCGGCAAAAACAACAAAGTGCTGTTTAATTTATGAGTGCTGAACTAGATAGTCATGTCAGTCGTCATACCCATTCGGTTTCTGGCAAACTTACAGAAGCCGAACTCAACCACTCTTATACACCACCCGAATTATCTGATCTTAACCAACTGATTTCTCAGTTATTGTTGGCTGATGATGTAAACGATTCTGAATTACTCGCGCTAATTGATCAAAGAGATGAGTGCGTACAAAATACACTCGAACAGTTGGCTTCTACACCAGAAAAACAAAAACAATTTGCTTTAGCTGAATCTGAGGTCAATAATAAGCTAATTCATGTTTGTAATCAGCTAGTTAAACAAGCGAAAACTGACTTAACCAAATTGGTAAAAGGGCGAAAGGCAATTCGACAATACCGATAATTCGGAGATTCTTGTAGTGTTTAATGGTAAATCAATTTTAGTCACTGGCGGCACCGGTTCATTTGGCCACTGTTTCATTAAGTATGTTTTGACTCACTACTCGCCTAAAAAGCTAATTGTTTTTTCCAGAGATGAACTTAAACAGTTCGAGATGCAAGAATCTTTTGATAGCTCGGCGATGCGCTATTTTATAGGTAATGTAAGAGATAAAGACCGTTTAATCACCGCAATGCGTGATGTGGATTATGTGGTCCATGCTGCGGCTTTAAAACAAGTGCCAGCAGCAGAATACAATCCGATGGAATGTATTAAAACCAATATTATGGGCGCGCAAAATGTCATTGAGGCTGCGATTGAAGCTGGGGTTAATCGAGTGATTGCATTATCCACCGACAAAGCGGCCAATCCTGTTAATTTATACGGTGCAACTAAACTGGCATCAGATAAACTATTTGTTGCGGCAAATAATATTTCAGGTGCTGATGGAACACGTTTTGCTGTGGTGCGTTATGGCAATGTGGTTGGTTCTAGAGGTTCGGTTGTACCCTTTTTTAAAAAACGTGTACAACAAGGAAAGTTACCCCTACCTGTTACCCACACTGAAATGACTCGTTTTTGGTTGCGCCTAGAGCAAGGGGTGGAATTTGTTGTAAAAAGTTTCGAGCGCATGCGTGGTGGCGAAATTTTTGTGCCGAAAATACCCTCGGTTAATATTCTTGATTTAGTCGAAGCGATCTCGGGTAGTCGAGAGCACGAGCTTATCGGTATTCGCCCAGGCGAAAAATTGCATGAAATTATGGTGCCGGAAGAAGTGGCCCATCAAACACTAGAATTCCATGATCACTATGTAATTACTCCAGCGATTAAGTTTTTTGAGCGCAATGTAGATTACTCTGAAAACAAACTGGGTGAAAAAGGCCAAGCTGTGAGTGATAAATTTGAGTATCACTCAGGCACCAACCCACACTTTCTATCTATTGAAGAGCTTGTAGAGTTAAACAAAGACTTATGATCCCATACGGCAAACATCACATCGACCAATCAGATATAGATGCAGTTGTTGATGTTCTGCGAAATCAATTTCTCACGCAAGGGCAACAAGTACCGGCATTTGAACAAGCCTTGTGCGCATACACAAATGCGCATTATGCACTAGCAGTCAATAGTGCCACTTCAGCTTTGCACCTAGCTTGTTTAGCATTAGGGGTAACAAAAGGTGATGTGGTGTGGACGACCCCAATTACTTTTGTTGCGACCGCCAACTGTATTCGTTTTTGCCACGCAGATGTCGATTTTGTTGATATTAATCCAAGCAGTCGCAATATTTGTCCGCTGGCGTTAAAACAAAAACTCCAGCAAGCAGCACAACAAAACAAATTACCCAAGGCTTTAATTGTTGTTCATTTCGCTGGGTTTAGCTGCGATATGCAGGCTATTGCTGACTTGTGCAAGCAATTTAATGTCAAGATTATTGAAGATGCTTGCCATGCGCTAGGTGGTGTATATTCAGCTGATAGTTCTAAAATTGGCCATTGCCAGTATGCTGACTTTGTCATTTTTAGTTTTCATCCGGTTAAATCAATTACCACAGCAGAAGGTGGTGCGCTATTAACCAATGATAAACACTTGCTTAAACAAGCTACTTTATTCGCTAAACATGGCGTTACCCGCGATGCGGAATTGATGCAAGGTGAAATTGAAGGACCATGGAGCTATCAACAATTAACGCTTGGGTATAATTACCGCATGAGTGATATGCAAGCCGCATTGGGTATTAGTCAGTTAAACCGACTTGATTCATTTATTCAACAAAGGCGTTTGTTAGCGAAACGATATTTTGACGCGTTTGCAGAGTTAGAAATACAAGCGCGGATTAAATTGCCAAACAAAGAGCAGTTAGACTTTAGCGCTTGGCACTTATTTGCAATTGAGCTCAATGGGCAAAACAGGCTAGAAGTTTATAACGCGTTGCTTACACGCAAAATTCAAGCAAATGTGCATTATTCTGCGGTACATTTACAACCTTACTATCAACAACTTGGTTTTAAACTGGGTGACTTTCCCAACGCGGAAACATATGCAAAAAACACCTTAACCTTACCTTTGTATCAGACTATGACAATTGCTGAGCAAGATTACGTAATAGAGCAACTCATGGATGTATTATGTCAAAATCCGCAATAGCTATTATTCCAGCGCGTGGTGGTAGTAAACGCATCCCCAAAAAAAACATCAAACTATTTGAAGGTAAACCGTTAATTTCCTACAGCATAGCCGCAGCGAAACAGACAGGGTTGTTTGATAAAATAATTGTTTCAACCGACAGTGAAGAAATCGCTGAAGTCGCTCAAGATTATGGCGCTGATATTCCATTTATTCGCCCCAAAGAGCTGGCGGATGATTTCACAGGTACAACGCCTGTGGTCAATCATGCAATTAACTATATGCGTGGGCAAGGACACAACTACCAATACACTTGTTGTATCTATGCAACCGCCCCTTTATTAACAGCCGAATACTTATTGGCTGGTTTTAACGCGTTGCAAACACAACCAGAAAAGTGTTTTGCATTTTCTGTTTGCACCTTCCCGTTTCCGGTACAAAGAGCTTTACAAGCACATAGTGAAGATGTCACAGGTGTTGAGCCTATGTATAAAGATTTTATTGGCAAACGCTCACAAGATTTAGTTGAAGCATTTCACGATGCAGGGCAGTTTTATTGGGGGCGTAGCCAAGACTTTGTCGATAGAAAAGGCATGTTTGCCAAACATAGCATCCCAATTTTTATGCCGAGATCACGTGTACAAGATATTGATACTTTAGAAGATTGGCAAACAGCCGAATTAATGTATAGAGCAATTAATTTTAAATAGCAGGTAAATTATGACATCAGCACAACCAATCAAAATTTTAATCATGCGATTACTCAATGTTGCAGATGTAGCCGCAATTGCTGTACCTGCCATTCGTTATTATCAAGCGCAATACCCAAATGCAGAAATTACCTTTTTGAGTTTTGGCCAAGGTAAAGAGATTGTCGAATTGGCAGAGCCGACGGTAAAACATATTAATCTGGCTCGGCAAGACTGGCCTGATGCTTTTATTCCAGCGATGGAATCATTTTTAGGCTTAGCAGAAAAGATTGTTGGCGAAGCGTACGATCAAATTATCAATTTAGACACCAGCTTTATGCCATGCTTTTTAGCGCGCTTTTTAAAAGATGCTGGTGAGCGTGTAATGGGCAACTACATGAGTCTGTCAGTACAAGAGTTGATTGACCAATTTCAGGCGCAGCAATTAAAACCCGAATATGTAAATGACCCAATGGCGTTTATGTTAAGTACATTTCCAAAAATGGACAGTTTATATGGGGCATGGTGGCAAACAGCGGACCTACCACAGGAAGGTTTCCCACAACATTTTCTGCAAACTTGCTGCGGTTTTACCACGCTTAAATTTGATATGAAAATTGCGATTGAACCAGATGCTGAATTGTTAGCGCAAGCCGCAGGTAAATATAAAGTTGCATTAGCTACTAATGCTGTACCTAATTACCCACATTTGAATGAGCTGAAACAACAGTTACAAGACAAAGGTGTATTTGTTTGGTCAGAACCTTTTACCGATATGCCGATGCAACAAAAACTCGCCAAACTAGCTGCTTGTGATTTAGTCATCACCCCGCCGAGTGAATTTCTATGGCTAGCAAAAGCAGCTGGTACACAAACTTTGTTGATCTCAGGTGCAACTGAGCCACAAATATTGATGCCTGATTTTGCAACGGATCCAACAGGCGAGTGCCCAGCGTGTTTACAACAAATCGCAGCCAATGATGCAGCAGATAATCAATTACTCTGTAACTGTGTCAAACCTAAGACAGTGATTGAATGTGTTGATGAAATAGTTGCAGCAAAAGTATAAAACGGACGCAAGTTAACAATGGCAGAATCAATTTCAATAGCAGGTCGAAAAGTTGGCGAAGGACATAAACCTTTTGTCATTGCTGAGTTATCTGGCAATCACAACCAAGAGTTAGCATTGGCAAAACAAATGGTTGCGGCTGCAGCTGAATCAGGTGTTGATGCAATTAAACTGCAAACATATACCGCAGATTCAATGACGCTGGCGATCGACTCAGATAATTTTCGCATTCAAGAAAAAGACTCGTTATGGTATGGCGCACATTTGCATGAGCTGTATCAGCAAGCTTGCACACCTTATGAATGGCATGGAGAATTATTCGAGTATGCAAACAGCTTAGGTTTAATTGCATTTAGCTCTCCGTTTGATGAAGACGCTGTCGATTTTTTAGAAAGCTTAAATGTACCTTGTTATAAAATCGCTTCATTTGAACTAACCGATTTACCGCTGATCAAAAAAGCGGCTTTAACTGGCAAACCCATCATAATGTCGACGGGCATGGCGAGCATTGAAGAAATAGAGCAAGCATTAGCAACAGCTTACGCGACAGGCAATAAACAGGTTATTTTGCTTAAATGTACCAGCACTTACCCAGCTAGCCCAGAAAATACTCATTTATCTACAATCACTGATATGCAACAAAGATTTAGTTGTAACATCGGTTTGTCTGATCATACACGCGGTATAGGCGTTGCAGTCGCTTCCGTTGCTTTAGGTGCTTGTGTGATTGAAAAACACTTTGTGCTGGATAGAAATGCCGGTGGCGTTGATGCTGCATTTTCATTAGAGCCACGAGAATTTGCTGAGTTAGTCGAAAATAGCCAGCAAGCGTTTTCAGCTATGGGGCAGGTGACCTATGGCGGCAGTGCGGCAGAAGAAAAATCAAAATACTATCGTCGTTCAATTTTTGTTACTCAAGATGTCAAAGCGGGTGAGGTAATTGATAAAAACAATGTCAAAATAGTTCGCCCAGCAATAGGTTTAGCACCTAAGTATTTACCACTAGTACTAGGGCAAACTTTCAGCCAAGATTTAACCGCAGGCTCTGCGCTATTTTCTGAACATATCGTTGATTTTAAAGCTGAAAACGAGTGATTGTTTTTGTTGTCGATATTAACCCTAAAATAGGTGCCGGCCACTTTATGCGCTGTTTGGCTCTGGCGCAGGCTGCGAAAAAGCAACGTATTGATTGTGTGTTTATTTGTGCTGAAAACAATATTCAGTTCGCCGAGAAAATGCTGCAAGCAGAGTTTTTATTAGCAGCTTACCCTTTACCCAAAACAGAGCGACAAGCTGGAGACAACTTACATAAAGTGCTTGCTAAATATTTAGCTAAATCAGCACACAATTTCGTTTTTTTAGATGGTTATCATTATGCTGCTGACTTTAAACAGCGGTTACAACAAAGCTGCAAACAGCTAGCGGCCACTTTAGTGCAAATAGACGACAACGCTGACTGCCCGCCGTATTTAGCTGACTACATAGTTAACCCGTCGGTAAATTCACAAACTGTGCCTGATTATTCAAACTGGTTGGCTATGGATAAAATAATTGCAGGTGATGAATTTAGATTGTTACGCCAAGAATTTGCTGAGCAGTCTTTGGTTGCCGCCAATAAGCGACAAGGTGTTGTAATTACCATGGGTGGCACAGACCCACTCGAATTAACTTGGCTAGTGGTAAAAGCATGTGAAAAATCACTTGAAAAGCCGCAACCAATCACAGTGGTGATAGGGCAAAATTATCCGCATGCTGAACAATTAAAAACACAAATTAACCAGTTACCTGAGCACATCAATTACGTGTATGCACCAGAGAATATGGCGGCTTTGTTTGCCTCTGCTAAATTTGTGATATCTGCCGCAGGCTCTGCACAATTTGAATTATTTTCGATGCAGACACCGGCTATTTTGTTAGTTGTTGCAGATAATCAAGTTCGCAATACAGAAGTTGCTAAGAAGCAAGGTTGGGTTGAGTTGTTAGATTGTCGGGATGGATTGCCTGACGATGAGTTGGTTTGGTTAATTAACAATATGTGCAATGGTGATTGGTTGGTTAAATATCAGCGTATTTTGGATCTTCAGCAGGGGTTGTCTAAACCAATTGCTAAAGGGGCTGAGAATGTATTGGTTCGGTTGTGTAGTTGAGCAACACTAGAAGTCGATAAAAGCTTAGTCGAATGCTGATTTTCTAAAACCTTGAAAAACAGGGATTGTTTTTCCAGAGCGGCCATGGACTGGCGAAAAGCGTTTTTAGAAAATTATGCTTCGATTCAGCTTGTTTGCACTTACTTACCGTGCAACAAGAAGATACATAGGGTATTAGGTTCAAAACCGCTGCAAGGCCATCCATGGCCCGCTCTCAAACGGTATCCCTACCGATTGGACGTTTTGAACCCAACACACCTATCCACCTTCTTTAAATTGGCAGCACAGTTTGTTGAAGTTTTTAAATGTGCAAATCGAAGGTATATAAGTTTTTACAAACTTCTTTTCTAACAGCGCTAAAGAAGTTAGATAAAAGCGTACTTGAGAGCTAATTTTCTAAAACCTCTTTATCAGGGATGATAAAGCAGAGCGCCCAGGGATTGGGTTTACAGCGTTTTTAGAAAATTATGCTTCAAGTGGGCTTGATTGCACTGAAGTGTGTACCGAGTAACTGTGCAACAAGAAGTTGAATAGGGTATTAGGTTCAAAACCGCTGCAAGGCCATCCTTGGCCCGCTCTCAAACGGTATCCCTACCGATTGGAAGTTTTGAACCTAACACACCTATCCACCTTCTTTAAATTGGCTGCAGAGTTGTATTGAAGTGTTTAATTGCGCAATAAGAAAGTAAACAGATATTAAATTCAAAACTATGAGAAAAGTATTAACAGGCTATGCAATAGAATTGATTCCTGTCACTAGAGAAAATTTTCAATTACTACGCGAATGGCGTAATCAAGATGATATTCGGGCGCAAATGGGTGATACCGCGCTGATCTCAGCAGAGCAGCATCAGGCTTGGTTTGATAAAATAGAACACAGTCAGCAGCAATTGCATTACATCATCCAATATAAACAACAGCTTATTGGCTCAATAAACGTACGCAGCTCTGACGGGTTAAACCTAACTGAGTGTAAATTAGCCGAAGTTGGTTTATATATCGCCACACCAGAATACCGCAACAACATGTTAGCGTTTGCGCCGTCGTTATTACTCAATGATTATCTGTTTGAACAATTGCAAATTATTGAATTGAAAAGTAAAGTGCGTAGCAGCAATTCGGCAGCGTTAAAATATAATCAAGCTTTGGGATACCAACTCACACCAATAGCTGATGACAATGAATTTATAGAAATTAGTTTGACTGCCGATAACTATAAAAAAGCGACTCAAATGGTTAAGCGCTTATTAAGTCGCAACCGTTCAAATTAGGTTTTGTTATGACAGAAATTAACACAGATAAACTCGCCGAAGCTTTTGTCAGCGCATTAGCAATAGATGCTGCAGAGGTAACTGACGAATTAGCATACAGCCAGCACCCAAAGTGGGATTCAACCGCACATATGGTGCTGGTGGCTGAGATAGAAGCGGCTTTTGATATTATGCTGGATACCGACGATATTATTGATATGAGTTCTTTTGCCAAGGCAAAAGAAATTGTGGCTAAGTACTAAGATTGCTCGCCAATCGAATATTGCACAACGGTTAATAGTGGTGGTGGGGATTTAATTGGGAGCAAAACCTCTTTTTCAGGGATGAAAAAGCGGAGCGTACAAGGATGTATTTACAGCGTTTTTGCGATAATTAAAACCCCTCCTCCACGTAAACACCCAAGCAGATAAACATACTCTGCTAAAATCACTAAACCCAAGAGCCAGCATGCAAACTTTAAATAGCAATAAAACAATTTTAATAACAGGCGCATCGGGCGGTATAGGTTTTGCGAGTGCCAAGCTATTGGCGTTAGCTGGTTATAATCTTATTTTGCACGGCCGCAATGCTGATAAATTGGCCGAGGTAAAAGCACAGCTGCTAACAACAAATTCAGCTATCCGTATCGAATGTTTAACAGCAGATTTAGCCGAGCTAGGTGTTATCGCCAGTTTATTTAAACAAGTGCAGCAATTTAAACTGCCACTTTATGGTTTAGTGCACTGTGCTGGTAGTTTGTACGAAGCACCGTTGATGATGTTAAAACCAGCGGAAATTCACCAGCAATTACAACTGCATGTCGCCAGTGCAATTGAGCTTGCCCAATATGCCAGCCGATTTATGCTTAGGCAAAAACAAGGTTCGATTGTTTTTGTCTCGTCAGTAGTCGCAAACCAAGGTGCGGCAGGGCAGAGCGTTTATGCCGCAGCAAAATCAGCATTATCTGGTTTAACTAAAAGTTTGGCGAAAGAGTTAGGTGCTCAAGGTATTCGGGTAAATTGTGTGTCACCAGGTTTTATACAAACCGAGTTGGTTGCGCACTATAACGAGCAGCAGCAACAGGCGTTGCAACAACAAACCATGCTCAAACGCTTAGGTCAAGCTGATGATGTAGCTGAGTTAATTGAATTTTTATTATCCGACAAAGCAGGCTACATTACCGCGCAAGAAATTGCAGTAGATGGCGGTTTAACCTTACCTTAGCTATATAAAAATAAAATACTGAAAACAACATGCATTTTTACAGCTATCAATATATTCAACAAATTGCACAAAACACGACTAGCCAGATTATTGATGGCGAAACAGGTGTGCAGTTGAATTATACTGAGTTTGATAAAACCGTTCGCCAAGTCGAAACAGTATTTCAGTTGTTATTTGAGCAACATGGCAAATGTTTAATTGCGATAGAAAGTGACAACAGCCTAAATTGCCTAGTGGTGTATTTTGCGCTTTTACGCAGCCAACATTGTCTGTTGTTGCTAGAAAGTGGCCAAGATAAGCTTAAACAGCAACAAATTGTCCAAAATTATCAGATAAACCTATTGTTAGATACAAGCCTGACTAACTCGTTGCTAACGGCATTAGCCGAAGCACACAGCACTGCACAGCGTCTAATCCAACAATTGCCGTTAAAGTTTTTACCAGCACAAACTATTCATCCAGATATCAAATTATTGCTGACAACCAGCGGCTCTACTGGCAGTTGCAAATACGTCAAATTAACTGCGGATAACCTGCAAGCGAATTGCCAATCTATCTGCCAATATTTACAACTAACAGCGAATGATTCTGTAGTGACGACCTTGCCCATGTTTTACAGTTTTGGTTTGTCGGTTATTCATACTCATATCGCAAGCGGTAGTCAGCTGGTGCTGAGCAATTCAACACCTATGGATAAAAACTTATGGGCGCTATTTAAGCAGTATCAGCCTACTTGTTTATATGGTGTGCCGTTTTTCTATCAAATGTTATTACGTTTAGGTTTAAAACGTTTGCCACTGCAGTCGGTAAGATTATTCGCCCAAGCGGGTGGTCGGTTAGATAACGCCCTGATTTTGCAATTGCATGAATATATCCAGCAACAAAATGATGGCTCATGTCACAAACAGCTTTTTATTATGTATGGGCAAACCGAAGCGACTGCACGTATGGCTTATCTGCAACCGGATAAACTACCAGAAAAAGTCGGCTATATTGGCCAAGCTATTCGGGGTGGTGAATTTAAACTGGTTAATGATCTAGCTGATCACGCCGATAACCAAGATAGCAGCACTCAAACAACCCAAACGGGTGAGTTGTACTATCGTGGAGGCAATGTGAGTTTAGGTTTAGCACACAACAGACAAATGCTCGAACAGGTAGAGAAAACCGAATGGTTAGCTACAGGCGATTTAGCCGAGTGTGATGCTGAAGGCGACTACAAAATAACTGGTCGACTCAAACGTTTTATCAAAATAGTGGGTAAGCGGATAAATTTAGATGAAGTTGAAGCTTGGTTAAGCCAATCAGATTTAGCTAGAAACTTAGCCGAACACGCTCAAATACTCGCATCAGGTGACGATGATAAGTTAGTGTTAGTGGTGACGGGTAAATTAGCAGCAAATCACTCAGAGCAAATTCAGCAACAATTAATTCAACATGCAAGTGAGTTGTTATCGGTACACGCAAGCTACCTACAGGCAGCGTACATAGAGCAACCCCCGCTCACAGCCAACAACAAAGTTGATTACACTAAATTAAAACAGCAGGTGTTATATGCAAATTGATGACTATAACAATGCTGCTGTATTCAGCCAATTTCCAGTGTATGGCTTAAATAGTGCGGAAAAGCAGGCGTTTTTGCAACAAAGGTTAAATTGGTTGACTCATCATCATGCAACACATTGCCCTGAGTATGCTCGGCTACTAACTTGTATTGGCGAAGTCAATTCACCCATGTGTAATATCGAACACATAGATCAAGTGCCACCAGTCGCAGCTAGGTTATTTAAAGACTACGGCCTCAAAAGCATTAAAGATGAAGAGGTGTTTCGTTTAATGCGCTCATCTGGCACCAGTGGCCGTCAATCACAAATTTATTTAGACGCTGATTCAGCTAAATTACAAAGCCAAATTTTGGTGAAAACGCTGCAACATTGGTTAGGCAAACAGCGCAGACCCATGCTGATTATTGATGCTAAAGAAACCATGCAAAATAAAAACGGCATGAGCGCACGTGCGGCTGGTTTACAAGGCATGTCGTTTTTTGGTCGCAACCATTGCTACGCGCTTGATGAAAACATGCAGTTGCGTATTGATGAGGTTAAAAGCTTTATTGAGCAATATCACAACCAACAAATATTTATTTTTGGTTTTACGTTTATTGTTTGGCAGCAATTTATTCAAGCTTTACAAAGCTTAGGATTAAAGTTTAACTTGCAGCAGGCGATATTAATTCACGGCGGAGGATGGAAAAAAATGCAGCAGCAAGCCGTGGATGATAAAACTTTTAAACAACAAATAAATGCTCAACTGGGTGATGTCAGTGTGCATGACTACTATGGTATGGTTGAACAAACCGGCACTATTTATATGCAATGCGAGCATGGTCATTTACATTGCCCTGTATGGTCAGACGTAGTCGTGCGTGATATTAACAGCTTGGCACAATTAAAAAATGGCCAACAAGGCCTGCTGCAAGTGAACTCAGCGCTACCAACTAGTTACCCAGGCCACAGCATATTAACCGAAGACTTAGCTGTTATTCATGGCGAAGATGACTGCCCATGTGGTCGTTTAGGCAAATATTTTACTTTGCACGGCCGAGTGCCAAATTCGCAAGTGAGGGGGTGTAGTGACACATTCTCTTAAATTTATCGAAGCGGTTAAATGGCCACTGAAAACTGAGAACTTCGCCAACCCTCACAACAACCTAGCTTGGCAGAATGAGTTAGTTGAGGCAGTTGCAGGCTTTTCGACTTTTATTTTAAAGCAAGCTGAGCTAAAACAGTTTCCAGAAATTATCGCGTTAGCTTATTGGTTTAGGCCTGCGCATTTAAAACAATTGCAAACTGAGCAAGTTGCATCCGACAAGGTGCGCCCCCTAGTTGGTAGAGCAGCCGGTAAGGTATTTCATATAGCACCGGCTAATGTCGATACAGTTTTTTTGTACTCGGCTTTACTGTCGGTTTTATGTGGCAACCAAAATATAGTGCGCATCAGTGAGCGTAGTGGTGATATTACCAGCATGCTGGTGGAGCTCTTAAAAATATATTGCCAAAGCCCAACAGGTAAACTGTTAGCTAATTACCTAGCCGTGGCCGAATATTCAGCGCAACTCGAAAATGTAACCGCGCAACTAAGCCGATGGTGTGATTTAAGGGTAATTTGGGGCGGTGACCAAAGCATAGCAGCCATTAGCCAAATTGAGCCCAATACCAAACAAATAGAGTTTCCAGATAGATATTCAATAGCGCTACTGAGTTTAAACAAAGATATCAAACAAACCGCACAGCAGTTTTTGACCGATGTGTTGCCATTTAACCAACAAGCTTGCTCGTCACCCAAAGCAATTTATTGGCTAAATGTGCCAGAAGAAAAACAACAAGACTTTTGGTTAAACATAGAAAACTTGTTGCCGAATAGTCGCAACCAACTGACCATGAGCAACAAAGTAGAGCAGCATATACTGCTGCAAAAACTTGCGGTAGAACATGGAATTGAATTAGCCAACCATACTGGCAAGTCATTTGCTAAGATAAAAAGCATAGGGCCGTTAGGTCAATGTAAAGTCAAAAATTTGACAAGTGAAATGTTAGTTGCCCACTCAGGCAATGGTTTAGTGTTGCAAACTGATATTGAAGATGTAGCTGCAATTGCCAACAGTGAAAAACTGCAATCGGTGATTATTGACGACCAAACCTTGGGGGAGGCTTTGCAAGTGGGTAAACGCTTCGTGCAAATCGGCCAAGCATTGGCATTTGATACAGTTTGGGATGGTTTGGATTTGATTGATGTGTTTGCTTTAAAGTAAAGCTTTGTATTTAGTGGGCGATAACAATAAAAAGGCTTATGAGTATTTTAAAATATGAACAGCTTGCAAAGTGATAAAAACGTAATTTTTGGTGCAGGTGAAATGGGCCGGTTAGCCTATGAGAGCCTCAGAGCTAAATTAAATATTTGCGCATTTATAGATAATGATAAAAATAAACATACTTCACATATAGATGGTTTACCAATCAAATCTCCACACGAATTATCAAATATAAACCCGACCAAAATTATTATAGCAAGCGAATATTTTGAGCAGATTAAGCAGCAACTACTTGTCGAACTCGCCATTAATGAAAATCAAATTTCAGTGTTCAACTCAGTTGATTCTGTTGCTCAGTTTGGCCTAAATAGCTCCAAAAAGGCGTTAGCTGAAAATTTGTTGCTAGATGTATGTCGAGAGCTAGAAGCACACCAAATCAATTATTATGTTGATGCCGGAACATTATTAGGCATCATTCGAGACGATGCTTTAATCCCTTGGGACGATGACTTAGATATAGCTGTTTGTTCTACTCATATTGAAAAGTGTGAACTCGCAATTGAACAAGCCATAGACAAGATATATAAAAAACGGGATGTTGAATTAGAACTAGATGCGTATTACGCAGAACATAATTTTAAAAATATAAATATCGGCGATTTAAGATCTTTTAAATTAAAACCTAAGACCAACAAAACAGTTGCTCCGTCTTTAGATGTTTTTATTAAATACCAAAAGAGTGATGAGATGAATTATTTGATGTCTTCTAGGGCGATTACCATGCCCGCTTATCATATGCTCAACACTCAAATAAAAGAGTTTCGAGGGCAAAATATTAGGATCCCTGATAACGTTGATGCGTATTTAACAAAACATTATGGTGATTGGAAAACACCAAATAAAGAATGGAACATAACTATGTTAAGTAACTCAACCGTATTCAAAACATGAGTAGCATACCCCGATTGTACACACCTGGTCCGGTTCCCATGTCTGCTGAAGTTTTAGCCATAGGGGCAACCCAAGTGCCATATTTTAGAAATAAAGCGTTTTCTAACCTAATGTTAGATTGCCAGCATAAGTTGTTAGACCTTGTGAATGCAGAAACTGGAAGTAAAGTACTTTTTTTTGCATCTTCAGGTACAGGGGTTATGGAGGCATGTGTTGATAATTTTATTCAAAAATCAGACAAAGCTTTAGTTATAAATACGGGGGGCTTTGGTCAGCGTTTTGTGGATATTTGTCAACGGAAAAACCTTGATGTACATGACGCCAAATACACGGTTAATGAAGTTATTAACTACAATGACTTTAAACAACTAGAGTTTGATGCCCTATTTGTTAATGCTTGTGAAACCACTACAGGCAGAAAATTAGACATAGAGCAATCAGGTAAGCTTTGTAAACATAAAGGTGCTTTGCATATTGTTGACGCAATTAGTGCCTTTTTATCTGATCCAATCGACATGCAATTGCATAATATAGATGCGCTGATTATAAGTTCAAACAAAGGACTTGCGTTACCTCCAGGCTTAGGCATAGTTATACTAAGTCCAAAAGCTATTCGTAATGTAAAACAGTCTCCTTCATTATATTTTGACTTCAAAGAAAGTTTAAAAAATATGCAAAGGGGGCAAACGCCTTTTACCCCACCCGTTTCAATAATCCTACAACTGCAATATCAATTAACTCAATTAACTCAAATAGGGATAAGCAATTTAATTGCTCAACGAGCTGATTTGGTTAATTATTTTAGAGAAAAAATTTGTCACCTACCGTTAAAAAATTACGTGAACGACTTATCAAACTCAGTCACAGCATTGTCGCCGTTGGCACAAAATGCAGATTATTTAGTTGAATACTTTGAAAGAAAATTCAATCTAATTTTAACTCCAAGTGCGGGCGATTTATCCAAAAAAGTATTTCGAGTCGCTCATCTGGGACATGTTGATAAAGCACATTTTGATGTATTAATTGAAGCTCTAAATGAATTTTATCAAGAGAGGTTATCATGAAAGCACTGCTAATGGCCGCTGGCGTAGGAACACGCATTAGCCGATATTTAAATGGTATCCCAAAATGTTGTGTACCAGTTAACAATGTTAGTTTGATAAAGTACACGTTTGAAATGTTGAAGAGGAAAGGGATTCACGACATTGCCATTGTAACTGGTTATAAACAGGAGCACATATTAAAGCAGCTCGAAGGATATCAATATACTCATTTTGAAAACCCTTTTTTTGATGTAACAAATTCGATTGCTTCCACATGGTTTGCCCAAGAATTTTTAAACGCTGACGATGATTATATGATAATGAATGCGGATGTGTTTGTTGAAGAAGCCGTAATCGACATTTTATTACAAGCCGAAGATTCGCCGTTGTTTCTAGCAGATAGTACTCGGATTGAAGGCGCTGATTATAAATTTAACTGGCAAGAAAACGTGCTGATTAAATACGGTAAAGAACTAACCGCTAATGAGACAACAGGTGAATATGTTGGTATTGCCAAAATAGCTGCTAGGGATATTGAATTTTGCAAAAGTGTTTTAAATAGTTTAATTCAACAGCAAAAACACAGTTATTGGTGGGAAGATATATTTTACCGTAGTAGTGATATTAAACCTGTTATGGTAAAGGATATTAAAGGTAATTTCTGGGCTGAAGTAGATTATATTGAAGACTATGAGCGCATAAAAGCCTACGTTGCAGAGAAGTATTATGGATAAAAATAATCAGGATATTATTGATGCTTTAGCTCGGCTATCTGAAATAGAGCTGCAACAACAAAAATTAGAGCAAGAATATAACTACTTGCAAGATAAAATTCATTTGGCATTCGATTCAAATAAATACCAAACGGTCGAAGCAGAAAAACACATTATTAGTAACTTTTGGGCGCAAGCTTATGGTAAATATCTAGATGGTGGTTATATCACCAACGACCCATTTATTGTAGATGCGCGCTTTAAATATGAAAAAGTCACTATTGATAGCTTTATTCGGCAGTATGCCAATGGGTATAAGACATGCCTTGATGTCGGGTGTGGCAATGGTCGTTATACAAAATTTTTGGCTGAAACCTTCTCGCGTTGTATTGGTATTGATTTAAGTGAGCAACGAATTGCTGACAACAAAGCTGAAAATACACTTGGGAATGTCGAATACCAGTGCTGTGATATATCTAACTCTAGCAAATTAGTTGAAAATGGTTACGATTTTATCTTTATCGGCGACATTTTCATGTATACCCATGAATCAAATGTTGAGGAATTATTTAAGTTATTAGTCAGTTTGTTATCTGAAAACGGAATACTGCTCATTAGAGAAAGTACATTATTACAAGGAAAAGAAAATTATAGATCTAAAAATTATGTCGCCTATTACCGCAACTTTAAATTTTACTGTTCTAGTATATTTGAAAGACATTTAATCCATCACCAGCGGAATTACTCATATAATTTATACCATCTGAAAAAATATTTTAATGTACATCAACAGCATAGCGCTGTATTGGATAACCCTGAATTACTGAATACTATAGTGCCTGATTATTTGCCGAACGAGGTGAGAACCGGTCACTTTTTCCTTTATAAAAAATGAAAGATATGACGCAATCAGAGATTGACTTTGTAATTATTTGGGTTGATGGTAATGACAAAAAGCATCAAGCCAAACGAGCATCTTATTTGTCTAAGTTAACGCATGATGAGCTAAGCATCAAAAGCCAAGATGATTTTGAAGAGTCGGTCAGTGATCTAAGATTTGTACAAAGTGATGAATTAAAGTATTGCCTGCGTTCTATAAAAAAGTATGCACCATGGTATAGAAAAATTATTTTGATTACTGATCAGCAAGTGCCAAGTTTTTTGGATGTAGATAAACTATTTTTAGATAGAATTGAAATCGTTGATCATAGTGAGCTTTTTAAAGACTTCCCGGAATATTTACCAACTTTTAACTCAAGAGCTATAGTTACTGCATTGCATACGCTTGACTCTTTAAGTGAGCAGTTTATTTTAGGCAATGATGATTTGATGTTAAGTGGTGATGTTACACCCAATTTTTATTTTGAAGGGAATAAGCCAATTATTAGAGCAAGTTGGTATTCATTGCCCGAAAGTGAAAGCGTTAAATTACACATGCAAGGTACAGTAAATGCGGCTGCCATGCTTGGTTATTCTAGCGATAATTATCTTATTCCGAGTCATGCATTTATATCTTTAGACAAAACCAGATTAAAAAAGTTAGCGAATGTTTTTCAAAAAAAATTCAAGGAAAACAAAAGTTATAAATTTAGGCATCGAGATCAATTTTTGATTGAATCTTTATACAATCATTACTGTATAAAGTATGGTGAAGGTATTTTAAAAGATTACGACTTTATGGTGCACTTTAGCATTCAGTTGTGTAGAGAAGGGCGTCCAGAAAAGGTCAACTTTTTATTCGATTTGATTAGAAGTCAACAAAGACTGACTTTTTGTATAAATGAGTTCCAGTCTTTATTAAAAATAATACCCAACCTACATAACATGTTGGATGAGATATGTGGCTCAAAGCTAGCATCAGAGATTGAAATTAACAACACACTTGGAAATTAGATGTTAAAAGATATTCGATTACATGTAGAGCAGGATGAAGAAAAACAACAAGAAATAGAAACCTTTTTAGCTGCTGATATCGCTCGTACCCATGCTAAAAACATCCAAGCATTTAGCTATCATATCCCCTCTGTTCTTGAATATGTACAAAACGTTAGAAGTAGTAATATCAGTTTGTTCTGCAATAAGTACAAACAAAAAAATATAGTAGATTATGGAAATGGTCGAACTCTGTATGGATTAGAGCCAGAATCCGAAGTTACCCAACAGTTTGAATTATTTAATAGATTCCCCCAGTTAATTACTTTTACCCATCAAGAAAATGACAAGCCTATAACTAAAGCCGACGAACAAGATGAACCTAGACAAAGTTTAGAATCGCAAACAAATTATCAAGAATTAATTTCGCGGGATGCTTTACCTGATAATTGTGACTTAGTTGTTGTACTTGGAATTGGTTTGGCTAAGCATATTGAATTGCTAATTAATCAAAAACAGATTAAGCACTTAGTCATCTATGAACCAGAAATTCAATACTTTCAATGTTCGGTATTAGCTACTGATTGGGATGGAATACTCGACTTAGCAAAAGAAAAAGGCACTAGCATCTATTTGCAATTAGGTAAAGATGGGCGGGATATCATCTCAGACTTAAAAGAGTTTTTAGCTGTGTATCCCGCAACTGAAGGTTTTTTATATCAACACTATCATCATCCTATTTTTGATTCGATTGTGACTTCATTTCAATTAGGATGGCATCATTGTTTAGCCAATGGTATTCAATCGAAAGTTGAAAATAAAAATACCTACCTGCCAATTTGGACACAAGCGATTGATTTAACCCAGCTCAAATCAGTTTGTGAGGAGACTAGCTCACTTTACCAAACCAATATCAAGGCGTTTGAAAAGTACTTTCCTCAAATTGCAAAAGAGTTTAAATCTTACAAGCCAAAATATTGGGCTATTGCCGAAAATTCAAATAAACAAATTAATTTAATTGAGAAGCAGCAACTTGCCTGTTTTCATGGAGACTTTCCGAGAGAAGAAGGCGCATTAAATTTTAATAATTTTGCGACTTTTCCAAATAAAGACGGTTTGGTTCTGGGATATAAAGGCACCAAATTAAAACACTATTTGCATTACCAATTTGTTGAAAAAACTGAAAAACTTTTAGAGGCGTTAGAAGAAGAACAAGGCGCCCTGCCAGAAACCATAAAATCACTGATTATGTTTGGTATAGGCACTGGCTATCAAATAGAGGCTCTTTTTGCACAACATAAGGTTGAAAAACTTTTTATATGTGAGCCCAACCGTGATTATTTTTATGCATCTCTATTTGCAATCAATTGGGCTGAAATACTGCAAAATATAGATGAATCCGGCGCTCGAATTTATTTAAATATCGGAGATGATGGCACCAATTTATTTAAAGACTTACTCAACCAATTTTATTCGATAGGCCCCTATATATTAGCCAGTACTTATTTTTACCAAGCTTATTATAATTCAACATTGGTTCAGGCAGTTGCACAATTACGTGAGCAGTTGCAAGTAGTAATATCTATGGGTGAGTACTATGATCACGCGAAATATGGTATTGCTCATACAACTGAAACCATATCTAGAGGCTATCCTTTTTTAATCAAACATCCAGCCAAACAATTAACGGTACAACAAAAAGAAGTGCCAGTCTTTTTAGTTGGAAACGGACCTTCGTTAGATGAATCTATTGAAGTTATTAAAGAATGGCGCGAGCAGGCTATTGTTGTTTCGTGTGGTACCGCATTAATGCCGCTATACAAAAATGGCATAGTGCCAGATTTTCATGCGGAAATAGAACAAAACCGTTCTACCTTTGACTGGATATGCCGAATTGGTGATTTTGAATACCTAAAAAATATCAGCTTGATTAGCTGTAATGGTATTCATCCTGACACCTGTGATTTATTTAAAGATGTATATTTATCTTTTAAAGAAGGGGAATCTTCAACCGCTTCAGCCATAGAGGTTATTGGTAAGGGAGTGTATGAAGAACTCCAATTTGCTTTTCCAACCGTCTCTAACTTTTCATTAAATATATTCTCTAAAATTGGCTTTAACCAAATATATTTGTTTGGGGTTGATCTTGGTTTTGCTGACGATAAAAAGCATCACTCAAAAGAGTCTGGCTATTACAAAGATACAGGTGAAGAAATGTATAACTATAGAGAAAAGAATAATACCTCTATGGTTGTACCAGGTAATTTTAGGAACACGGTTTTCACCAAACACGAATTTAAGGTATCTAAAGTTATATTGGAGCAGACACTTGCGAATAGCAAGATTGATTGCTTTAACTGTTCCGATGGCGCGAAAATTTTTGCTACAACGCCATTGGATAAAGAGATGGTGCTTTTAACTAACTCTGTATCAGTAAAAAACGAAGCATTAGAATCGTTTAAACATAAAGCATTTGTGTCTATCGAAAATGCGCAAAATTATTTGGAACAGTTTAAGAATAAATTCCGAGATAAAAATTTCGAGTTTGAATTAGATGGTATAATGGAACAAGTTAGTTTACCAACCCTGTCATTTTCTGACGTTGAAAATTTAATCAATCAGCAAAAAGAAATGTTATTTGCATCGTATTCACATGGTAAGTCATTATTGTTTTACTTGCTTTACGGTACAGTTAATTATTGCAACGCATTGCTCAGTAAGTGTAATAGCATCACTGATGAAAAAGTATTTTCCAATTATATTTTAAAAATAATCCAATATTGGAGTGAGTTTTTAAATGAAGTTAAAGTTGCTATTCCAGTTGTCTTTGACAATTTTGATTTATCAGCATCTTTTTTATGTGAAAGAGAAAAGAAATTACTCAAATCGTGGACAGATAAAACTCTTTATTTTACTGAGATACCTTTTCAGCATATGTTTGAGAACTTTTGTGAACAATTCTACGCTAAGGATGTTGTGATTCCAAAGTATTATGAACCAAGTATACTGGGCAACTGCGAACTTGGCGAATTTAAACATATTCGTTTTGCTTTCTTAGTTGAAAGTCAAACTCAGGTTGATTCTATTATTGCTAACATTAATAAGATGCCTGTAAATCAAGCAAATGTATTTTGGTTAGGAGATAATGTTACCGAATTCAGTTATTCGAAGTTAAAATATAACTCTAGTATTCTCTTGCAACCGAATTTTTTATCTGGTCACTCAGGAAAAGAATCTTTTAAACGAGGTGAAAAACTGTATTGGGTTAAAGAGCATTTAACTTATGCAATTTTAAAATATGATTTTTTGTGCCCATTTAGTCGATATATCGCGCCAAAAATTCAATCAGTTCAATCAGAGCACAATGATAGATCTCTTATTCAATACTATGAAAGAGTGAAGGCCGCTACAGAGAAATATCAATATTTTATTGAATATAGAGAATATTTAGTATTTGCTGAGTACGAAGAATTAGTAAGCAGAATGATTGATATGGGAGGGAACAGGGGCGTTATACATTCCAAGTTGGAACTTGTGCCAACTATGTTGTTTGATTCAGTTATAGCAGATAAATCTATAGATTTTATCTGTAAAACAATTGATTGGGATGCTTTACAATTGTAGGCGTTCCATAATGTTCACAAATTCAAATCATTAATTTTTAGACAGTACTTAGTTGATGACGCTGATATTCGAAAATTTTTTCAGCTGAACATTTGCAGTTTATATCCGAGAGTGAAGGGGCACACTAACAATGTTTACTGCAAATCTCATTATGAAATTAGTACCTAATCAAATATTGGAGCATCGACGATAATGCCTTAATTAAAGTCCTGAGAATTTGTGTCGATATATATTTATAAGGTTGCTTTAAAAGGTTTGTATAGAGTGCTTAACAGGATTCAGAAATTTTTTTTATCTGCAGACCAACTGCTTGTTAGACAAGTACAAAAACACCAATATAAAACTGTATCAGTTTATGGAATTGGAGAAGTTGGCGTTGCCGTCGTTAGTTTGTTAACGGGTAAAGGGATAAAGCTGGAACATTGGTATGATTCTAAGATAGCAACTCAAAATAATCACTATTTAGGTCATACATTAACGCCTTATGCAGAATTAAAGCATGATCGTTCTGAAGCTATTATTATTGCTAGCGAAGCTTTTACCGAGCAAATTCAAAAGGTTATTGAAGATAACTTATACTCCGGAACCATTGTTAAGCTGAAGCCATGATAAATAAAAAAATATTATTTGTATTTAAAAACCCTATTATTAAATGCCCCAGACCAAGGCGTTTGGCTTTAACGATTGCAAACAAGCACGAAGTTAGTTATCTCTGTCCCGCAGAAATCAACGAAAGCGAACAACAAGATATAAAGCGTTTTGGCTATTTGTATCGGAAAATTCAATCTCCATTTATTCGTTACTTAAAAAAGGTTTCCATCAAATGCGGATTGTTTAAATTAGCAAGTTGGATCGAATCTGATAGATATGAATTTCCTCTCATATCTGATGGACAGTTTGATATCATTTTTGTTCATGACTTATATTTATTTCCTTATTTCTCTCATTTTACCAAAACTAAAGTCATTTTTGATGCTAGAGAATATTACCCGCTAGAAATGGCGGATGATACTGTTTGGCGAAATACCGATGGTAAGTTGGCTGAATATACTTGTAAAAAATATCTTAAAAAACCCTATAAAATGCTCACTGTATCCAACTCTTTAGTAGAAATGTATCAGTCTATGCTCAAAAGAGATGTACATTATTTTCCAAGTTATCCTAGAGAAGAGTTGAGAATACGAGAGCCAAATTTAAACAGTCAGTTTCCACTGCGTTTTATTCATCACGGTGCAGCAATTGAAAATCGTGGTATTGAACGAATGATAGAGCTTATGCGCTTATTAGGTGATGATTATCAGTTAGATCTTATGCTAGTGCCTATGATGAAAGGGAACTACATTGGTAAATTGAAAGCCATGGCAGCAGACTTACGAAATGTAAGATTTATTAATACAGTTCATCCCGATGACATTATAGGGACTTGTGCTGAATATGATCTCGGTTTATATATTATGTCAATAAATGAAAGCCAGAACCGTTATTGTTTGCCGAATAAATTTTTTGAATTTATATTCGCTGGCTTACCTGTAATCACCAGCTTTTCCCAAGATATGAAAACGCTTATTGATAAAAATGACCTTGGAGTGGGTTTTTTAGAGGAAAGTATAGAAGAAATAGCAGAGTCTATACGTCAATTGACAACTGCTGATATTGCTCGATTTAAGCAAAATGTTGCTGAAAAAACAAAAACATGGACGACAGCAAATAATATACGAAGCAACTTTCCAGAATTAGAATTGTAATTTATTGGTGACTTAATGTGCGGTATTACAGGTATTATTGACATGCAGGCCGGAGTATCGGCCAGCGAGATTGATAAGTTCAATTATTCACTCTTTCATCGTGGACCTGATTACCAAGCAGTTTATTTGTCACCCCGTAAGCGTGCTGCTTTGGGGCACTGTAGGTTGTCTATATTAGATATGACAACATCATCACATCAACCTTTCAAGTCTTCCGATGGTAGGTATATATTAGTTTTTAATGGTGAAATTTATAACTTTATTGAGCTTAAATCTGAGCTAAAACTCTTGGGTCATGAATTTTTCACTACATCCGATACTGAGGTTCTACTTCACGCATATTTAGAATGGGGAACAGATTGTTTGTCCAAGTTTAATGGGATGTGGGCTTTTGCAATTTGGGATGACTTAGAGCAAAGTTTGTTTTTAAGCAGAGATAGGTTTGGCGTTAAGTCCCTATATTTCCAAAATATTGGCTGTCGCTTTGCTTTTGCTTCAGAGCAAAAAGCATTTATTAGTCTAAAACATTCCGTGTCTATTGATCCTGATAATCTCAATCAAATAATATCTTTTCCAGAAGTTATAGAGTCTCAACGTTTTACTATTTATCGCGATGTGCAAAAACTCCTGCCTGGTGAATATGCCTTTTTCAAGGACGGTAAATTACAAATATATAAGTGGTGGGATACATACAGTGAACTAAAAAAGTTAGGGCGGAATAATAGTGGTACAGAAGAGCTACAGTCTATATTTCACGAAGCTTGTGAAATTCGTACTCGGAGTGATGCCAAAGTCGCAACCGCATTGAGTGGCGGAATAGACTCGTCAGTTATAACATCACAAATTGCAAAACATTCTAAACCTCATCATGAGATGAAGGCATTTATTGGTTCATTTGATGATCTAGAATGTGATGAGTTTAAATGGGCGGAACAAGTTTGTAAAAAGAATAACATTAGTTTTGTTAGAGTTAATATCGATCAAGAAGATGTTATTAACTCTTTTTCTGAAAATGCATTGTGCTTAGAAGATATAAACGAGTTACCTGCTATCGGACAGTCAAAAATATATGCAGCCATGCGTGAACAAGGGTATAAGGTTTCGATTGAAGGGCATGGTGGTGATGAGCTTTTCGGGGGCTATCCCAGACATATAAATGCTTATATGGCAGAAAGTATTTATAACGGAAATTCAATTAGTGATTTAGCTAATGGTATTATTAGTCTAAGTAATACTAAGCCATTGCGAAACAATGCTTATTTGAAAGGAAATATTCTTCAGCTTTCCACTGATCCTCAAAAACTCCATATGAAAGGGAGTAGCTCCAAGCTTTATTTACGACGTTTTATAAACTCAGACAAGGACCCTGTTAAATTAAAAGTGGCAGAAGTTGACGATGGAGAGTATTTATCAGAGGGTTTGCTGTTTAGAAAGTTATACGAAGATTTTCATTACTTAACACTTCCCTATATTTTGAGAAACTATGACCGGTTATCAATGAAGCATGGTATAGAGGTAAGATCTCCTTTTCTTGATTATCGGTTTGTTCTTGCTGCATTTAGAGCACCTCAAAGCTTTAAAATATCAGAAGGGAAAACTAAACGATTTCTAAGAGATGGTTTAATTTACTTGCCCGAGCAAATTGCAAATAGAACCGATAAATCTGGTTTTACGCCCCCTATGATTTCTTGGTTAAAAGCCGGTTTGGCTGTTGAAATTCAGGAACGCCTGAATGATATTAAAGTTAGAAACTCAACAACATTTGACGGTGTAGGGTTAATTAATACGATCAACGAATTAATAAAACGTAACTCTTATTCTAAGCTATTATCTCATTGGCCCTTAATTAATATTGCTTTACTAGAGTCGAGTCACTAATGGACATTTTGGAAGAACGGATTAAATTACACCTTGGTATCTCAGATGACATTTACACGATAGTCATTTGGGGGGCCGGCCAATTTGGAGAACTTATCTATAATTTATTAGCCTCCAAATGGCCACAACACAAGATTCTCGGATATGTTGATTCTTCAGTTAAACAAGTCACATTTAAAGGGCAAGCTAAGATCTTTCCAATATCAGAGTTAACCTCTATGGAATATGATTTGCTGTTTATCAGTAGTATTGAGTATGAATCAGAGATCGAAGCACAACTTAATTCTTTAGATATAAAGCTTCCCGGAAAAGCTATTAAGTTGACGGAAATACCAGACTTACTTTTATTAATTCAAGAGTTGCATGCATCAAGAGACTATCAAAAGACAAAAAATCTTATTTACCGTTTTCCGGATGTAGAGGCCTTTTGGCTATTGCTTTCAGAGTTAGCAACAGACCCACATGAGTCTAAGTTGTGCTATGAATGCTACCAACGGTTAAGTAAAAAACGTTAGATATTGTAAGTCTGTTCAACAATAATTTTTAAAGGGGATATTTTGATTAAAATTGTTACGATTATTGGTGCAAGACCCCAATTTATTAAGGCTGCTGCATTCAGTCGTGTTTTGCGCGAAAAATATGATCCTGCAAACCCAGTTAAAGAGATTTTAGTTCACACCGGTCAACATTTTGATAGCAATATGAGCAAGGTGTTTTTTGATGAACTGCGTATACCTGAGCCTGATTATAATTTAGGTATTCATGGCGGAAGTCATGGCGATATGACTGGCAAAATGATTATCGAAATTGAAAAGGTATTATTTAAGGAAACACCGGATATTGTATTAGTTTATGGTGATACTAATTCGACCTTAGCCGGGGCGATATCAGCCTCTAAACTAAACATCCCTATCGTTCATGTTGAAGCAGGTTTGAGGTCGTTCAACAGAGTTATGCCTGAAGAGATTAATCGTGTGATGGCAGACCATGTATCTGATTTACTTTTTTCGCCCACGAAAACAGCTTCAAAAAATTTACAGAACGAGGGAATTGAACATGGAAGAATATGCGAAGTTGGCGACATAATGTATGATGCTGCACTCTATTATAAAAAGCTTGCCAAAAAACCAGACAGTTTAAAATTAGAAATTGAAAAATTTTTTCTGTTGACTATTCATAGAGCTGAAAATACCGACAACCCAGCAAAACTTAGTGCAATAATCGAAGCATGCGCTAAACTCCCGTATCATTTAATTTGTCCTATTCACCCCAGAACCCTTCAAAAGTTAAGTGCTTTGAATATAACAGTTCCCGACAATTTAATGTTAATTGAACCCGTAAGTTATCTTGAAATGGTTTGGTTGGAAGTCAGTTGTGAAGCAGTTATAACTGATTCAGGAGGCGTTCAGAAAGAAGCATTTTTCCATCATAAGCCTTGCCTCACATTGAGAGAAGAAACTGAGTGGGTTGAGTTATGTGACTTAGGTGTAAATATACTGACTAGAGCTGAAGATTTATACACGTCTTATATTAAAATGTCTTCACAATCACTTGAACATTTATTTGAACAAACCCTTTATGGTTATGGAAATACGGCAGAATTGATTTTAAACGAGATTCTAAAGCGGTATGCAAATGGCTAAATTTGTATAATCATCTGAGAAAGTTGAAAATTAAAGTTTTTACATGTTAGTCCGATATTTATATATACGGAATTACAAAGCGCATAAAAATATGTTTGATAAGATTACGTCTTATATATATCCACCGGATAGGTTATTAGCATCAAAGGTTCTAAAGTTAAAATTAACCCAAGTTTCCATTTTCGGGGCAGGGGATTTAGGGCGGGGAGTAATTCAGTACTTGCACGATAAACCAATAAACATTAACAGATGGTATGACTCATCAGTAAAACAGGGAAAAGCTTATTTTTGTAAACGTGAAGTTTGGTCAATAGACAACTTGAGTCATGAGCCTTGTGAATATTTGATAATCGCGAGCGAGGTATACAAAAAAGAAATGATCACTAGCGCAAGAACGGCTGGCTTCAATGGTCACTTTATTACACTGTAGGTCGCTATATGTCTCAAAAAATATTGCTAGTGATGGAAAATGAATTTGAAAAGTGCCCGAGAGCCCGAAGACTTTTTATGGCTTTAGCAGCACGGCATCAAGTTAAACACATATGCAGGCCTTTATTAAATGAAAACAATCAAGCGGGCAACTTACTTTGGCATTTAAATAAAAATTTACACAGCCCACTAACTCGTAAATTAGTCGATCTCGCTATAAAATTTAACTTATTGAATTTCGCCTTAGGGTATAAAAGTCGTTGTTATGATGTTGGTAATGTTAAGGATGGCGATTTTGATTATATATTCGTATATCAATTATATCTGTTACCTCATTTTATCGAGTTTAAAAAAACGAAAGTGATTTTTGATGCGCGTGAATGTTATCCACTTCAACTGGCTAATAATAAGAAATGGCTGTCTACTCACGGAAAATTAGCCGAATTTGCCTGTAAAAAGTTAATTCCAAAAGTATACAAAACAACTACAGTGTCCCCCTCTCTACAAACGTATTATCAAGCGCTCACAGGTCGAAAACCCGAATTATTTCCAAGTTATCCGCATTCGAGTTATAGGGTCAACGCACTAGATAAAGCAATTGGTACACCTATTCGGCTTATACATCACGGTTCCTGCGACAGAAAACGTGAATTACATCAAATGATTGAACTAATGCAATTACTTGGTTCAAACTTTCAGCTTGATTTAATGTTGGTATATAAACCTGGAAATTCATATATTAAAGAGATCGAATTGCTCGTTGATAAAACTGATAATGTTCAGTTAATTGACGCTGTTTCTCCTGAGCAAATAATAAAATCAACCATGGTATACGATTTGGGGCTGTTTTTATTGCCTGATAACGGCAGTCAAAACAAGTATGCCTTACCAAATAAGTATTTTGAATTTTTGTATGCAGGCTTACCCGTTATTACAAGTGGTTCCATTGATATGAAGATGTATACGGATAAATACGGGTTCGGTCTATCATTTTTAAATGAGTCTTTACAAGAAATTGCAGACCATATTAAACATATCACAAAAGAAGACATCGAAAAATTTAAGCGCTCAATTGATAAAGAAGTAAGTTTTTTTACAGTTGAAGAAAATATAAAACAATGTTTGCCAGAGTTAATTTAATTCTACTTGGCTTTACCTAGGGGAATAATATGTGCGGTATTAGTGGCATTTTTAGTTTTAGCGGGCAGGTTAATAAAGAGCGCTTAGCTAATTTTAATAACGCGCTTACCCATAGAGGTCCGGATGCTCAAAATGTATATATTTCTACCTCTGGTTTTCTTGGATTGGGACACTGTCGACTTTCGATAGTTGATACTCATGAACATGCAAATCAGCCTTTTTTATCCAACGATAAAAGATATAGTTTGGTTTTTAATGGAGAGATTTATAATTATCTGGAACTTAGAGCAGATTTAGAGAGGCTAGGGCATTATTTCTATACTCAATCAGATACTGAAGTTCTATTGGCTGCTTATATTGAATGGGGTGAAAATTGTCTTCAAAAATTTAATGGAATGTGGGCATTTGCTATTTGGGATGATCTAAAACAAAAATTATTTTTATCTCGCGATAGATTCGGTGTTAAGTCTTTGTATTATAAAGAATACGAAGGCGAAGTCTCATTTGCATCAGAGCAGAAAGCATTTAAGCACTTAGACGGGAGTATCACTTTTGACCTTAATAATGTGAATAATGCTTTGATATTTCCGCAAAGCGTTGAAGCTCATCGAGAAACTATATATTCAAATATAAAAAAACTGTTGCCGGGGGAGTTTGCAGTCGTCGAACAAAACCACCTTAGAATATCTAAATGGTGGGATACATACGAGAGTGTGTTTCAAGTTGAAGAAACAGTGAATGCGGATTTGCTGACAGATTTATTTGAAGATGCCTGCCGTATTAGAACTCGCACAGATGTCAAACTGGCAACCTCTTTGAGTGGTGGGTTAGATTCTTCCGCGGTTACTTCTCAATTAGCTTGTTTTAAGGATGTTAGAGTCGAAAAACAACTTAAGGCATTTATTGGATCATTTCCAGGAACGCAACAAGACGAGTTTAAATGGGGGAAAGCGGTAGTTGATCACCATCAATTACCCTACAACCGAGTTAATATCGAAACTGATAATTTAATCGATATTTTGTTTAAGAGCACGATAGCGCTAGAAGATATGAATTCGTTACCTGCTATTGGACAGTGGCTGATATATGAGTCTATGAATAAAGAAGGATATAAAGTATCGCTTGAAGGCCATGCAGGAGATGAAATATTAGGTGGGTACTACCCATACTTTCAAGCTTATATTTCTGATTTAATCAATGAGCGTTCAGATATTAACGCTTTAGCAAGTGCCATACCTATGATGGGGCAAATTCCAAACTGTAATGCTAAAGTGATTAGAGAAAACTTACTTAAGGTGAGCGAATCATATTTAAGCTCTAATAAAAAGTTAACTAAACGCCAAGCATTATATCGGAGGTACATTTCGAATATTTCGGCCTTACAAACAGAGATAGTAAAAGAGAAAACTTACGATACGTATATGAATAATTCTCAATTATTTCAGAGGTTATTCGAGGATTTCCATTATTTTTCATTGCCAAATATACTCAAAAATTACGACCGGTTATCTATGGCGCACTCTGTCGAGATTCGTTCTCCTTTTTTAGATTATCGTTTTGTGTTGGCTGCTTTTAAAGCTCCTCATCAATTACGTATCGCAAAAGGAAAAACAAAAGTACTTATTCGCGACCATTTTAAATTTATCCCTGAGCCAGTTCGAAACCGAGTTGATAAGTCTGGATTCACGCCTCCTATATTTCATTGGTTAGAGAACGAATTAGGTTATTGGCTTAAAGATTGGATACATCAAAAAGATTTTCTTGAATCTGGCCTTTTTGATGGGCAATTATTGTCACGAGATATACATACTTTTATTAAACAAAAAAATTGGAAAGCGATTGTTTCACTTTGGCCACTCATTAATTTATCTATTTTGGAGTCAGCATGAATTTAATTGCTAAAAGGCTTATTGCGAATATTGAGCGAAATATACAAACTTCACTTGTTTATATATGGGGCGCTGGCGAGTTGGGTCACACAATAGGTGAATGGTTGCTGCAAAACAGACCTGATTGCCAAGTTCTTGGATTTATTGAAACTAGCCCTAAACAAACTAGTATTCAGATAATGCAGTCGCAATTGCCTGTATATTCTTTCGATTCTGCCGGATTGTCAGAAGAACACTACCTTATCATTGCTTCACAGGCGTTTGAGCGTGAGATTATTGCCAACATTTATAAAGTAGCGCCCGAGTTTAAGTCGAAAATTATAAGTTATAGTCAGTATAAATGTTGGTTGAAAAAGCAAATTGAAGATTTAGTCGCTGGAAACGAAATAAAAAAACTTACTGCATTAGTATTTGACTATCCTGAAGATTACCAGTTGTGGCTTGCTATGGCTGAATTAGAAACGGATGAAAGTATTAGAAACGATTATTTAATCTGTGCGCAGGCTTTATCCTAATCGTAATTTCATGCGGCATAGCTAAGCTAAGCAAGCTGACAAGCTAGCCATTGCATGGTTATCTTCTAAATCTTCACAAGTATCAATCTCAACCCAACCCCGTTCGATGAAAACGGGTCTAACTTCAAACCGATCGTTTATTAATAATTGAATAAAGCTTGTCATATACATATTATCAAAATCCTTACCATCGTATGTTTGCTCTCTACTAAGGTTTTGATAAAAATCCAAAATTTTCGGGATGATATGTTGGCTTAACTTGATTAGGCCAATATATTGTGCCTGAATATTTTCGTAACAATTCGTTTTTTTGCCCAATTCAGCTATAGAACCATTCGGTGCCAGTATAAAGCTTTCTGCATCTTCTAAGGGATTTTCCATTCTTCGTTGCCAGTAAGGAAGCCAGCCTTTATCAGCCACCAGGCTAATCGGAGAATTGTCACTGATTAAAGTTTTTACTGTATCTTGTTGATACACAATATCGCCGTAGCTAATAATTAAATCGCAGCCTAAGTTCTCTAACAGAGACTGAGCACAAAATAAGCTAGCCACCATATTACTTGTCAAATAATTAGGATTGCGTACGACTTTGCCATACGGATTAAATTGTTCACCTTTATAACCAGTCACTATACTAATGTCGCTTACACCAGCAGCTTTTAAAGCTTCTATTTGATATTCAAGTAAAGGTTTACCAAATAACTCTACCAAAGCCTTGGGTTTATTATCTGTATATGGGCGAAGTCGACTACCTTGGCCTGCTGCTAAGATGATTGCTTTCATTGATTGTACCTTGATTTAAATAACTGAATGTCTATTTCAGAGAAGTTTACGTTACGCTCAGGGTGCCACATTATCCCCTCAATTGGTGCTGAGATATGAGACACAGATTTTATGATGTTATCTAGGCCAATAGCTTTAACTATGAGGTCCTGATTAGTTTGAGTTGTCCCTAATGTATGATAACTGTTTACTTGGACTATTTGGTTATTGAACTTGATACTTTGGGTGGGGGTTACTTGTCCCTGTACTGGGTATAATTGCATACCAAAATACTGCTGAATGGCTTGCATTCCGCGACAAACACCAATGAGCGGTATTTTATAAGTTAATGCTATTGACAGCAGTTTATGTTCAATTTTACTTCTTTCGTCACTCAATTTTGTATCATACTCTCCACCACCGGTCAGTAAAATACCATCAAAGTTTGTATTTTGAATAATTTGTTCTGCTAACATGCTATCGTTAGGTAATAAGCAGGGCGTAAGATTGCATTGGTGTAAAAATTTAAACCAAGTATTATCAATTGAGTCTCTGTATTCACCATAATCTTTAATGTAATCCTGACGCATAGTGACGAGTATCGTTTTTACTGTCATCTTTACTTAAGTATTTTAACCTGTTTATTTAGGCAATTTATCTCTAATAATTCGGCTTGCTTCCATTTTTGGAACAATGTTTCACCAGCACCTATTATTGCAGGTATATTTAACTCGCTGGCTCTGATCGCCATATGTGAATTACAACCACCGAATTGAGTAATTAACCCCGCAATTGAATGTGAAAAAAGCCAGTCGTATCCGGGATCTGCATTTGGAATAAATATGATTTTATTGTCGATATTTTCGTGGCTTGATTCACTCCAAATTTTCGCGCAGGCTGTTTCTTGAGTAATAAAATTTGGCTCTGATGCTGGCATGTCAAAACCTTCTACATCGTTACCACTAATAATGAGTGGGGGAAGGGTTAATGTTTTAGTTAGTTCGAATTTACTTTTTCCAGCTTCAATACTTTTTCGAAGCGTTTGCTCTACGTTTACGCTCGAACATGCCATGTCAAGTAAAGAGTTTATATCCAGATAAGCTGCATCTTCCCTGCTAATTCCGTACTTGGAAGCCAAATCTGCAATATTTTCGAGACTGTCACTCAATGAACGAGTAAAGATGAACTTTGCGTATTCTCGTCCTTCAATTGCTGATTTAATAAAGTGAAATAGTGAGTCTACTGAGTGGCTGATACCATGCTCTTTTATTAACCGATGGCATTTTTGATAAGCTGTTTTACTTAAATTGAAAGTAGGTTTAATTTGCGGTTCAGTTATCGAATCAAAATTAAAATAAGCTTCTGGTGTGTGGTCATATCGATTTGAAGTAATGTCGTATGTGCCTGGGCGTAAATGGCCATACTCAGCAAGAAAGTCTGTTTTGTTTAACCTCGATATATCTTCTTTCATCGTTGAGCTAACGGTGTGCAGGCTGTTCATAAATTGATGATAATCTGCATCGGATATTACGTCAGTATTGATAAGAGATTGCAGCATTTGTACTGCAATAAAACCTGCTCTGGCAAGTCCTGCAAAAGGCAGTGTTCCATAACGTTTACAGTCTTCCAGTAACCAGTAGATTCTTTGAATTGGATCACGGATCTCAGTGCATATTTTGAATTGTCTAGTTTTCAATTTTTCTATTTTATGGACATCTTGGATCCAAAGACCAGTCCTTGCATCAATTATATTATTAGTTAATTGACGAAGTAGTGTTGATATCTCTTTGCATTCTTTCTGAGTAAATCCGGCTTCCATAAGATGTTTAAACTTTGTTTCAAGATCAAACGTATAACATGAAAGAACAATGTTAAACTCAACTTTGTCATGATTTGTTGGGTTATTTTCTAGTTGTTTTAGGTAATAGTTAAGCAGTTTTTCAGCGAGGGCTGGTGGTGTTTCTTTTGGAATAAAAGAATTAAAGCTGACTCTTACATCAATATAAGGCAGGCCCGAAAAATCCACTAGTAGCGGGAAGCTGCGCAAATTGAGGTAGCCGTAGTTATTTCTTTGGTAGGCCCAGATATTGTCTGTTACTAGCTCTTTGTATAAGGTTAATGCAAGCGGCTTAGGTTTGGTACCTATAATCTCAGCTGGGTTCCAGTCTGGCATAACGCCAAATAACGATTTTTCACCATACAAAAAAGGGTGTCTGCTACTCAAGGTATCAATTTTGAGCTTAGTTTCAGCTAAAAGTTGTTTGAACTGAAAAGTGTTCACAGACGTTTTATTGTTAACAACTAATGGTCTGACTTGCAGTAACCAAAGTTTGTCGTTTTGATCTATAGCAAATTCGATATCCAACTTTTCGGAGTTAAATAAGTGTTCCAGTTCTTTCGCTAAGTTAATCAATTTAAGTTGTAATGGGGTTTTGGGCTCCGTTCCTCTGGCAAGATAACTTGTTGTTAAATCATTCGTTGTTCCAGATGTGATGCTGTTACAGCTGCCAGACTTATCATAATTTATTACATAATACGGACTTCCATCCGACTGGTTATATGTAAAGATGACGCCACAGATTTTTACCTTACTAAGCATTGGTTGGATAAGAACTTCTTCTTTGTGGCTTGTATCAGTGGCTGGGTAACTGGCAAATACTTGGTTTATTGCCTCTGCCAATTTGGCATCGCTTTTGATATTGTCGATAGTCAAGTACTTGCCTGCAGCTGACGAATTATGTGTATCTTCCTGACTACAACTGCTACGAACAATTAGAGGTGCATGACTAATTAAAAATTGCTTTAGCCGATTTGAATTATTACATGACTGTTTTATCATGTAGATGGGCAGAACTTCTGCATTTTCAAGCAAACCAGCAAGGCTTTGCAAAGTTCTTCCTTTGCTTAAAAATGGCAAACAGCTTACTGATACAGTGTCCAAATTTTCAATTTTATTGCTGGTCTGCTTCATCTAGCTACTCTCTTATTTTAATTGTGCCGCCCAAATCCTAGTTGTATAGGGTACTTCTATCGTTTCGTTAGAAATATTAGTAAGCATTAGAGATATATCTTTAATAATATTGGGGAAGCTTTCCTTGGCTTGGCGCTCTAAAGTTGCATGAGAACGCCAGGCTTCTATAACGTCATCTTTATGCTGCTGATGTACAATATTCCCAGTTAAAAAATGTACTGGGTTAAACAAATTACTTCTATCAATCTCATCCGTTTGATCTTCGCGTCGAGTACCGTAACCATATTTAGGAATATACTTTTTTATAATACTTTCTATTTCTGCTTGTATAGGATCATTTAAATCTCTATGGTTCCACATAGCTGCAAACCAGCCATTGTTAACGAGGATACGTTTGCTTTCCAATAGTGCTGCTTGTCTATCACATACATTGAAAGAAGAGCCGAATGTCACAAGTGAAAAGGTATCTGAATTTTGTTTAGTATTTTCACCAATACCTTCAAACCATTCTACGTTGGGGTATGCTTTCGTACGTTGTATCCCCTCACCACGCATATCATCATTTGGCTCAACAGCTGTGACATTTAGTCCTTGATCTGCAAGTTTAAGCGTTAAATGAGCAACACCTGCACCTACGTCACAAACTTTTTCGTTTGGTTTTACACCGGTCAGCTCAAATAATTTGTGTAAAGCTTCATCTGCATAGTCAGGTCTTTTTAGGTAAGCTTTTGCCATACCTGTATAATTCCAATCAGTTTTCATTTTTTGTTCTCAAATTTAAAGGCTGTATTAGTTTATCGACGAAAAACTCTACAGGTTTAGTGTTGTCGTTTAAAAAACAATAATCAGGCGAGCTGGGAAGCTCTATCTCTTGCGACTGTCCTGGCAATTGCTGATCTTGATTGCTATATAAACCTTTTTGATTTCGTATATTAAGAATATTGTTTGGCACATCTACAAATACTTCGATATATTGGGGAATATTTAGACGATTCCATTTCCGAACTTCATCAAACATTGAAACAGTTGCGCAGATTACAAAATGTCCTTGCAGAGAAAGCGTTTGGCAGAGTCTTGCATAAGTTTTTGCCAGTTTGAGTCTATCAGCTTTTGAGTAGTGTGAATTTGTTTTTCCTAATATATATCTTAGTTCATCTCCATCTAAGTATATGGCGTTGATACCCAACTGCTTTAGCCTATTTTGAAATGCTTTGGCTAGTGTAGTTTTACCGGCACCGGGCAAGCCTGTTATCCAAAAACACCTATTCATTATAGGCTCACTATAGCTGTAAAAACTTTAATTTTATTTTGTGTAATACCCATAGTTAAGAGTTGGTTGTGCAAATCGATATGATGTCTAGATGTAATAGTAAAAAAGTCATAATTTTCCATATCTTTTTCAGTCATGTCTTTTAATTTTCGAACGGGTATTTTTTGATACTCAGAAATATTCGGTGCGTTATCTAAAATAACTTTGACCTGATTTAATTCCACCTCAGGATGCATGTCAAAATACAAATCCAAATATGTACCGCAGCCAATTAATGCAATGTTCGTCATTAGATTACCTCAATATTGGTCGTGTATGCACTATCACCGTAGGCTAATAAAAATTGTAAATCACGGTGGCGTATTATCGGTGTTTGATTTTTGTATGCATTGAGCGCCTGATCATAGGTTGAAACGTGAGGTAAATATTCGGTCAATAAATAATGATTTTTTGATAGCTCAGCATGGTTTGGGATGTATTCAAAATTTTTTAAATAGTCCCAACTTTGAAATTTATCTATCATCATTGAACCCAAAATATTGGCATCTAGTTCTGGTATGAAGTCGTCAATTTTCATATTTTCATTTATATATTCCGGCATAAATGAACTTTTAGTTTCTTTGCCCTGAAAATTAGTCCATTTAACTCCACTAATTGTACTATCCAAAACGCTTTCAGAGTAATCAAGGCATAATCTTTGGCATACAGCCTGAAGTGTCAACTCAGGAGCCTTATGCAATGATTCTAGCTTAATACCAAAATGGTGAATATTTTCCCCTGGTATTCGGTTACCGCAATAAAGCTGGAGTCTTAAAAAGGCTGTTAGCGAGTGCGGTGTTATTGTGGCAAGTTTTGCGGCTTGTGCTTTTAGCTTGAAACTAAAACTTGAGTTTAGCCCCACTAGTGGTGAACGAAGCATTGTAGGCAAATAAATTTTATCAAAACGTTTTGCAAACCAATTAATTAAAATATAGTCATTGGTATGAAATTGAAAAAATATAGTTTTATGTGTATTGATTGAAACTTTATTTGGGTTACTAAGAACAGAATCATATGCGTAACACATTGACTTGAAAAGGAGTAATAAATAATCGCCGCTTGATTCGCTTTCCAGTAGCTTATATATCTCTAAGAAATGCCTTTTATATTCAGTGTAATCGAAACTTTTGGGCATGTTAAAGTTGCATAGTTCTAATAGTCGAGCAGGCGCGCTTTTTTGTTCCAGTTCTGCGCCTAGCATGGCACCATTGTGGAATCTATCCAGTGCCTCAAACGCTTTTTCAGCTGAGCTAATATTTAATTTTTTCCTAATTATTTGCCCCAATAACGCTGATGTATAGATGGGGGGAAAACAAATAAGTTGTGGATGACTATCGAATAGACTTTGAAAAAAGTACGAACCTGCACGGCCAGCTGTAAGGGCTAGAATTATTGAATCTTTCATTTTTTCTACTTAATAACAGGTTTATGATTTTTATAATTAATTATCATGTTATCGGTCGGTCACTGATTTTTCTTTAGAGTAAAAAGTAGTTTTGCGCTAGATCAGAAAAACTGATTTAAATTTTAGGAGTCTTAATTTTAATCCAATCATGTTTGATTAGTTTAACTTAGGTACCATTTGTGTATTAATTTACATGCCATAGGCTAGCAACTTTATGTATAAATTGATATTTTTGTCAATCTGATTTTGAAATTGTCGAACAATGAAATTTTTTTATTTGGTATTTAAGTTTGTTTCACGCGCACCGATAATATAAATAGATTACATGTTTGGTCTGGACAAGAGGTTAAAGTGCTCGCTCCTATTAAAGATTTATACACATACAATGATGCTAAAATAGCGATTGTGGGATTGGGGTACGTAGGTTTGCCTTTGTCACTACGTTTTACTAGTGTAGGGTTTAAAGTCATTGGCTTTGACATTAACCAGCAAGTGGTAAATGATCTGAATCAATCTAAAACTCATATCGAACATATTTCCAATGAGCTGATAGAATCTGCAAATCAAAATGGTTTTGTTGCGACAACCAATTTTGCACTAGTTCAAGAATGTGACGCCGTTATTTTGTGTGTCCCCACACCCTTGAATAAATATCGAGAGCCAGACTTAAGTTTTATTTTGACGACTATGGCTCAAATTTTACCTTACTTAAGGGAAGGCCAGGTTATCTCGTTAGAAAGTACAACTTATCCGGGGACAACTGAAGAAAAATTAAAACCTCTGATTGAGCAACAGGGGTTGATCGTTGGTGAGCATGTATTTCTTGTTTATTCACCAGAGCGAGAAGATCCCGGTAATCCAAATTATTGTACCCAGACTATACCCAAAGTCGTCGGCGGGACTACCCCTAATTGTTTAGAGGCAGGGATTGCTTTGTACGAGAAAGTGATTGATAAAATAGTTCCTGTGTCTAGTACTCAAGCTGCAGAAATGACTAAACTGTTAGAAAACATCCATAGAGCCGTCAACATTGGGCTTGTCAATGAGATGAAGATTGTTGCAGACAAGATGGGGATCAATATTCATGAGGTCATTGACGCTGCAGCCACTAAACCCTTCGGGTTTACCGCTTATTATCCAGGGCCTGGAATTGGTGGGCATTGCATACCAATAGACCCGTTTTATTTAACTTGGAAGGCAAGAGAGTACGGTGTACATACCCGTTTTATAGAGTTAGCTGGTGAGGTTAATTCTTCAATGCCTTTGTGGGTTGTTGATAAAGTGGCTGACGCGCTAAACAATCACAAGAAAGCAATTAACGGTAGTAGAATTTTAATTCTTGGTATGGCTTACAAAAAAAATGTCGATGATATGCGCGAATCACCGTCTTTAGAGTTGTTACATCAACTGCTGCACAAAGGTGCGTATGTTGAATATTCTGATCCTCATGTAAAATGCTTGCCTAAAATGCGAAAGTATAATTTTGAGTTGTGCAGCGTAGAGTTAACTGCTTCGAGCCTGAGCTTGTACGACGCTGTAGTATTAGCTACGGCTCATGATGCATTCGACTTTGATTTGATAGAGCGTGCAAGCAACATAATTATAGATACGCGTGGTTACTATAAACATAATTCTTCGAAAATTATTAAAGCCTAAGATAAAGAAAATATAGCATGAAAAACTTCGCATTAATTGGTGCCTCTGGTTATATTGCACCTCGCCACATGAAGGCGATTAAAGATACAGGTAATCAACTTGATGTTTGTTACGACAAAAATGACTCAGTAGGTATTATCGATAGTATTTCGCCAACTAGTGAATTTTTTACAGAGTTTGAACGTTTTTATAATTATGCCCATCAACTCAAACGCAGCCCTTCTAGCAAACTTGATTATGTTTCTGTTTGTTCACCTAATTATTTACATCATGCGCATATCGCAGCTGGATTACGCTTAGGTTGTGACGTTATTTGCGAAAAGCCATTAGTACCATCAATTGAACTTTTAGATGACTTAAAGTTAATTGAAGAGGAAACTGGCCATAGAGTATTTAACATTCTGCAGTTGAGACATCACCAAGCGATACTTGATCTTAAAGAAGAAGTGCAGACCAAGGCTCGACAAGGGAAATATCAAGTTGAATTAACCTATATTACTTCTCGCGGGAAGTGGTATATGGAAAGTTGGAAAGGTGACCCTAGAAAGTCTTTTGGTATTGCAACCAATATAGGTGTACATTTTTTTGATATGTTGCACTTTATGTTTGGCAAGTTAGTTCGTAACGAACTTTATTATTATGATGACAAAAAGGCATGTGGTTATCTCGAATATGAAAATGCTACCGTCCCTTGGTTTTTGTCTATAGATTCAAATGATTTACCAGCATCAGTTGCCGGTAAACAAACAACTTATCGTTCGATAATTGTGGATGGTAAAGAAATTGAATTCTCGCAGGGGTTTACCGACCTTCATACTATTAGCTACCAAGAAATTTTAGCTGGGAGAGGTTATGGTATTGAAGATGCGCGTCACTGTGTTGAAACTGTTTCTGAAATACAACAAGGCCGATTGCTGCAACCAACAGATTCTACACTCCATCCTTTTTTCAATAAGTTGATTGACTAATGAGTGCAGTTATTCATGAATCAGCTATCGTTGATACGGGCGCTGAATTGGGTGACGGTACTCGGGTCTGGCATTTTGTTCATGTATGTGCAGGCGCACAAGTTGGGAACAATTGCTCGTTAGGACAAAATGTCTTTGTTGGCAATAAAGTTGTAATTGGTAACAACTGTAAAATTCAGAACAATGTTTCAGTTTACGATAACGTCTATTTAGAGGATGACGTATTCTGTGGGCCTAGCATGGTTTTTACCAACGTATACAACCCAAGAAGCGCGATTGAGAGAAAAGCAGAGTATCGCGATACCCGAGTCAAACAAGGTGCTACACTCGGAGCTAATTGTACCATTGTGTGTGGTGTTACTATTGGTAAGTATGCATTTGTTGGCGCTGGTGCTGTTATCAACAAAGATGTACCAGACTATGCATTAATGGTTGGTGTGCCAGCCAAACAAGTTGGGTGGATGAGCGAATTCGGTGAAAAATTGCCATTACCTTTGAGTGGTGATGAACAAGCCAGATGTGAACACACGGGAACTGTTTATCAGTTACAAGGACACGAATTGAAGGTAATTAGTTAGTGGATTTTATTGATCTAGCGGCGCAATACCGTGCCCTTAAACAACCTATCGACAAACGAATCGAGCATGTTTTAACAACTGGCCAATACATCCTCGGCTACGAAGTGGCAGATTTTGAAGCTCAACTAGCAGATTATGTTGGTGTAAAAAGTTGCGTTTCTTGTGCTAATGGTACTGACGCCTTGCAATTAGCTTTGATGGCGTTAGGCATTAAAAGTGACCATGCTGTATTTGTGCCTACTTTTACCTTTTTTGCTTCAGCTGAAGTTATTTCTTTAGTTGGCGCAACGCCTGTTTTCGTTGATGTGTGCCCAGATACATTTAACGTTTGCTCCGATAGTCTGCAAGCTGCAATTGAAGCTGTTCACGAAGAAGGCAAATTAGTCCCAAAAGCAGTCATTGCTGTAGATTTATTTGGTTTACCTGCCAACTATCCAAAGCTACAAAAAATTTGTGAGCAGCATAATTTGCACTTAATAGAAGATTCAGCGCAAGGCATGGGGGGCGAAATTAATTCGAAAAAGGCTGGTTCTTTTGGGGATATTTCGACAACAAGCTTTTTTCCTGCTAAACCTCTAGGCTGTTATGGAGATGGCGGGGCAGTTTTTAGCAAAGATTCTTCAACTGCTGAGTTACTTCGTTCTCTGAGACTTCATGGTAAAGGCAAAGATAAATACGATAACGTTAGAATTGGATTAAATAGCCGGTTGGATACTTTACAAGCGGCAATTTTATTGGAAAAGCTGGCCGTGTTCTCGCTAGAGCGACAGCGCCGAGAACAAATAGCGCGTGTATATACAGCTGAACTCTCTGAAGTAGTTGATACGCCGTATATTCCAGCAGGGTATACTAGTGGTTGGGCGCAATATACGGTTAAAGTTGAACATAGGGAAAAGTTGCAGGCGCATTTAAAAGCCTCAGGTGTACCTTCAATGGTTTATTATCAAACTTGCATGCACCAACAAACAGCCTTTGCTCAAACTAATAATTATGTTGAATTTAGTTCGGCTGAAAAATTAACTGGGCTGGTACTTAGTTTGCCTATGTCGCCTTATTTAACTGAACAAGATCAGCAAAAAGTCATATATGCTATAAAAAGTTTCTATTGAGAAGGGGAATTTACGCACAGCATAATTGTTAAACACTTGCCCTTCCCACCAATATGCTATACTGTACAAATATTATCCACTTGATGTTTAAGTTGTACAAAGGATACGGTCATGGCAATTAATAATGTTTCTTCGGGTTCAAACAGTTTCTTTTTGGATCAAATCCAGCGTAAGCAAGATGATAATTTAGAGAAACTAGCCTCGGGTAAAAAAGTAAATAAAGCGGCTGATGCAGCTGCGGCTCAACAGATTATTGAGCGTTTATCTTCTGAATCAAATGCTTATCAGCAGTCTATTCGTAATGCTTACGATGGTATTTCGTTATCTCAAGTTGCAGATGGTGCTTTGCAAGGTATTAACGATGATGCGCAGCGCATTCGTGAGTTAACTCAGCAAGCCGGTAGTGGTATTTTAACTGATGCTGATCGTCAAGCGATTCAATCGGAAATATCAGGTTTGCAGCAAAACATTCAAGATACCATTAACAATACTGAATTTAATGGTCAGTCGTTGTTTACCCAAGATAGTGAGTTTTCATTTCAAGTCGGCTCGGGTGCGGGTCAATCGCGTTCGGTTAACACTAGTGATTTATCTTCTGACTTAAATGCTGTATTTAATATTGATGTAACCGTTGCTGGTGGTGTCGATTCAGCGTTGCAAACACTGGATGATGCAATTAGCACTATTGGTGAGCAGCGTGGTGATTTAGGCGCTACGCAAAATGCATTTCAATCGTCTATCAATAATTTATCGACGACAAATGAAAACGTGCAAGCTGCTCGCAGCCGTTTGCAAGATACTGATTTTGCCCAAGCTACTGCTGATAAAGCTGCGAATGACATTTTATCGCAAAGCACCAGTGCAGTTGCGGTGCAAGCTCGTCAGAGTGAGCAGTCAGTTTTAAGCCTGTTAAGTTAGTTTTTTAGCGACTACTGGCTACTACTGATAGTCTAAAGTTTTTGTTAAGATGGCGGTGTACTTAAATTGAGTACACCGCCATTTTTGTTTGTATTTAGAGTCTAGGTTTTTATTAGTCGTAACTATTTGCATGACTTCTTTATTTGATTCCGCCGCATTTTTAAAAAATTTAACTAATCAGCCTGGGGTTTATCGTATGTATAACGATAACCAGCAGGTTATTTATGTTGGTAAAGCTAAAGATTTAAAAAAACGCGTTAGTTCGTATTTTCGTGCTAATCAAACTAGCCAAAAAACCATAGCTTTGGTTAGGCAAATTGCTAATATTGAAGTCACAGTCACACATACTGAAACTGAAGCGCTGATTTTAGAAAATAATCTAATTAAGCAGTATTTGCCCAAATACAATATTTTATTGCGTGATGACAAAAGTTATCCGTATATCTTTTTATCTGGGCATAAACATCCACGCTTGGCTTTTCATCGTGGGCCTAAAAAAGAAAAGGGCCAATATTTTGGGCCTTATCCATCAGGTGGGGCAGTGCGTGAGAGTTTGCGCATTATGCAAAAAGTTTTTCCGGTGCGCCAATGTGAAGATACTTATTACCAGGCGCGCAGTCGTCCCTGTTTACAGCATCAGTTAAAGCGGTGTTTAGCACCTTGTGTTGAAGGTTATGTTGATGACATTGACTACACCCAGCAAGTTAATTTGGTTAAGTTATTTCTGCAGGGGCGTAATCAAGAGGTAGTTACTCAGTTGGTCGAAAAAATGGATGCTGCCAGCCAAAATTTGGCTTTTGAACAAGCGGCTATGTATCGTGACCAATTAACCGCGCTTAAAAAGGTTAGAGAAACTCAATCTGTTAGTGGTGACCATGATTCATTAGATATTTTAGGTTTTGCTAGTCAACATGGGGCTGTATGTATTCACTTACTGGTTGTGCGCGACGGCAAAGTACTTGGCAGTAAAAGTTATTATCCTAAAACGCCAAAAAATTCTGAAAATGAAGAGATTTTAACCTCGTTTGTCGCTCAGTATTATTTAAATCAAACATCTGAACGAACGCCAGCTAAAGAGTTGTTGATCCCATTTAAGTTAACTGAGCAAGTGGGTTTGCAACAAGCTATTGAGCAGTTGCATGAAACTAAAGTTGAATTAAAAGTACCGACGCGCGGTGAACGTTTACGTTATTTAAAGCTCGCGCAAACCAATGCTGAAAATGCAGTAGCAACTAAGTTGAGTGAGTCTTTATCTATGCAGCGCCGGTTTGAAGCTTTGGATATGTTATTGGAATTGCCTGAGCCAATTCAGCGTATGGAATGTTTTGATATAAGCCATACTATGGGGCAACAAACGGTTGCATCCTGCGTGGTGTTTAATCGCAGTGGACCAATGAAAACCGATTATCGCAAATACAACATCACGGGTATTACCCCTGGGGATGATTATGCAGCTATGGCACAGGTATTGTCGCGTAGGTACAAATCGCCTCAGCCCGAAGATAAAATTCCGGATATTATTTTTATCGACGGTGGTAAAGGTCAACTTGCACAAGCCGAAAATTATTTCGTCGATTGGCCACAAAAAATGCCTTTGTTAATTGGTGTGGCTAAAGGCACAAGCAGAAAACCCGGCTTAGAAACATTAATTTTGGCTGGTAGTCATCAAATACTGAATGTTGAATCACATTCACCTGCGCTGCATTTAATTCAGCATATTCGTGATGAATCGCACAGGTTTGCGATTACTGGTCATAGAGCTAGACGACAGAAAGTTAAAACAACGTCTTCTTTGGAAGGAATTGTCGGTGTAGGGCCGAAAAAACGCCAGAATTTACTTAAATATCTGGGTGGTATGCAAGAGGTTAAAAATGCCAGTATTGATGATATCGCTAAAGTACCGGGGTTTAGCTTGCAGTTGGCTGAAACGGTTTTTTACCATTTGCATGAGAAAAGCGACTAACAAAAGCCTACAATTAATGCGACAATAACTAAAACGTTTAAAAATTAACTAGCGTGAAGTATTAACGAATGTGGAACATACCCAATATTCTGACTGTTTTTAGAATAGTTTTAATTCCTTTTTTTGTATTGTGTTTTTATTTACCTGTGGCTTGGGGTCATTTAATGGCTGCGTTTTTATTTGCTGTTGCAGGATTCACAGATTGGTTGGATGGATATTTAGCTAGGCGTTGGCAACAAAGTACGCCTTTTGGTGCTTTTTTAGATCCAGTAGCAGACAAGTTAATGGTTGCCACCGCGTTAGGCTTAATTGTAGAGCATTACAGCGTGTTTTGGATAACTTTACCTGCCGTAGTAATGGTTGGTCGAGAAATCTTGATATCGGCGCTTAGAGAGTGGATGGCGGAAGTGGGCAAACGAGCGCACGTGCAAGTGTCTAATATAGGCAAATTTAAAACTTTTGCGCAAATGGCGGCAATTGTTGGTTTATTAATTTTTCAAACTGGTTCTTTGTTTTACGTTTCTGTGGCGCTTTTATATATTGCGGTCATTCTCACTTTTTGGTCGATGATGGTGTATTTACGGGCTGCTTGGCCAAGTTTAACGCAAATTCATTAAAAAACGGCCACATTCGCTTGTTTATTGAGCGGTTAGAAAAAAGATTTAAATAAACAGTTGACTCGTTCCTAATACTTTGTAAAATGCGCCTCGTTTTCGGGAGTTATGAAAGAAACATGACATAACTTCGATGAGATGCGGCTGTAGCTCAGTTGGTAGAGCACAACCTTGCCAAGGTTGGGGTCACGAGTTCGAGTCTCGTTAGCCGCTCCAAATATGCGGCGGGTTGGCAGAGTGGCCATGCAGCGGATTGCAAATCCGTCTACCTCGGTTCGACTCCGGGACCCGCCTCCATTAAACGAAAACATGTTAAATAAAGTGTCTGCCCGGGTGGTGGAATTGGTAGACACAAGGGATTTAAAATCCCTCGCTGGTAACAGCGTGCCGGTTCAAGTCCGGCCCCGGGCACCAATTTTATTTGCACTTATTATGAGTGCGGCTGTAGCTCAGTTGGTAGAGCACAACCTTGCCAAGGTTGGGGTCACGAGTTCGAGTCTCGTTAGCCGCTCCAAATTGTTAGTTTTACATTGTTTTATTATGCGGCTGTAGCTCAGTTGGTAGAGCACAACCTTGCCAAGGTTGGGGTCACGAGTTCGAGTCTCGTTAGCCGCTCCAAATTGTTAGTTTTACATTGTTTTATTATGCGGCTGTAGCTCAGTTGGTAGAGCACAACCTTGCCAAGGTTGGGGTCACGAGTTCGAGTCTCGTTAGCCGCTCCAAAATCTTGATTATATAAGCTTAGGCTTATGTAATTCGTGTCTGCCCGGGTGGTGGAATTGGTAGACACAAGGGATTTAAAATCCCTCGCTGGTAACAGCGTGCCGGTTCAAGTCCGGCCCCGGGCACCATTCTTCATGAGAATGATTTATTTTTTCTCAAATTTTACCCTTGAGCCTAGCTAATGTCCTAGCTGGTGAACTCTATCTACTTCTTCACACTTCACTCTATTCAAAAATCTGAATTCTAGATCACAAGTTAGCCATGAATTTTTTATTGATATGACCTATTTATGGTTATTCTCGAGTGACTTTTATGGTGGTGCAAGCTTTGTTCTGGAAAGTCGCTTGTTGTTTGCTGGATCAGCGGTTGTGCTGTTGGTGTGTAAGTGGTTAGATTGCAGCAGGTGTTAAGCAAATGCTGCAATTAATAAATCGTTATCTTCAATTTTATGTTTTGGTTGTGCTTCGCGTAGGATGTTAATTGCTTGTTTGCGGCACTTGCCACAGTCGTTAGCAATGCTCATTTGTTTACGCAATTCAACTAGACTACTACATCCTTGCTCTGCTGCAGCAATAATGTCTTTATCAGTAATACCGTTACATAAACAAACGTACATATTAAAAGCCTCTGTTAAAATACAATTGCATTATAAATGAGAAATATTCGTATTAGCAACTATGTTTTTAGATCTTTTACAAAAAAATAGTTGAGTGCTGCCCTTGGTTTTTACATATTCGCCTATATACTCTTTGCCAGTAATTGAATAATTTATATTATTCACACGTTCACAATAATATATATGGAGAATGTTATGTCTGTATTAGTTGGCCGTCCGGCTCCTGATTTCACAGCTGCTGCAGTTCTAGGTAATGGCGAGATCGTTGATAGCTTTACATTAAGCGAAGCAATCAAAGGTAAAAAAGCAGTTATCTTTTTCTATCCTTTAGACTTCACTTTCGTATGTCCTTCAGAGTTAATCGCTTTCGATAAGCGTTTTGCTGAATTCCAAAAACGTGGTGTTGAAGTTATCGGTGTTTCTATCGATTCTCAATTCTCTCACAACGCATGGCGTAACACTCCAGTTAACGAAGGTGGTATTGGTGAAGTTCAATACACTTTAGTTGCTGACGTTAAACATGAAATCTGTCAAGCATACGACGTTGAGCACCCAGAAGCTGGTGTTGCTTTCCGTGGTTCTTTCTTAATTGATGAAGAAGGTAACGTACGTCACCAGGTAGTTAACGACTTACCATTAGGTCGTAACGTAGACGAAATGTTGCGTATGGTTGATGCTTTAGCATTCCACCAAGAGCACGGTGAAGTTTGTCCTGCTGGCTGGCAAGACGGTGACAAAGGTATGGACGCGAGCCCTTCAGGTGTTGCTTCTTACCTTTCTGAGAACGCTGACAAGCTATAATCGAATTTCCATAATTTGATTTATCAAAAGCCGGTTTATGCCGGCTTTTTGCATTTTAGGGGCTCTACTTGTCTGCTGCAGCTTCTTCTGGCTCTTGCCAACCACCTAAACTTTTCCACTTATTTACCATATAACAAAAAAGCTCAGCGGTTTTTTGAGTATCGTATAAAGCTGAATGCGCTTCTTTATTATCAAACTCAATTCCAGCCGCTTTGCAGGCTTTGACCAACACAGTTTGGCCTAACGTTAAACCGGCTAAGCTTGTCGTATCAAATGACACAAAAGGGTGTAGTGGGCTGCGTTTTATATTCGCACGTGCGATAGCCGCATTAACAAATCCCATATCAAATGCTGAATTGTGCGCCACCATAACGGAGCGCTGGCAACTATAATGCTTTTGGCGTTTACGAATTTGTTTAAAAATTTCTTGTAACGCTGTGCGCTCGTCGACTGCAGCTCGTAATGGGTTACTTGGGTCTATCCCGTTAAATTCAAGCGCAGATTGTTCCAACACTGAGCCTTCAAATGGCTCTATATTAAATTGAATGGTTTCGCCGCAATAAAGTTCGCCATCGTCTGACATCTCAGTTAAAGTGGCTGCAATTTCTAACAAAGCATTTTTTTGTGGATCAAAACCCGCTGTTTCAACATCAATTACAACTGGGTAGTATCCTCGAAATCTATTTTTAAGCTGTGGTTGTGGCATAAAATGAATACAGGTGCCAATATAAAAAAATTGTCGGCCATTATGCCAGATTTAGCCGCTTTGCTCACCCGTTGAATAAAGTAATTTGGTCTAAAAATTGCTAATTCCTTGGCAATAGCGAATGTATATCTGATTTAGTCAAAGTTTTGTCGGTGGAGAAAGGTTAAATGATAGGTCGAATAGCTCAATTAGCCACAATGTTAAGCCTAGGTTATATAGGGCAGGTTATGGCCGACGTGCGGCATTATCAAGCCTCTCTTGACGACTCCAAATGGGTTAATCAGCAAAATGCACGATTAAGCTGCCGTTTAGAGCACTCTATCCCGCGTTATGGCAAAGTTGTTTTTTCTAGTGTGGCAAGTCGAGCGACAAATATGACTGTTAACTTAGACATGTTAAGAACGCCTCATGGTTACGACATCGCCAAAGTTCTATCTGTACCGCCATCACATAGACCAGGGACACCAAGTCGTGAAATTATTGATATGCAGTTGTTGCAGCAATTTGATGGTGAGCTTATCGACAAGCCAGCATGGACCATGTTGTCTGAATTAGAAAAAGGCATGTCACCAACCTTCTATTATAAAGATTGGTACAGCGACTTCGACCACATAACGGTTGGTATTAATGCCGCTAACTTTCATCAGGCATACGAAAGTTTTTTAACCTGTGTGGATAATTTATTGCCGTTTAACTTTGATGACATTAGTTTGACTGTTCTCACTTATCAAAGTAACAAGGCTGAGCTTACTAAAAATTCGAAAAAACGTTTGGCTATGATTGCTGAATATTTGAAGCAGGATGCAGAGTTAGATTTGGTCTTGTTAGATGGCTTTAGTGACAGCTATGGTGGTCGTTGGCACAATGAACAACTGGCTAAACAAAGGGCTGAAAATATCCGTAGCTTTTTCACTGACGCAGGTGTAGATGCGAGTCGTATTGAAGTTGATAGTTATGGTGAACGTCGCCACATAGCAACAAATCAAAATGTGTTAGGCAGAGCTAAAAACCGCCGCGTAGTTATTCGTATGGAGCGAGCGGTGCAGTAAGTTCAATCGTCCTTTTTAACAAGCATTAACCTTAAGTTAATGCTTGTTGGACGAGTTAAGCCTCTATATTGAAGTGTTTTTTCATTGAAAAACTATAAGCTGTGACAAAAGCACTTTGTTGGAAACCTTTTAACCCAGTATCTTTAAAGTCAACAGGTATAGGGTTACGTTTTATAACGGCTTTTTCGGTCTGTGGGCTTTGTAATTCAACATTAATATCCTCTAATAATTGAATGGCTGCCTCTAACTTAAAACCCAATGCGCTACCGGCAAATTTACCTTTCATTGGTCTTTCTTTGATCACAACATGTTCTACTTTGTAGTCGTGCATTAGTTTGCCAAATGCAAACTGGAAATCAGCTAGACCTTGTGCAGAACTGGCGTCGGTTAAAATCACTTTTTGTGTACGACAGCTCGGTAAATCAAAAACATCACCGTCCATATTTAACAAACAAATAATTGCTTCGTTTGATTTAATTTCTACACCACAAACTTTCACTTAGGTACTCCAACACTTGTAAATACACACAAAATACAACTCACTAAACGCTTGTCAATCGAGGTGCGGCTTTGAAGGCTTAATGGATTAAGTCAAGCTATTGCCAAATTCAACTCGAAAGATTAACCGGGCCCTAGTTTACTGTAATTTTGTCCCTATATATACGGTCTAACCATCAACAAGAGCAAACTTAAATCATTTTTGTTGTAAAGCAGCAAAATTATTGGGTTTATCCCGCTTTTCGGGTATTTTGTTTACCATTATTTTATATTGAGGAAATTTGCGTGAAATTAGCTGATTCGGTAGAACTATTTTTTAAACAGCATGGACTCGACTTTGCCAATAGTTTAAATCGAGGCATCGAAAAAGAAGCTTTGCGCATTACTCCAACCGGGCGCTTGTCGACCCAACCACACCCAACACAATTAGGCTCTGCCTTAACCAACCCTTATATCACAACTGATTATGCTGAAAGTTTGTTAGAGTTTATTACCCCTGTAGAAAACAATGCACAAACCAGCATAGAACAACTAATTGATTTACATAAGTTTGCTTATACTCACCAAGGGAGCGAATTGCTGTGGCCAATGAGTATGCCCTGTTTTGTCGGTTGTGAAGCGGATATCCAAATAGCTCAATACGGCAGTTCAAATGTAGGCAAAATGAAAACCCTTTATCGAGAAGGGTTAAAGCACAGATATGGGAGCTATATGCAGGTTATATCTGGTGTGCATTTTAACTTTTCGTTTCCTGATAGTTTCTGGCAAGTATTAGCTCAAGCCGAAGGCCAGGTATTAAGCCAAGCGTATATATCGGCTAAATATTTAGCCTTGTTACGAAATGTAAAACGCCACTTATGGTTGTTGGCTTATTTATTTGGTGCATCACCTGCGTTGTGTGGTTCATTTTTAAAAGACAAAAAGTCAGCGTATCCTTTTGAAACAGTAGGGAAAGGAACTTACTACTTACCATATGCAACGGCACTGCGGTTAAGTGATTTAGGTTATACCAACAAAGCTCAAGCAGCATTGAGTATTCGTTATAATGATTTGCAGGAATATATACACGGCTTGAAACAAGCGATTAAAATGCCATCAGCAGACTTTGCACACATAGCAGCAGGTGAAAATGGTATATATCAACAGCTAAATAAAAATGTTTTGCAAATAGAAAACGAATATTATGCGCCAGTTAGGCCAAAACGTGTTGCAGACTCAGGTGAAAAACCCACTGATGCTTTATTAAGAGGTGGCGTTCAATATATTGAATTGCGCGCTTTAGATATCGACCCATTTTCACCTGCTGGGGTGAATATAGAGCAAATTCGCTTTTTAGATTTATTTTTAACTTGGTGTGTGCTCAGCGACTCACCCGAAATCCACAGCTGTGGTGAATTTTTAAATGCTGCAAATTTACAACAAACCTTATTGTATGGTCGCAAGCCTGGTGTGTTATTAGATAATTCAGGTGAAAAAATTGCGTTAACTGATTGGGCCGAACAAATTATGCTGGAATTGAGCCAGTTGGCGCATGATTTTGATGGGGGCGAGTCAGGTGAATATCAAGCCGCGCTTAATGCACAAAGAAATAAGTTACTTGATGCTAATTTAACGCCTTCAGGCAAAATTATTGCCGCACTTACGGAAAATAACTGGGACAATGCAACACTTGGCATAAATATCGCTGAGCAATTTAAGCAACAAGCTACAGCGCAAAATTATCATCAATTTAGTGAAGCGTTTTTGCAGCAGACCAGTGAACAAAGTGTCAATAAACAACGAGTGCTAGAGCAAGCGCCTCAAGCAGAATTTTCTGAATTTTTAAAAGATTATTTTTCTAAATAGAGTTATGAATAAAAATACAATCTACCTTGGAGCTTTGCTGTTAAATTTTCTTTTATTGGGATGTGCCACATCACCTCCGCAAAAGCCAGATGATCTGTGCGAAATTTTCTTCGAAAATCGTGACTGGTATGATGCAGCAGCCGATGCTAGAGACAAATGGGGCACACCTATTCATATTCCAATGGCAATGATGTATCAAGAAAGTTCGTTTAAATCTGATGCTCAGCCACCGATGGAGTATTTTTTAGGTTTTATTCCAATAGGTCGAGCAAGCAGTGCTTATGGGTACTCGCAAGCCAAGACGTTAACTTGGCAAGACTATAAGCGAGAAACGGGCAATGGCTGGGCAAATCGCAGTGATTTTGACGATGCTATCGATTTTATGGCTTGGTTTATCTACAAAACGCATAAAATTAACGGTGTATCCAAATGGGATGCGTACAAGCAGTATCTGAATTACCATGAAGGTTGGGGCGGCTACCGCAAAAAAACTTATAACAAAAAGAAGTGGTTAAAAAATGTTGCGTGGAAAGTTCAAAAGCGAGCCGAGACTTATGGCGCGCAGTTAAAGCGCTGTGAAGAAGACTTACAAAGTGGTTGGTTATGGCGTCTATTCTTTGGTTAGGTAGTTGACACTTGGTCATTATTTGCAATGCGGTGTGATTTTTGTTATCTAAGAGTAATATTTTTTTATAAGTTATAACTTATTGTTAGTGTGGTTGGTTGTCTATGCTGCACTAACATGCTGATAATTAATTAATCGGTTGTGCCGTTTTTTATTGAGTGCTGGTCATAAGTTTTTACCGTATATTTCAATACTGCAATCTATCCCCTTTCTACTAGGCTTTAACTAGGGCCTAGTAGGGCCTAGCGTCTTAAGCGCATTTTTTTGTTGAAAGCAATTGAGGGAAAATCATGCAACCCATGCAAAATATTGTGGATTCACCGTATACCTCAAGGAAATGGCAAATAAAAACAGTGGATGGATTGTGTTTAGTTGCTGAGCAAGGGCAACTCAAGTTGGTCGAAAAGCTAGATAAACCCAATGCGCTATGGGAGTTTCGCGCAGGGAATGATGTCGGTTTGTATCAAATATATAATGCCCAAAGTGGTGATGTTTTAGTTGACAGTATTAATGGTGGTCATGACGAATGGGCTGTTGAGCCTTGTTATCAAGGGTACTGTCATTTAGTCAGCCCAGGTGGTTTGTTTAGGCATTTTGAACGAAGTTTCCAAAACAAACAAACTGGCAAAGGGTTAACCTTTGTTGAATACGAAAAGTGGTACTTAACTTAAGTTTGATCGATTTGGTTGTGTCGTTCTTTTGCTTGGGCGCTGCGCTCAAGCAATTTTTCGTAACGAGTTTGTTGGTCGTGCGGTAAGTTCTGTTGAGAAATAATGCTAATTGCGCTGTTATACAGCTTCGTTTGCTGTTCATCTAATGCCGTTCTAACCATTTGGTCGACGAGCGCCTGCAACATGTTTAGAGCAATTCGGACATTTTTAGGCATTAAACGTAATGCGTCTGCAAATGCTTGAATCGCTGCAGGATATTGTTTTTTACCGTACAGTTGTACTGCAATATTGTTGAGCTGCCTTGGGGTAAAAGGTATTTCGGTTTTTTCGGATTTCTCTTGGGTTAAATAGGCGGCTAACACTTTGTCGTTTACCGTATTATCTTCGTTGTATTGTTGGTGAATATTTTCTAGTAGGTGGATTGCTTGATCTTGATATCCTAATTCGTGAAAGGCTTTCGCTTTGTCGATATAGTCTTCTAAATTACCGCTTTCTTCATGCTCTAATATGTTTGAAACCAACTGTTTAGCTTTACTCTCTTCATCTTTTAAATAGTGTATGCGTGCCTGTACAATGGATATTTTGTCTTTGTTTTCGGCAGATGAAGGAAATTGATCTTTTAACGCTTCTAAGAATTTTTCTGATTGGCGCACTATTACCGCAGATTCCTGCTCGGGTAAGGTTAGTGCGTAATCTATACCTGAACGAGCGACTGTTAAGTATAAATCTGCTGTTTCGTGAAAGGAACGTTTGGCATATTTGAGCATGGCTTTTGCTGCATTGTATTGGCCAGAATGATCATGCACTAGCCTTGCAAGTTGGACGACACTTTTGTGCCTGTCTATATTGCGAGGTGATAGTTCGCTGGCATTTTGCAACTTCTGGTAGGCCAATTCATATTCATCATGTTGTATATAATATTGGCCAAGTAGATCAAGTGCAGCTAAGCGTGTTTGTGGTTTAGCGACTAGTTTTTCGAGTATATTGATTGCTGCGTCTTCTTTGTCCAAACCTAAATAAGCTTTGGCTAATCCAACCATAGCCCAGGTAAATTTTTGTAAGGTGATAATTTCGTAATAAAACTGCGCAGCTTGCTGGTATTGCTGTGAGGCAAGCAAGGCATCACCTTTGATACGCATCAACAAAGGGTATAAGTTGGCTGCTTTAGGGTCCATTAATAGAGTGTCTACTTGCTCTAGCACCGCAGCATAATTGTTCTGTTCAAGCGCTCGATATACTTTAGTTAATGTATGTTTTCGCGTTAATACGCGGCGCAGCCTGTCACTGAGTTCTTTGGCGGTAAAGGGTTTAGCTAGAAAGTCATCGGGTTGTAATTCAACCACGCTATTCACCAAAGCAGCATCGGTTTCTGCACTGGTAAATATAAAGGTTGTGGTCAGTTTAATGGCACCTTTTGCTTTGAGCTCTTCAAATAATTGATAGCCATCTTTATCTCGGCTCAAATTAAACGAGCAAATAATCACATTAAACTGATGTTCTTCAGCTAAACGCAACGCATGTTTAGCACTCTCGGCCACCATGATTTTATCGAATCCAAGCTTTTCTAACGATTGTTTTAAAAAAACTTGTGCCAATGCTTGATCGTCAATAATTAATACGTTGGCATGTTTGATGAGTTCTTGATTCATGTTGGTCCGTGTTAAATCGATTCGCCAAGTGCTTAAATACCTGCTCGATGGATAGATTGATTATTGATTTAAACCATAGAAATTACAAGTGATTAGCATAGCGTTAATTTGCACTATAAATGCTTTAACAAAAATATTCTGCCATTAATGCTTTTAAATTAGCGTATAGGCTATATAATTTGTGTCGATTTTACTTGTCGGAGTGCCCTTGGGCTGAGATCGCATTTGCGGGATCCGTCGAACCTGATCTGGGTTAAACCAGCGTAGGGAACAAGATACTTTTCTGAATAATGTCTTGTCGATAGCCACACTCCGTCTTTATTCACTATTTTGATTAAAGGCAACACTATGTCACAACCAAATCGCAGAGAAAAACGCGCTCAAGCGCAAGAGTTTATCAGCAGCTTGTCTGGCCAGCCATTTCCTAACTCTAAAAAAATCTATGTAGAAGGCAGCGATCCCTCTATCCAAGTGCCAATGCGTCAAATTAGTGTTTCTGACACTTTTGCCGGCGGTACAAAAGAAAACCCGATATTCGAAAAGAACGAGCCTGTAAACGTATACGATACTTCTGGCCCATACACAGATCCTGAAGTTGTTATTGATGTTCATAAAGGTATTCCGCGTATTCGTGAACAGTGGATAGATGCGCGTAACGATACCGAAGCATTAGATTCTGTAACTTCTCATTACAGCCAAAAACGCTTGGCGGACGATGGTTTAGACCATATTCGTTTTGAACACTTACCCAAAATACGCCGTGCTAAGCCAGGTAAAAATGTTTCGCAAATGCATTATGCTCGTCAAGGTATTATCACGCCTGAAATGGAATACATTGCTATTCGTGAGAATATGAAGCGAGCAGAAGTTAAAGAACAAGTTTTATTGCAACAGCACAAGGGCCAAGCATGGGGCGCAAAGTTACCTGAAGAGATTACCCCTGAATTTGTTCGCCAAGAAGTTGCTGAAGGTCGTGCTATTATCCCAGCTAATATTAACCATCCAGAAATTGAACCTATGATCATTGGTCGTAATTTCTTGGTTAAAGTAAATGCAAATATCGGTAACTCTGCAGTTACTTCTTCAATCGAAGAAGAAGTTGAAAAACTCGTATGGTCTACGCGTTGGGGTGGCGATACCGTAATGGATTTATCAACTGGCCGTTATATTCACGAAACACGTGAGTGGATTATTCGTAACTCGCCTGTGCCAATCGGTACTGTACCTATTTACCAAGCGTTAGAGAAAGTAAATGGGGTTGCTGAAGATTTAACGTGGGAAATTTTCCGCGATACGTTAATCGAGCAAGCTGAACAAGGTGTTGATTATTTCACTATTCACGCAGGTGTGTTGTTACGCTATGTGCCTATGACAGCTAAACGTTTAACGGGTATCGTTTCGCGTGGAGGCTCGATCATGGCTAAATGGTGTTTGGCTCACCACAAAGAAAATTTCTTATACACTCACTTTGAAGATATTTGTGAAATTATGAAACAGTATGATGTTTCATTCTCTTTAGGTGATGGTTTGCGCCCTGGCTCGATTGCCGATGCAAACGATGAAGCTCAGTTTAGTGAATTACGCACTTTGGGTGAGCTGACAAAAATTGCTTGGAAACACGATGTACAGGTTATGATTGAAGGCCCAGGTCATGTTCCTATGCATATGATCCAAGAAAACATGACAGAGCAGCTAGAACATTGCCACGAAGCGCCTTTTTATACTTTAGGCCCATTAACCACAGATATTGCACCTGGTTACGATCACTTTACTTCGGGTATTGGGGCGGCGCAAATTGGTTGGTATGGCTGTGCTATGTTGTGTTATGTAACACCAAAAGAGCACTTAGGTTTACCTAACAAAGAAGATGTAAAAGAAGGTTTGATTACCTATAAAATCGCCGCACATGCCGCTGATTTGGCCAAAGGTCATCCGGCAGCTCAGATACGAGACAATGCTTTATCAAAAGCACGTTTCGAGTTCCGCTGGATTGATCAATTTAACTTAGGTTTAGACCCAGAGCGTGCCCGTGAATACCATGATGAAACCTTGCCACAAGAATCAGGTAAGGTAGCGCATTTCTGCTCTATGTGTGGTCCTAAATTCTGTTCAATGAAAATCACCCAAGAAGTACGTGATTATGCAGCAGGTTTAGAAGCCAAAGAAGCAGAAGCACAGGCGATTGAAATTCAACCCGCTGATGTTGATTCTGGCATGGCTGAAAAATCAAAAGAGTTCCGTGAGAAAGGTTCTGAAATTTATCACACAGCTTAATTTGTCAATTTAGGTAATCCTCAGGATGAAAATAGCCGTTGTAGGCGGTGGTTTACTTGGACGTTTGTTGGCTTGGCAATTGAGCTTGCC
>NZ_ARZY01000024.1 GCF_000568405.1 Catenovulum agarivorans DS-2
CAATCGATGGTACAGCAGCGGTTACGCAAATCACTGACACAATAAATGACACCACATTAGATTTAGCGGTCGACAAGTCGACACTGACAGAAGCGGGCGGCACCCTGGTGTATACGGCAACCCTGTCGAATGCAGCGGGTAGTGATGTCTCCATACAACTCAGCAATGGACAAATCATTACAATTGATGCAGGTGAAACACAAAGCAGCGTTGAATTCACAGTTGCAGGGGATGAAGATGCAATATTAGATGCTAGCAGTGTCACAGCATCGATAGCGTCATTGGATTCAGTCACGGGCGGCAATTTCGAAAACCTTGTATTAGGCACTTCTGAAGCGACAACGCAAATCACCGATACAATCGACACAACCGAATTAGGTATGTCAGTTGACACGAGTAATTTATTGTTTGGAATTGTTACGGTTGACTTTAACCTTACGAATGCTGGTGACTCAGATGTTGTAATCACACTTGCAAGTGGCGAGGAAATCACAATTGAAGCCGGTGAGCAATCGGCGAGCACCACAATTCAAGTCAACACAGGAAATGACTACTTCACAGCTCAAATCGTTTCAATATCTGGTGGAAATTTCGAAAATCTACAATTGCCTGAAGCAATCGAAGTTAGATTGCATGATGCGCCAATTATTCAAGTTAGTGATGAGAACTCTGAAGCAAGTGGTCATATCACTGTAGATGAAGCTGGTATTGGAAACGAGAGTTCTTCCAATATAGCTAGCGGTAGCATAACCATTTCTACCACTGCAAACATAGCGAATATTACCATAGGTGACGAAAGTGTAAGCTTATTAGAGCTAGTCGGACTAACACTAAATCCAATTAGTATTGAGTTGCCAAACGGACAAATGACATTAACCAATTACAATGCGGTTACTGGTGAGTTGTCATACGAATACCAGCTGACAAGTTCGTTAGATCATGAAGATGCTGATAGCTTGATTGAAAATGTACAAATTAATGTTACAGATATAAATCAACAAGCCAGTTCAGCTGATTTGGCAATACAGGTACTAGACGATCAGCCTAGCTTTACCATCAATCAGCCCGATACAATTGACTTCAAAACTATGGACCATAATATCATTTTTGCGATTGATATATCGGGGTCTATGGATAGTGAACTAGGTGACACCACTATTTTACAAGCGACTATTGATGGTATTACTCAGCTGTTAAATAAATACGAAAAGATGGGAAATGTGCAAGTTAAACTTGTACCGTTTTCAACAAATGCAACAGAATCTGAATGGGCTAATATCAACGAAGCGACTTCCTTGTTAGAAGGTTTAAATGCTGGCGGCACGACTGACTATGATGATCCATTAGCAGCAATTGTTGATAACTACAGTACTCCTCAAGATGCTAATACCAAGGTCTACTTTATTTCAGATGGTAACCCATATGGTGCAAGCGAAAATGAGGACAACGTCAGTGCAATAACGAATTACCAACAAACTTGGAAAGATTTTATTGAAACGAACAATGTTGATGTTGAAGTGATAGGTATTGGTTCTGCAGTACAATACCAATACCTAAATATGGTTGGTGCACCAACAGAAACTTTGACAAATGACAGTGGTAATTATGTTGCAGCAGAAAATGTTGTTTCGGTTGATACGGCTAATGAGCTTGTTGATGCTTTATTAGCCACTGTTGGTGGCAAATCTGTCGGCGAAATCGGCTCATTACAAAATAATGTAGGCGTAATTGATTTTGGCGCTGATAGTGAAGGCAGTATTTCATTTGTAACAATCGATGGTGTTGACTATTCACCCGAAAGTGAGCAAGTGACAGATAATATTCTTACAGTTACAACTGAAAATGGCGCAACTGTTAAATTTAACTTTGCTACTGGTCAATATGAATACGACGTGTCGATTTCTGCTGAAGAAAATGCGGATGAAAGCTCCACAAGCTGGAGTAAAGTCGAACTAGGAGATGATGTAACTCAGTGGGTCTTAACAGAGAGCATCACTATTACAGTTAAAGATGGTGATGGTGATACAGCATCTGGCCAGTTAACTTTAACAACTCGATTCCCTGAAAATGCGCCAGAAATACTACCTGAATTACAAGATGATTTAGCTCAAATTGATGAATTAGACGGTACGGTAGCCAGTTATATGTCTAAGGCTCAAATAACAGGCAATGTAATAGACAACGATACCTTGACGCAAACTAACAAACCAATTGTTGGTGTAACAACAGGAAATGGCATTGTTAGTGAAGGAAATGTCGGTCTTGTTTTAACAGGCTTATATGGCAGTCTCGTTCTTCAGGACAACGGCAGTTATGTCTATACTTTGGATAACACCAATAATGCAGTTAATAGCCTAAATGATGGAGATTCATTATCCGAAACCTTCAGTTATTTGGTACAAGACGCTAATGGCAACTATGATAGTGCGGTTCTGAATATTCAGATTAATGGTGTAACTGACGAGTTGCCTGATTTGTCCGAAAATGCTGCATATGGATTTAATGGTAATGATATTATCTACGCATTTTTAGATCGTATGGTAATTGGAAGCTTTGGTTCGTACAAAGATCCTTTGGATCCAGATGGAATACAAGGTTTCCATACCTTCAACAAAGACGAAATTGCAGATGCTGGATTCGGACTTTCTAGAATAGCGGGTAGCACAATGGTTGCGACAGGTTACACTGCCTATAATGTAAATGAGGGGGCAACTTTGATTGGTGGCGAAGGTGCTGACTTTATTGCGGGCGGTTCCGGAGATGATGTCATTATTGGCGGCAGCAACGGCAATGGCGAATCGGGCTTAGTATCCAATGTTTATGCCGGTGATGTTATGTCTGGTGGTGAAGGTGACGATATGTTTGTATGGTTAGCAGGGGATGATATTGATAAAGGATTTGCAGATCCAATTAACAGCCCTGATGTTGCAACTGACTACATAACCGACTTTAGTGGTGGAGACTCATTAAACCTTGCAGATCTGCTTCAAGGAGAAAACCACGACAACTTAGACAGTTATTTAAACTTTGAAGTTGTAGATGGTGATACCATCATTTCCGTTTCAAAAGATGGTGATTTCACAGGAGACAGTTCAGACCAACACAAAGCAGATATGAAAATAGTATTAGAGAATACAGACCTGACCATAGAAACTAACGGTACAGACGCTGATATTATTCGCAAACTGCTAGAGGACAACCAATTAATCACCAACAACAATAACAACTTTTAACATAAAAATGCCTTATCGCCTGCAACAATCGCGGTAAGGCATTTTATTATGTTTAAATACACTATAAACTTAAACAATACAGCTGCTTAACTAAAAGGCCCCTTATGCAGGAGCATGCGCGAAAACAAAAACAAAACGAGAACTTGCAGTTAGCCGCCGAGCAAACAGATCAACTATTAGGTTGCTTAAGTTTTATTAGTAAATATTATGGCAAACCCTTTTCTGCACAATCCATGAGCGCTGGGTTGCCGTTAGTTAATGGATACTTAACGCCTCAATTATTGCCAAGAGCCGCGAGCCGAGCCGGTTTAGACGCCAAAATCGTCAAAAAACCACTGAACGATGTCTCTAGTCTGCTGTTACCCTGTATTTTATTGTTAGACGACAACCGAGCATGTGTACTGATCAGCTACAAAGATAACCAAGCTGAAGTGGCGTGGCCTGAATTACCTGATGGGGTCGACGAAATTTCGTTAGACGACATAGCCCCACAGTACACAGGATATTGTGTACTATTGAAAAAACGTTATCGATTTGATGCGCGCTCGCCAGAGGTTTTAAAAACCAAAGATGGTCATTGGTTTTGGGGAACACTAAAACAAAATATTCCGTTATATCGCGACGCGTTGTTTGCCGCCTTTTTTATTAACCTAATAGCGGTTGCGACTCCACTGTTTGTTATGAATGTATACGACCGAGTGGTTCCCAACTCAGCGCTCGATACATTATGGGTCATGACCATAGGCATGATAGTCGTGATGGTGTTTGATTTTGCACTTAAACAATCAAGGTCATATTTGCTCGACTTAGCCGCGAAAAAATCAGATGTATTGCTATCAAGCCGCATATTTGAAAAAGTACTTGGTATGAATATGTCCGCAAAACCTCAGTCTGTCGGAGCATTTGCGCGAAATATACAAGAGTTTGACTCAATTAGAGATTTTATAACATCCGCAACGATTGCCACAGTAATAGATATTCCTTTCTCGTTGATTATACTCACCGTTGTCGCCATTATCGCAGGTCCTATTGCGATAGCACCATTGGTTGCAATTATTGTCATGCTGGCATATTCAGCATGGGTTAAACACAAAATGCGCTTGTTAGTCGAGCAGGGCGGTCGCTATACCACAATGAAAAATGCGCACCTAATCGAATCTTTAAGCGGCTTAGAAAACTTAAAGCTCAACTGCGCAGAAAGCCAATTCCAGCAAAAATGGGAAGAGGTTAACGGTAACATCTCAAGCTGGAATTTAGGAATCAAAAAACTAGCAACGACAGTGTCCTCGTTTAGTGCGTTTATGCAGCAACTTTCTTCCGTGGTTGTCATTGTTATTGGTGTGTATTTAATTATTGAAGGTGAAATTAGCATGGGGGCGCTTATTGCCGCCGTAATGTTGAGCAACCGAATTATGCAGCCATTTAGCCAAATATCCTTATTAGCAACACGCTACAATCAGGCAGAATCTGCACTAAAAACGCTGGATGAGATCATGCAATTGCCTGATGAATCCGTCGAACAATATCTACATCGTCCATATCTAGACGGGCAAGTGGAATTTAACCAAGTGTCATTTGTTTATCCAAACAGTGAAAATAAGGTGGTTAAAAACCTAAGCTTTAATATTAAAGCCAAAGAAAAAGTTGCCATAATAGGTCGCATTGGCGCTGGGAAATCGACAATCGAAAAATTGCTTATGGGATTTTATAAGCCAAATGAGGGTGCAATTCGGGTTGATGGCATCGACATAAATCAAATCAGCCCAGCTGACTTGCGTTCAAAAATTGGTTGTTTGCCCCAAGACATCAACCTATTTTACGGCTCAATTAGAGACAACATCACCTTAGGTGTTCCCCACGTTGAAGACGAACGTATTTTAAGAGCGGCGCGTTTAGCAGGTGTCACGTCATTTACCGATACCGACCCTGATGGCTTAGACCGTCAAGTGGGTGAGCGTGGCGCATTTTTATCAGGTGGGCAACGTCAAGCAGTTGCACTTGCTAGAGCTTTGCTGTTTAACCCGCCAGTCTTAGTATTAGACGAACCAACATCCAATATGGATAATTTTTCCGAGCATAAAGTAAAACAGCAATTAGCAATCTTGGCGCAAGACAAAACCTTCGTGCTCATCACGCACAAAATGTCTATGCTCGAGTTGGTAGACCGAGTCATTGTGGTAGAGCGAGGGCAAATTGTTATCGATGGTCCTACAAAGCAGGTTATGCAGCAATTGCGTAGCGGTAACGTTAAAGCACCGCAGGCATAAACATGAACAACACAATAAAAGAAAACGAAATTAATTATATTAACGATATAAATGCCGCATTGTTATTAAGTTCACCAAAACGAACTCGTCAAGCATTATATCTAATATGCGGCTTTTTAGCTTCGCTACTACTGTGGGCAGCATTTGCTAAAGTTGATGAAGTAACAGTTGGCGCAGGCAAAGTAATACCGTCACAACAAGTGCAAGTTATTCAAAATTTAGAAGGCGGGATATTAAAAGAAGTATTTGTCAAAGAAGGGGATATCGTTAATCCAGGTGATAAATTACTCAGTATAGATGAAACCCGATTCTTATCAGAGTTTCGCGAGCAGCAGGCACATGCATATGGGTTAAGAGCTGAAATTACGCGCCTGCGCTCAGAGCTTGATAGTTTAGAAGCCGTTGGAAGCCAATTTAATATTGAACCGGTAGAATTGAAATTTGCCAATGAAAAAGCCTACCCTGAGCTGATTAATCGGCAAAAAGCACTATACGCAGAGCGAATGCGCAACCTAGCGAATCAAGTGAAAATTTTAGACCAACAAGTGATGCAAAAGCAGCAGCAACTAACTGAGCTAGCATCTAAAATTGAACATGCTCAGCGCAGCTATCAATTAGTGAGCAAAGAGCTCGACTTAACCCGACCATTGGCCAACAGTGGTGTGGTGTCAGAAGTTGAATTAATTAAATTAGAACGTGCAGCAAATGACGTAAAAGGAGAGCTCTCAAGCTTGAGATTACTACGGCCGAAAATTAAAGCCGAAGTAGAGGAAATGGAAAACAAGCGCACCGAAGTTGTGCTAAAGTTTAGAAGCGAAGTGCAAAAAGAGCTCGCCAAAGCGGAAAACGAATTAACCCCATTAGACGAAGCGTTAGTTTCTAGCCAAGACAGGCTAACTAGAACCAATGTTTTTTCGCCAGTGCGAGGCACAATAAAAACCATTAATATCAATACAGTCGGTGGTGTTATCCAACCAGGAATGGACTTAATTGAAATTGTTCCACTAGCCGACAGTTTATTAGTTGAAGCGAAAATACTGCCAAAAGACATTGCGTTTTTACGCCCAGGCTTACCGGCGGTTATCAAGCTAACGGCGTACGACTTTACCATCTACGGAGGTTTAAAAGGTACAGTAGAGCACATAAGTGCCGATACCATACAAGACGAAAAAGAAAACAGCTTTTACCTAATTAGAGTGCGCACTGAAGACAGTTATTTAGACAAAAATAATAACCCTTTACCCATAATTCCTGGTATGACGGCAAGCGTAGATGTATTGACTGGTAAAAAAACCGTGTTAGATTACCTACTTAAACCTATAGTTAGAGCAAAACAAAACGCAATGCGAGAAAGATAAAATTGTGGAGACGAATAAACATAAATGAATAATTTTATCAAAAGCGTTGTTTCTACAGTATTTGCAGGCACATGCCTTAGCTTGCCTGTTACTGCTAAATCGCTAGAAGAAGCCGTTGCAACGGCGTTTAATACAAACCCCGAACTCAAAGCGGCTTACCATAGGTATAAAAGTGCATATCATGCTCACGAGGGCAGCCAAGGCGCTTGGTTACCGAGCATTGATTTGCGTGCAAATATTGGCCAAGGCAAACAAAATACGCCCGAATCACGCGCTGGTATCGAAAAAGAACAAATCAAACCAATAGAATACAATTTGTCACTACAACAAATTTTATTCGATGGTTTTTTCTCATCTAATGAAATAGAGCGAAACGAACAAGAAATGCGCTCTGAATTTTTTGCACTAAAAGAAACCGCAGAAAACAAGGCGCTCGACACCGCGAATGCATACATTGGTGTATTACGTGAGCAACAACTTTACGAACTTGCGCAAAGGAACTTACAATCGCACCAAGATATATTTGAGCAAATTAAAGTCAGAGCAGACAGTGGATTAGGCTCAAACTCCGAGCTTTCACAAGCAACGGGTCGACTGGCCAGAGCACAAGCAAACGCACTTGCGGCTGAAAACAACCTGCAAGATGCCATCGCACTTTACCAAACGGTTGTGGGTGAATATCCGACTGACTTAATTGAACCAAAAGTCAATATCGTAAAAATACCCAATACACTGGCAGACGTGCTGCGGATCTCAAGAAGCAGTCACCCAACATTGTTTTTAGCCAATGCTGATATTTCAGCTACCCAAGCACAACTCAAATCGAGCCGCTCAGGTTACTACCCAAGGGTCACGCTCGAAGTGTCAAAATCACGAATAGACGATAGAGGTTCAAATTCAGCACTACGCGACGAGCTAAGAGCCGATATCGTGGTATCGTACAACTTATTTCGTGGTGGTCGCGACAAACACAATGAGTTAAATGCAGCATACCAACTCGAGCAAGCAAAAGACATTCGAGAAAAAGCCCTACGAGAAGTAATAGAAGGTGCAAAACTGTCATGGCAGGCAAAAGAGTCGCTAGAAAAGCAACTGGGTTTTTTGCAAATTCACGTAGAACAAAGTTATTTAACTCAACAAGCATACAAGAAACAATTTGATTTGGGCCGCAGAACCTTGCTGGACTTATTAGACACAGAAAACGAATTATTTGAAGCGAGAAAATCGCACGTTAACGCCAAAAGCAGTCATATCGTGGCGCAATATCGCGTACTAAATGCGATGGGCAGGTTACTCAATAGCCTAGAGATTAACCCTCAAGAATATTGGCAGGTTAATCATGATTAAAAAGCACTTAGCATGGTCAAGCTCAATCGCGACTATATTGATAAGTGGCTGTAGCAGCTTAAACTTGCCAGACAGCTCAGAAACAGTGGCTTGGCAGCACATCTCTGAAACAGGTTATAAGCGTCTACACGATGCCGACAAAGACGGCGTAATTGCCGCCAGAGAATTGTGTAAAGGCACATTGGCAAATAGAGAAGTCAGCAACTATGGCTGTTCAGAGCAAGAAGAAAAAGAGCATCAACGTCAAAGTCGCATATATTTTGGTTATCAAGAAGTTGACCTAAACGATGTGGCCAAATTAGCCTTAGATGAATTTTTACAAGGGCTTGACAGTAACAATACTTGGGCCATAAAGCTCAATTCAGAGCAAGCACAAAACCCGTACTTCATAGAACGAACCGATAAAATTGTCGCATATATAAACAACAATTACCCACAGTTGTATCACGAGCTAACCTTAAGTCAAGCCGGTGAAGTACTAAAAAAAGTGACAGACACAGGGGAAGTAGAAACCCCAAGCGAACAAGCACACATATTGTACTTTGATCACGACAGTTCAGTTATACCAATTGCAGAGCAAGAAAAAATAGCGCAATTTATACGTCAATATAAAGCCAACCACGGAGAAGTCATTTATATTGGCGGTCATGCATCACAAAGTGGTGAAGACGACTACAATTTAAAGCTGAGTCAGCGACGAGCAGACGCGATACTGCACCTACTTACGCGTATTTTAGAGCTACCTAAAAGTAAAATAAAATTAACGGCATTAGGGGAAAAGTCACCGCTCGTTTCACCTATGTCACCACAAGCTGAAAATAAAAATAGGCGGGTAGAGCTGGTATATCAATACACACAGCAGCAAGCTGCAAATGAAGATGACACAAGAATCGAAATAACTGCGCAAACACTATTAACACAGGCTAAACTGAAGTGGCATATATACATCATGGAAGAAGCCGAGCTTGAGACCACGCCTACATCTACACAAGATCATGAAGCCTTGGGTTGGTAGTCGCCTACAACAAACCCTCATTGTATTGTTCGCTGCGCTCAGTGTTATATACGCAAGCGCAGTTGAACAACTCAACGTTGCCAAGCTTGTTGGAAAAATGCAATCTGAATATGGCGAAGCTGCAGGTAAACGCGCCAGAGCTTGGCGCAATATCATTCAGCAACAACAAAACGCAACAGACCAGCAAAAGCTCCAATCAGTTAATCGATTTTTTAACCTTTTCGACTTTGTAGACGACATAAAATTGTGGAAACAAGAAGACTATTGGGCGACGCCGTTAGAGTTTATCGGTCATAAAGCAGGCGATTGCGAAGACTTCACCATAGCTAAATATTTCACCTTATTAGAGCTGGGTGTCGACATCAATAAACTAAGATTAACCTATGTAAAAGCGGTTAAACTAAACCAATTTCATATGGTGTTGGCATACTACGAAACACCAAAATCAATGCCACTTATATTGGACAATTTAGATGGCGAAATTAAGCCTGCGATAAAACGCCGCGACCTAATTCCGATTTTCTCGTTTAATGGTCAACAACTATGGCTTAACAAACAAAAAGGTAAAGGTCAGCTTGTGGGGAGCTCGGAGCGCCTAGATCATTGGGATAACTTAAGTAAACGCTACCAGTTAGCAGAATTTAAATAAAAGTGGGTACACTATGACTTTGTTTCGACAAATACTACTGGTGATAATTGTATGTTTTTCGGTTAATTTAATCGGCGTACTTTGGTTAGAGTTTCAATCGACACGAAACTACTTAGCTAACCAGCTAGAGTCAGACTTAAACAACACATCAACTTCGATGAGTATGGCACTGCAACCACACTTGCAAGCGCAAGACAAAGTGATGATAGACAGTACCATAAACACCTATTTTGATGGTGGTTTTTACGAACGTATCGAACTAGAAATTTACCAAGACGACAGCAAGATAGTAAAAACCAATCCAGTTGCGGTCAAAGGCGTGCCAAGCTGGTTTATCAACCTCGACTTACTAAAAATACCCGAACAAGAAACCATAATTACAGATGGGTGGATGCAGGCAGCAACGCTCAAAATAGCAGGGCATCCAGGTTTTGCTTATTTACAACTATGGAATGCCTTTCTTGCCATGTGTTGGTGGATAGGTGGATTATCAGTGGCGGTCATATTGGTTTCAGCATTTGGCATTCGAATCTTATTGCAACCATTACAACGGATTCAGCTTAAAGCACAACAAATTCAAGAACGCAATTTTGGTCAACCATTAGCTTTACCAAAAACGCTAGAACTGCGCCAAGTGACAGAAGCAATCAATCGGATGACCGACAAACTACGCGACCAGTTTAACGAAGAAGCACAGCTGCACGACAAGCTCAAGCAACAAGCATTTCAAGACGCCACCACGGGTTTAGGGAATCGGTCGTTTTTTAATCGACAATTGCGGGCGTGGCTTGAAGACACACCGCACGGCGCAGTATTTTTGCTTGAACTTAATGGCTTGGAAACGATAAAAAAACGCGATGGTTTCACCAAAAGAGACGAAATAGTCAAAGCCGCAGCACAACGGGTACAAAACACCTTTAACCCAGACAATGGCCATGTAACCTGCAGATTATCAGCAAATGAATTTGCAGTACTGGTGCAAGGCGTCGACGAACCAGCACTAAAAGAAAAACTGGCGCAGCTCAGTGAAACGCTCACCTCACCCCATTTCACGCAAAACTTCTACGAAAAGCCGGTATATCATATAGGGGCAGTGGTTGTGCAGCATACAATGGAAACCCCACAATTAATGGGTTTAGTGGATAACGCATTGCAACAAGCTCGTCAAGCGGTCAACCACCAACACGTATGCAAACAAACCCTAGCAAACAAACAAGCACCCATACTCAAAACTGAACTTAGAGACAAAATGGTTGAAGCAATTAACACCGCAAGTTTAGGTTTTTCACGCCAACCCGTGTTTGAATTTGAAAACAAAGGCAATGCCTATCACTTCGAAGCATTTGCTCAACTTAAACTAGCACAAATGGGCTCAATAAACGCTGCATCCTTTATATCAGTATTAGATGAATACGAATTAGGACAAGCATTTGATAAAAAAGTAATCGACATGATTATAGGGCACATACACGCCAACCCAACGCATAAATACGCAATCAACTTAACCGCCAGCGCGTTAAAAAGTGATGACTTTATCCAATGGCTCGTTAGTCAAATGAATCAAAACAAAGACATAACAGACAACGTTTGTTTTGAATTCAGCGAAGAAAGCGTTATATACAATAAAGAGCGTATCGAAATCTTGTGTGAACAGTTTAAACTATTAGGTGTGCAGTTTGGGGTAGATAGAGTTGGACGAAACTTTTCATCACTGAGCTACCTACAATCAATTCATCCAAATTATGTAAAAATTGACCACGCCTACACACAAATGGCACTCAGCAACAAAGATGATGCCTATTTTGTCGGCTCTTTATGTACCACAATACATAATTTAGACGTTGCAGTTATTGCAACTCGTGTTGAAAATGAAGCACAATTGGAAGTTTTAAAAGAATACAACTTCGATGGATACCAAGGCTTTATATACAAGCCAGAATTCTTCGATATTTAGACAGAACAAAAGGTTTTACACATGGCCGTAAATTTTAACGAAGTAATAGACAGAAAGCCCACGCATTCATTCAAATGGGACAAATATGCAGGCCAAGACATCATCCCTGTATGGGTGGCAGACGCAGAATTTAAGCCACCACAACAAGTAATAGATGCAATAAAACAAAGAACCGACCATGGTATTTTGGGTTACACCTTACCATACGACAGCCTAAATCAGTCGGTATGTGAATGGGTCGCAAAAGAACACGATTGGCACATACTGCCAGACTGGATAGTATGGACCCCAGGCGTAGTACCCGCTTTTAACGTAGCGTGTAAAGCCTACTGCCAACCAGGTGACAAAGTAATGGTGCAAGTGCCAAACTACCCACCACTGCTAAAAGCACCGTCGCTTAACCAATGTGAGCGAGTAGACATACCAAGTATACAAAAAGACGGCCGTTGGGAATTGGACATGCAAGCACTTGAACAACAAGCGGCTGATCCAAAAACCAAATTATTTATCATGTGTAATCCAATGAACCCATGTGGTTCAGTGATGACAGAAGCCGAACTGAAAAAAGTAGCGGAAATTTGTTTGCACCACAACGTAATATTGTGCTCAGACGAAATACACTGTGATCTTATTTTAGAGCCGGGTAAAAAGCACATACCCGCGCCAGCAATTGCAGAAATATCGAATAAATCTATCAGCCTTATGGCACCAAGCAAAACCTTTAATATTGCGGGTTTAGGTGCATCATTTGCCATTATTCCAGATAGCCGAATTCGTATGCAATTTCGCAACGCAGCACTAGGCATCGTACCTTGGGTACAAGTTCTAGGATTAGTCGCAACTGAAGCCGCATTCCGTGAAGGTGGCGACTGGCACAAAGAACTACTGGTATATTTAAAAGACAACCGCGACTATTTACACCAGCAAATCAGCCAACTAAAAGGCATGGAAATGGTTAAAGCGGACGCAACTTTCTTAGCATGGATCGACTGTAGCGGCTTAGGCCTAGAAGACGTACAAAAATTCTTTGAAAGTGCCGGCGTAGGCCCATCACCAGGTCGCGACTTTGGTGAACCGCAATATGCCCGCATAAACTTTGCATGCGCCCGAAGCCAACTAGAAGAAGTTGTACAACGTATTAAAAAAGCGCACGCACAGCTAAAGCTAGACTAAAAGGCTAAACTAAATAAGCCATAAGCTTGAGTCTTATGGCTTATTCGCTACAATCTTACAATTAGACCGAAGAATAAGCTCAATTGAGGAAAAAATGGTTACCGAATCTCAAGCATATATCGAATTGATCTCATACTTTACTGACAATATAGAACTATTTCAGCAAAACAAAGGTGAGACATTAGACAAGACGGTTCGCGACCTAATTGAAGAGCATATCGCGCAAAAAATTATGGCATTTTTTTCTCAGCATGAAAGCCTAGACCAAGACACCCGCCTAGACGTTGTACGTGAAGCCGACGCCATAGTGACAGATTTAGAAGAATTTTTATCTCGCCGCTTAGACGAAAAAGCCACAAGTCAACAAGAAGCCTTTATTGTCGAATTTTCAGGTTTAATCAAAAACTTATTTGATTCAGAATTTATAAAATAACAGACTGGTTGCAAATTGGACGGCACTAAAAAGCTTAACTTACATGGGTTTAACAACCTAACCAAAAGTTTGAGTTTCTCACTTTATGACATTAGTTGGGCAAAATCTGACACACACAGAAACGACTATCTCAAATATATAGACCAACAATACAACGCAGATCGCTTAACCAATATTTTGCGAGAAGTCGTTGAAATTATTGATGCAAATATCCTAAACATAGCGCGACAAGACTACGAGCCGCAAGGGGCAAGTGTCACAATGTTAATTAGTGAACGAACCCAAACAATTGCAGCCCACTTAGATAAAAGCCATATATGTGTGCACACCTATCCAGAAAGCCACCCTCACAATGGCATAAGCACCTTCAGAGCAGATATTGAAGTATCTACTTGTGGGATAATCTCGCCGCTAAAAGCGCTCAACTTCTTAATTCACTCATTCGACTCTGACGTGGTAACGCTAGACTACCGCGTAAGAGGCTTTACCCGAGATATACGCGGGGCTAAACACTACATTGACCACGATATTTCATCTATTCAAAACTTCGTGTCGGAAGATGTTCACAACCGCTACGAAATGGTGGATGTGAACGTATACCAAGAAAACATCTTTCACACCAAAATGATGTTAAAAGAACTTAATATTCAAAGGCACGTGTTTGGCTTAGGCGTTGGTTCGTTAAGTCAATTTGAACAAAACCAAGCAAAGCAAATGCTAAGCAAAGAAATAAAAGAAATATTCTATGGCCGCAATCTAGATTGAAAACAATGAAACTAAACTAGGTGCAGAATTAATAGGCTGAAATAAAGACGACTATTGGCAAGTTAATAGCTAAAATTCCAATTTACAAATCCACTCCAACTGGGTAATGTTCATACCAAGATACTTATAGTAAAAGTACAGATATGGACATTAAACAAGAACAATATATACATTCAAATTTATATTGGTTAGGGCAAATTACTGCTAGCCCCATGCATACGCCGAATTGAGAGTTAGGGCTAATGTTTTTCCTTTTCTGAAAGGTTATAATTATCGATATCACTGCATTGAAAGTAAGAACATGGTTTATTTAGATACCGCTGCATCATATCCACTTCTACCTGAAGTGAAAGAAGTGCTTATCGAAGCTTTTGATAATTTATACGCCAACTCAGCCTCTAGTCACACTCTAGGCGAGGAAGTTTCTCATCAGATTAATAAAGTGCGAGAGCTTTTGGCAAATGAAATAGGCGCTTACCCTAGTGAAATCATTTTTACCTCTGGGGCAACGGAGTCAAATAATATTGCTATTAAGAGCATTTTGTTAACCGCAGCAGCGACAAATAATAAAAAACATATTGTAACCACACAGATTGAGCACAAGTGCATATTTGCCATTACAGAGTATTTAGTAACTCTGGGGTATGAAATTTCTTATGTTAAACCTAATTCAGACGGATTGATCACAGCTCAATCTGTAAAAGACGCTATCAGACCCGATACCGCATTAGTTTCAGTGATGCATGTAAATAATGAATTAGGGACCGTAAATCCTATTGAAGAGATTGGACAGTTGTGTTTTGAAAACGAGATCATATTTCACTCAGATGCTGCCCAAAGCTTTCAAAAAGTTGAGATTGATGTTGATGACCTGAATGTTGATGTTATGTCTTTTTCTGCTCACAAAATTGGCGGTCCTAAGGGGATTGGAGCTGTTTATATTAGAGACTTAAGGCATAGGGAGCTTACGCCTGTAATTCACGGAGCGGGGCAGGAAGGGAGTGTGCGAGGCGGAACTGTAGCCGCTCCTCTAATTATAGGATTTGGAAAGGCTATTGAGGTATTTAAATCATATTACTCTGATTTTTCAGCCAACCAAATTAAGAGAAAATTCTTAGAAAAATTGAATTTCCTAGATGTTCAATACATAGAAAATGGCATCAATACATTGCCCCATTGTATCTCGGTCACACTCCCGAATGTTGATACTGAAACATTGGTTCGAGGCAATGAAAGTGAGCTTTGCCTTGCTCAAGGCTCAGCTTGTTCATCTAAAGAGGTTGAACCATCTCACGTATTAACATCCATCGGTTTATCAAGAGAAATGGCTGATAAAACTTTTAGAATAAGCTTTCCATTAGATTTCACGAACAGTGATTTAGAGTTTCTATGCAATCAGATAAAAAGACACAGCTAAATTTGCTAGTTAAATGAAATAGAGTCTGCTAGTAAAAAGCTATTTTTTATTCAAATTCAAACTTCAATTGGTCTTTATTAAAAGGTGATTCCTGGTCTTCAAAAATATCTTCGGGGCTGGCATCAAACTGAATATTAGTAAGAGCATCTTCTATAGGAATGTCGATATAAGACCAAGAAAATATAGGGAAGTCATCATGCAAGTCTATAATTGCTAGAGTCTGGATTGTAAGCAGAACTAATCTAGTGATACTATGAATTATTTGACTATCTAAGTGAGACTCTTCTTCTTGCTGCGTTTCCGGAATACCTAACGAGCCATGAGCTAACAGGTTCCTCAATTTATAAGCTAGAAAGATACCTTTTCCGTATTCATTGACATGCTGAGGAATGTCAATATTCAAAAAAATTTCACTATAGAATGAATCTTCAATTAATAACTTTTCTAAGTTAGCTAACTCAATCAAGTAGGCTTCAAATTTGGGGTGAAAACCGCGGTTTTGCTTTAGATAAAGGCAGGCGTTACTGATTTTACCACGAATACTCTTGTCGAGTTTCGCCGGAACCGATATGTTTATCGTGGCTTCTAAAGCCGACCATATGAAATGAAACCTGCATAAAGATAAGGTAAGTATTGCTTCTAAATCATCTTGATAGCCAACACAAATGTCTCCATTGCCACACCAACCGAACGACGGATCAAATCTAACGGTATCGTATTCAATCGATTTCAATCCGCTCGCTAATTTGAGGCTCGCAAGCGGCTGTTGCCATTCACTACGTTCAATAAAATAATCTGTTCCTTGAACAATAAGGAGATATAACTCTCCACAGTGTTCATCTATAGTTCTGAGTTTCATATCTCTATTTATAACAAGTTACACAAGCTCCACCACCTTCAACTTCGTCATATATCTCATCCATACGATCTGTATCAGAAATCTTGACTTTCGCTCGCAGTAGGTTTGCTCTTCTATTCAGTTTTTTCTCTAATCGTTTAACTCTTAATTCATGGTTCTCAATGATTTCAATCTTACGTTCTTCAGTTTCAAGAGTGGATAAAGGAGTACCTTTCCCTAGCCAATAGAATGTACCATCGCCTCTATCGTCTTCGGCTTTTTTTTCGTATGACTTCGCTTCTTCAAAAGCTTGAGGATAAATCTCTTTTAGCCTTAGCCATTCGATCTTTTGTTGATAGAAGCAAAAGGTACAACCGCTTCTAGACCTCCAGCCGTAATAGCCCGGCTTACCTTGATCTTTTGCTTCAACTATCTTCAATAAAGTTTCGGGAGTTAAATTTGGCTGAATATCTTGTGAGTGCTCAGTCTGGTTCATTGAACGTTTCTTCAAAAGTTGCTCCATTAAAGCCATCTTATCTTCTTCCGAAGGCTCTAAAGGCTCACCAGTCATAGGATCAACGTATAATTTACGGTATTCGACAACTTCTTCTTCATTGCCCAGTAAATCAGCTTTTCTCAGAATTTCAAAAATATCATCTCTTTCTAAGCCATCTTCTCTGAATGGCATTTTAATGGTCAGGTATTCAGATGTGACAGTGTTAGTTAAAAAGCCTTCACGAGCTGGTTCATCAGCTCGAATTCCTACATAAGAAACGACTTTGGTATAGCCTTCTTTCTCCATTTTCATCTGAATCCATTTTTCAAATGGGATCAGTTTCATTTGGATGGTACACCATCTAGCCTGAGGGGAGGGTAAGTAGTTTTTATGTTGTCTTAAATGGTAATCAAAGTCTTTTTTCTCACGATTAGAACTAAATACTTCTTCGTATGGGTCAACAATTTTGCCAACATAGCCTTCTAAGCGGTTCACAAAGTCAATGACTTCAGGTAGCTCTTTACCCGTATCAGTGAAGTAATATTGAATATCCAAATCTGGATAGTTATCTCTCATATACATAGCAAGAGCTGCACTATCTTTTCCGCCAGAAAGACCTAATACATGTAACGTTTTATCCATTGTATTTCCTTTATACTTCCATCAAGTCATCTAACATTGTCATCAGAATTGCTTTTTTCTCATTGATTTCAAATTGATCTATTTTCTGGTCTATATCTTCAAGCTGTTGCTTAAAATTTTTCTTAATATTTTTATAATCAATATCCCCAAAATCAGACAGATACAGATCTTTCTTAAATCTTTCAATTATCTCAATCAATTCAGAATTTGCTTTAGCTAAGGCACTATCGTCCCAGTTTCTTTCTGCCTTACCTGACAGTAATGAAATTATTGACGGAACCCATTTATTAGAGCTAGCAAATTCAGATAGCCGTAATGCGAAAGTTTCAACTTTTGGGTGAGTAGTGAAAGCTGCAACTTTCTTACAGTTCTTAACTAAGTGGTGGTTAAACGTTATGTATTCTCTAATTCGACTCTCAAACTTTAACAGCTCTTTTCCATGTGCATTTTTGAGCTGTTCAAGAATACTCTTAAAATCTTCAGATTTGATATCCGAAAGCTTTGTGTTCTTTCCAAATATAGCTGGTAATTTATTGAATAAGTAATCATTTGGATCTGAAGCCACTTTGGTTTCGTCTTTAAACTTCAATAGTGTCTTATCCAATGAGCGAGTATTTCTTGTCCAAGGTGATAGTTCCGCATAAAAAGCCACTAATGATTGGGCAATAAGTAGCGGTGAGCACTCCCTTTCTGATAGTCCAATGGCTGAAGATAATTCATTCAAATAGCTAGTTGTGGAGTGATCTATTTTGACTAACTGAACGCCTAGCAATTCAGGTTGCTGGAATAGCTTCATAGCGAACTCTTCATCAGCGCCATCTATGAACGTCGGCTTACTGGTAACTCCGTTATAATCATAAAAAGCTAAATGATGAGTATTAGCTTGTAAAAATGCTAAAAGCCAAATTGGAATAACACCTTTCGCTATTCCAAACGGTTCCTTTTGCCACAGTTCAAAAATGTCTGATAACTTAACGATTCCACTTTTATCTGTTATGTAATTTAAAGTTGTTGCAAAAAGTTCTAATAAACGCTTTTGTTCATTAGAAGGCATTACAAACTTATATTGCCCTTTATATTCTGGATCTGGCACATGAAGGCCAACGTTATTTAGAGCAGAGTAGTACAGCCCTTTCTCCGCAGGAAAAGTCTTTTCAGGCATAGCTAAAACAGGTTCACATGGATCCTCAGACATAGCTCTAAGTAGTTTTTTAAGAGCCGCGTTTGCACTGCCGGATGGTTTATTTTTATTAATTAACTCATTAATAATGATTGGCGACTTATTAAAGACTTCATTTGCAACAAAAGATGCGATTGAAGAAACTGGTTGTTTCTTCAGCTCATTGTTTAAGTATAACCAATTCGCATTAGCGAAAACTCTATCTAATTCATGAGATAGCTGCTGCTTAAAAGAAATAATCCTAGAATCGAGCTCTTTCAGCGCGATCTTATCTCGCACTACGGCCGCGACTTCTTTCTTTGCTTTCTCCAGCGCGATTAGTTCGATAGATATATCTTTTAATCTATTAATTGTCGGTGATTTGCCAATAACAACACATTTATTTGAGGCTGTTTCTTTTACTAACTTGTTATAAGCCTTATCACTTACTGCTAAAACGAAATTTAAGAATACTTTACCGTGTCGCGGAGTTAAGTTGATAGACGCAAGTAACTTATTATCAACGCTATTAACCAATAACTTGTTAGCCCACCTCATTGCTCCAGTTTTGTGATAATGCGAGGTTGCTAAAACACCGTCAGTTAAATCACATACTGACGTCCAATCTATGCCTGACTCTAACTTTTCTTTTTGCTGCTTAATTAGTGTATTGATATCAATATCACTACCTTCAAATATGAAGTAGCCGTTGTGTGCTGGACGGAATATTATTACTGTCCACGATTCCAGATCCTTTATCGCCTTAGTGACTTCTGCTTTTTTAAAGCCTTTTCGTTGAAAATAATTTTCTAAAAAGTCTTTGGTTGAATGAAAGTGTTGATTGAAACCAAATAAAGTTAGTAAAGCAACAACTCTAGCTATCGACGCATGTAACTCATTACCTTTTTTTACAGCTCTATCTACAGCATCACAGCTTTCTAACCAAGCTTTACTATCTGATGAAGTAACAATTGTATGGTAGAGATTATGATGCAAGTAATTCCAAAGGTTATCTAATGTGTATAGTGAGTAATCTTTACTTTCTGCAGTGTAAAACTCAGAGAGAAATTCTCTGAAACCGTACTTTTCGTAAGATGCTATAAATCCAAATAAACTTCGTTCATTCTGTGAGAATCTGCGCTTAGATATAGGGCCTAAGAGTAAACTGACTAAAGGATCTAATGGTAGAGTTTTAAATAAGTCTGAGGTGTTTCTAGTCTTGCTTTTAAAAGAATCATTTACTATTTCAACTAAATTCTTGTATTGCTTTGATAACTTTTCGTCTAGCTGTTGTGAAGACTTACTTATAGCGTCTCCTAGCAAAAATAACGATTCATCTACTGACGGATTATATCCAAGATCTCTATATCTACCTTGTACTTTTGCCCAGTCTTCTTGCAGCTTAGATTCTTTGTTTTTAGCGTATTCAGTAAACGATTGGTGCAAAAAACCAACAATGACTATATTGTTGTCAGATTGCTGTGCGATATCGGCTAGCAGTTGGAATATATATAGATCTTTATTATTACTTGCACAGAAATCGAGTGCTTTGCCCATTTCGTCTAATAAAATTAATACACCATCTTCTTTTATTTTTTTAGAATTTAAATGTTCTTCTAATACTTCAAGGCATTCAACATCAGTAAAGTTCCTAATATCGTCTTTTTTTATTTTTATCTTTAGTGAATTTGCTACAGTGTAAAGTATTGAATGTGCAGGAGATTCCATCGCACATACATGCTTAATTGTTTTCCAGCCATTATTAATCTTAAAACGGTTAGGAAATTCTGATTTCAGTCCTTCTGCGCTATCTAGTGAGTCTTCTGCATAATCCCTTTCATCTTTATTAGTTGATAATAATAAAGATAAAAATAATGCCACTGTAGATTTACCTGAACCATACGGTCCTGTAATTGTATAAGCCCGTTGCTCACTACCCTCAAAGTCTCTACTGATAGTTTCAAGAACGTTTATAGCTGTGCCGTGAAGAATGAAATTATCAATAAATTGTTTACTATCTTCTAATTGACTATCGATTCGAGTAGAGCTTTTATATTTTTGTTTTACGTCTACTAACAAATTAGACATTGCTTGCTCCTTCGTAGTAACTGTCTAATACAACTTGCTCTTGATTAAGGTAGGCGCTATCAACGGAAACTTGTCGAAGTCCTGATGTATCTAGCCATGAAATACGGCCATTAGAATAATTTTGTGCCGCATCTAATTTTTCACCTAGTCCTTGTTCAGAAAGTCTAAATATTCTTCCAGGAGATAAAGGGTCAAGAAGTAAGGATTTAAAATTAACTTTTGAAACTTTAGATAATAACGATTCTTTCTGAACGAACTTGAGCAGAGCGTAAATGAATATTTCTATAGGCAGGTCCGACTTACTGTTTAAGTCACTTAAGTAATAATTTTTACCACTTTCCTGAATAAGCGAGAGTTCTGTTAAAGGCGACCTAAACTGTTCCTCATCCCCAGCTTTAGCTATATGCTTTTTACTGTAAGAGTTAAGGAATGTATCGATATCTTTTCGAATCGTAGAATTATTTACAGATGAATCACTAGGAGTAAGCTTTACTAAATCGTCAGACATATGAGCCAATAAAACTTGCTTTTCAAAATATTCACCATTAAAAATATTGAAAAAATACCTGTAAGATGTCATTTCGTCTTCATTAAAACATAGCCAAAAATGAACTAACCAAATTGAACCTAAATGCTCTAGGTACGGATCTTTGCCTGTTTTCTCATTAAATATGTAATTACCATTTTTAGAAGTAAAGTAATCAATATTTGATTGCTTTCTTTTACTATAAAGCAGTCCAGCGGACTCTGCCCAATAGCGAATTGCATTCACCATGTTTTTACCTACACCTAGCCGAATAATAGCTTGCTGAGTTTCATCTTCTTTACTTGTTTGTAATTTTCCACCTGAATTCAAATGGTTAACAGCTTTATATAGCCATCCATATCTAAGAGGGAAGGTATCATGCCCCGTTAACTTAGCTCTCATTCCTGTTGTACCTCATTCCTATAGCTTCGTCTGGAGAAAATCTCCAAAAGCGATCATATAACGGCATGCAAAAATAATAAAGTCAATTAATACATGCAAAGTCTGTATGCTTATACAGTTTTCTTATGATTTATTTTTTAAGTAAATATATTTATATAACTATCTGCTTTTAATAAATATTATGGTAATTTATATACGTTAACTACTGGAAAACATATAAATTAAAATTCGACTACATGTGGAAGGAGGCCTCTAATGACCTGGGTAGTAAACAAGTGGGTTAGGTATTTAGAAGGTTATTGCCAAGGACAAAACCAAATTCAAGACGAATATGTCAGAAAGGTTGCTTCTAATTTAGGATTAGAACAACCTTTGAATATAAAATTTGAATGGCAAAAACAAATCACTCAACAATTTGAATCTAAGGGTAGCCACGGAGTAATCATTCTTACAGGTACAGCTGGTGATGGAAAAACTAAGCTATGTAGGGATATCGTAAAGCAAATTGAAGGCGAGTCTTTCAATGAAGATAACTGGAATAGTAAAAGCTTCTTTAGAAGTAACGAAAAAACTATAGTTAAAGACTTTTCGGAACTGTCGCCAGAAAATACTTCAGTTATTATTACCGAACTTATAAATGTGTTACGTAGTGGGTTCTCTAGTAAGCCTATCTTAATCGCAGTAAATGATGGTATTTTAGTTGATGAAATTGACAAATTTATCACACCGAACAATGATTACGACTTAATTGGGAAAGCAAAACAATTAAAAGAAATAATCGAAGATAAAATTAATTTAGGCTTTAGCTCTTGCCATCAGCAAGAACTCATCAAACTTGTCAATCTTTCAAAATTAAATGCTAAAGAAAACTTTTCCCTAATCATTGATGAAATATTGAATCATTCTGGCTGGAGTTCATGTGATTCATGTGAGGGAAAGCAGTCTAACACTTGTCCAATTTATCAAAAATATAACCTTCTAAAATCGAACCCTCATATTAAAGAGAATCTAAGTAATATTATATTGCTACTGCAATTGAATAATGAGCACTTTACTATCCGAGAGCTTTTAAACCTGGCTACAAATACTATTTTAGCGTCTACACCTAAAGCTAAGCATTTAAAAGCGACTAAAAAGGAAACTAATTACCAAATATTCACGTGTAACCGAGTAAAAAGGTTAAATGATCGTGAGGGACTCAATTACGAATCGTCGATTGAGGTTGGCTTTTGGGGAATGAACCTTGGCCCTCATAAAATGCATAATGCTAGGCCATACTCTGAAATTAATAAGCTCAATTTCGGTGAATTGTCTACAAACTATTGGGACAACTTGTTAAAGCACAAAGATAGTAGAGATATAGAAATCCCTCTCGATGATTTTAATGAATTATTAAGTTCCAAAAAAACTCTAGAGTCAGGGCTTAACCCAGAGCTTTGGGGCGCAATTGTAAGACGCTCAAGAATGCAGCTTTATTGCTATCAAAAAAATGATACAAGGTCGTATGAACTTCAGAAGTATTCTAGCTTCACTTATTTCAAAAGTAATGTATATCAAAACCTCTTGGGAAAGGATGTCTGTGATGATATTGAACTAATTTCTCTTATTGTATTGGCCTTGAATAGAGTCTTTCATGGTAGGTATATATCTGAAGAGACAGGGAAAGATCGATTATATGTGCCAGAAAAAGATCAAGGTTCTATTACACCTATATCAATATTTCACGGTGATGACATAAGAGATAGAGATATCTTTATTAGTAAAGTTAAAGGAGATTTTGAGTTAACAGGTTCTAGAATAGAACCTGTTATAGAGTTTTATGTTGATCGTGACATTGCTCTGAAATTAACTTTGACTGTAGAACTATTCGACTTCTTATATCAAATTGCCAAAGGTTCTCCACCAAATACGACTAACCCTAGACTTTATAAAAAACTATTAATTTTCAGATCTAAGTTAGCTTCTCAAATAAGCAAAAATTCGAGAGCTTCGGGAAAGCGAATAGATACGTATACGATTAACAGTGGTGAGTTTAGACCTTCAGCTTTAAAGGTAAATCATGGATAGCTTACATAATTATTCTTCTGAATTAAAAAAACAATACTCATTAAAACATATCCCTATTATTGAAAATATCTGGGGTCATAGGTTTAGGCAAGATCAAACTCCGTCAATTTTATTTTTTGAGCTGTTATGCATTATTGAGAGTCAGCTTCGTGCTAAAGAAGCTGGATTAATTGACGCTATTTTTGCTCCTGAAAATGACACTTTATACTTTAAACATAGGCAATTTTTTAAGCTTAGAATTCTTATTTATCAAAATGAAATTTTAGAGACGGTTATTAATTCTGAACTAAGTGAAGCGAAAAAGTGGCAAAGACAGTTTGAATATCTTAAAGCAATAGAAGGTGATTTATTCAAATTTTCCGACGACGATATTGAGCATATTAAGAAAAATTTTGACTCATTCGATAGTTTTTACAATGCAATAAAAATCCTAAGTTCTCTGACTTTTGACCCGTTATCTAAAAAAAGGTGGACGTCAAAATTTATTTACCCGATATCATCAGATTATGTTTGGTGTGATTTTGATAATAAAAAAGGCACTGAAGATCGCAGGTTTTTTTGTCGAGGTGGTGAATTAGTATATCTCATGTTGTGCCGAGCTGACCAAAATACTCGAATTGAACTTGAGCAATACTTCGAGTCATGGTTAGAGACACAAAATACCTCATTCTCAACAATCGCCAAATTATTAGTACGAGAAGAAGAGCGTATTCAGTTGCCTGAATCTAACCGTAAACGTCTCGGTTACTTGCCATATAACTATCTAAATCTATTTGATGAGCTTGCAAATGACCTAAAACAGGTGTTGTCGCTAGATTTAGAGAGGTTAGATAAAGTTAAGGTTATGATAGACCTTATTGGATATCACATAGGTAATTATATTCTAGCTGTTGGAGAAACCTACCATAACAGCTCTGAACCCAAAAAGTTAAAGCAGCCGACCTATATTGCTGAAGTCTTATCTAAGGTAACCAACAGTATAAGAAAAACTTCAATTCAAAGTATCTCAGCCCAACGAAACAAATTGAAACGGTGTTTAGAAACGAGAGTTACGGATGTAATGGAGTTATACGTTTCTGAGCTTGAAAATGTTGAAGAGAGTGAGCGTGTAAATTTCAAAGAATCAGAAATTAAAAGCGCTCACAAATACTTAGCAGACCATATTTCGAATTACCCTAATGTCTGTTTTAGAGAAATAGGTTTTTTGTCTAAAAAGAACACAAGGAGCTACAGGTATGTTCTTAACGAAGACTTTCTTCATTCTCTAGTTGTTACGATACTTGGTAACAACAAACGTCTTGAATTTAACAAGTTCATTAAAGAGTTAAAAGATAAATACTCAATATTTATAGATACCGCACCCGATACGCAAAATGAATTAATTCAAAGAGATCTAAATCGAAATTCTAAAAATCTTGCTTCTTTGTTATACCAAATGGGAATGTTAAGGCATTTATCAGATGCCTGTAGCTATGTCATAAACCCGTATAGGGAGGATTCAGTATGAGATCTCTTGCTAAGTATTTTTATGAGATTATCAAAAAAGAATACCAAGATTGGTGTGATTCAAATAAAGGAAATAGGATACCAGGTCGTTTTGTTTTAAAAGAGTTTGATGCAAGGTTAGTAGAAGAGATTATCGAAAACATTAATTCAAACGATGATTTTCCAATCAAACCTATTGGTTCGGATGATGGGTTTATAGTCGTTGTTGAAGAACATGAACAATATAAAAATGTTGCTATAGAAAAGCATACTTTTTCTGAGATGGCTCATGAAAGAAATAGAGAGGGCAATTTCTTTTGTTTGATGTTGATGGCAGAAATTAAGCCGACAATGGAACAAGTTCGAGGAATTGATCAAAGTACGGTATTTGAGCAAACAGAAATAACAAAATGGATTGAGTTAGCAAAGCGACAGTATACAGAACAGGCTTTCTTTATTGACGAATATGTGGCTGAACTTTCTAAGTTTGTGTCTGAGCTAACTAACTCCAAATGGAATGCTAGACCTTTCATTGAAATAGATAAAATTAATGCTTTTATCGATGGAGTAATCGAAGAAACTATTAAGGATGGTAAATTTTATTATGCTTTAGGGAAAAGTTGTGTTCACTTGGGCGGCATAAATAGACTAGAGGAGTTCTTGCCATTAAAAAACTCTGGTGCATCATATCGTCGAACATTTAGAGCAATAGTTACTAAAACTTTATTTAAAGATATAAATTTTTGGCGTGCTATTAATAAAGATAAAGAAGTAGAGCTTTCTGAGATTAAAAGTAATATCGACATTATTAAACAATTTGGAAGTGATTATGATGAGTTTTGTGCAGATATTTCTAAATATTTTTCAGCTTTCTATCAAGAGGATAGAAAATTAGCTTCTTCTCAAAAGGAAGAATTACAAAAGCTATATGACAGTTCATATCCATATTCTTCAGTATTGCAGGCCAAAAGTGCTAAGCCAAAGTTTTTATTGGGTGCTGAAACTCAAGTATTCTTATCCGACAATGACATAGACTTACCAGAAGACTATATTGAATTACTTGGATTGGTAGACAACCCACCGTCTCAAAAGCCAGAAATTAATGACCTTAGGAAATTTTACTTTAGCTATGCAAAGGAAATTTCTGAAAACTCCAAACTAGATAAAGCATGGTTAAAGGAAATAACAGACTCAAAAGCTACTGAATGTAGCAATTTAATTACTGGTCTTTTAGAGGTTTTGTCAAAGTCTGTTTTACTAAAAGACTTAGGTGATGATGAAATAGTTCTTAGTCTAGCGAAAGATCGGACACGAAGGAGTTTAGAGCGAAAAAACTGGTATGCACTTAACTACTTCAATAATGAATATCGAGATCTAGCTGCTTTCTGGTCTCATTTCGGTGAAAACTTTAAAATTGAGTTTGGTAAAGTTTTCAATGAAAAATTTGCCTCGTCAGTTGATTCCAAAAATAGAAAAAGCGGTGAGTCAAAAGCTGCAAATGAGCTTTCATTTAGGGTTATAAGGCGAGAAAAAGGAAATGATACACCTATAGATAGTTGGGAACTCAAATGGATTTTTAACCCATTTGGGTTTGAATCCTCTAAATACTTAGATTTCACTAAGATTCGAGATCGAAAAGGCTTTTTTCACAAATACGACTTATCACTAGATCCGTTATTCATCAAGAGAGCTGAAAGCACCCCAACAATTTCTAACATTCACATGTTCTTGGCTGTAAGTACGAGCATGAAAAAAGGTGCTGTTGTTAAGAAGTCAGACAAAGAAATACGAGTTTTTGCAAAGTTATTGGAAGACTTAAGAAGCCATAATCACCTTACTCAGGACAGCTATAATCAAGTAATAGAGTCGTTCAATGACTTTTTCGAGTGTTGGAAAAATACAGTAGAATTATTCTTTCAAAGCCCTTTGTGTTCGATAAATGATGAGCTTGAAATAAAATTAAGAGCGCTGATTAAGCTTATATATTCTTTAAGTTCAAATAAAGAAATCAATAGTGCTTTAGTTTATGAGTTATTGAGCGCGCATACGATTAACGTTACAGAAAATGCGAATTACTGTATATATCTCCCGTGGTCACCTTATAGTCTGTTAATGCAATCTCAAAGAAACTATATGTTAAATAGCATTAGCTCGAAGTTTGCTAATAACACTTTAAATATAGCCAATAAAAGCGATGGCGTATTAGCAAAACTTTTCAGAGAGCTTTTTGAAAATCATGGTAAAACAATCTACCTTAAGAAGCTTGAAGATAATAGCTATTTGGATTTGGTATCAACTAATTCAAGCTCTGGTTACTATGAATTTGGACAATTAAGCACTTCCAAAAATGCTATAAATGACTCTGAAATTAAGTCAGTCATAAATGCAACAGCAACAAAGTTCTTAGAAACATATCCTAACGAACGCCACCATTTACAGATTCTGTGTATAGGACTCACATCCTATGAGCATTTACTTTCTGTATATGATGAGTTGTTAAAAATAGCAGACAATCATGAAGAGCAACTATCAATTTCTTTGGCGTTTAATTGTAGTGAAAGGAAAGCTTTAGACTGTGTATATCAAACAATATGTGAAAGTTTCGACACTAACAGAGTTGATTCTAATATTACCATTCGAATTGTTAATGATATTAGTGAAGTTGAAGACGGTGAAATAGATCTTATCTATAACTTTGATCCTTTGTTTGCCCATAACAAGGTAGCAGAAGTTGCACCTAACTATATTCAACGAGAATTTGACGGAGTGAATTGGGAGTATTGTGCTTCAAGGAAAGTACCTTCTGACCCTATTGCTCGCAAAACACAATTTTCGATGAATAATCACGTTCAAGATAGTAAAGGGCAACTTTTCCTTTCTACATTTTTAAAAATAAACAATCGCGGAGAATCAACATCGTTCTGTAGAGAAGTAAGTCAAATAGGCTTAAAAGATGAAATATCAAAAGGGTTAAGCAAGTGTAACTGGCTGATTATCTATGATTATCTACTAAGTAAAGAAACATTAAACGCATGTAGTGAGGATTCTTCAGAAGATGGTTCTGCTACCAACAGAAGAGTTTTACGATATATACAAGGTGAAGGCAGCAAACGATCCTTAGCGATTATTACAGATAAAGAAACGCAATATATTACACAGAACTTAAGCTCTGATATTCGAGCTTGGCAATTAGTTCATCCCGAAAAAGTAGAGAACTTAGTAGAGAAAATATTCACGATGTCTAATTCATTTAGCAGTGATACGCTTCTAAGATCTGTTGGTAATGGTAGGTTTTCTCACGATCTTGTCGGGACAGCGGGAGCTGCTTCGTTGCTTGAAAGTATTTATGACAAAGATTCGAAGATATCTGATATTTTTTGGGTTCACTTAGATGATTACTTGAGCTGGTTTAAATCGTCAATTGAAGATGACGCCTTTAAGTCTATTGGCCGAACCGTAAATTATATTTCTGATTTATTAGGGGTTTATATTTCTCAAGATAGTTTTGGGGTAACTACAATCAACTTAATTGTCAGTGAGTCAAAATTAACAAACGGCTCTACTGAGCAGTCAGTGAAGTCTTGCAAACAAGTTAAATCTACTGTTGATTTAATTGCATCAATGTTGCGTTCATATGAAGATATTGACTTTGAGTATTGGTTAAATAAATTCTACGAGTTTATCGTTGGACACTTTAAATTCGACCCTAGTAGGTTTAAGTTCAATGACCTTATTGCATTAGATAAACATGCCGTAAATATTAATGTTTCAGGCTTATCAGTTGTGTTTCATTATGATAATGCCCAAGCGGAGACATCTTCAGATACAGTTTTCGACTCTGATTATTTATATCAACTGAAGTTAAGTTCAGCAGATACTAAAAAAGTATTTCAGTCTTTAGTAGATGAAAGCTCATTGGAGCTATTCGAGAGTTTTAACTTTGAAAAGCTGGCTTTAAATCAATCTTGCACAGTTGAACTTCCCTCTAATGAGGTAGGGAATAACGCAACTGAAAGTGTTGATTTGATTGAAAATGCGGTAGAGCCTAGAAATAAATTGGTAGAAACTTTATCAAGTGTTGAGAATAACGAACCCATTACTGTAGAAAATGAATCTCCACCTAGCATTGAAACCAAAAAGTTTTCAGGCAATAGGTCTTCCCTTGAACTAATTAGTCATTGCATTGACTACTTAGAGACGCATATTGGTGAAGTACAAGAAGATGAAATAAATGTTGATTTAGTAAAAGCCAATATTCGTAAAATCTTTGGGCACGCAAATTTACCTTCAAATTTTGCAGAGAGCTTAGTCACTCCAAATTCGATAGTTATTAAATTGCATGGTGATGTGAATTTAAGTCCAACTAAAGTTTTAAAACTTAAAGATAACTTCTTATCAGTAGTAGGGTTATCACTTCGCCGTGTTTATCCAGACAAAGGTGTTATGGTACTGGTTTTTGATCGAGACAAGCGAGCTACAGTTTATTTCGGTAAGTTACTAAATAATACTTTAGATTCACGTCGAGCGACCATAGAGCAAGATTTTAATAACAAAATTATGCTTGGTCAGGATGAATTTAGTGAAAACAGTGTTTTCTTTAAATTAGATGGTGCAAGCCCTCATGCTTTGATCGGCGGCCAAACGAAGTCTGGTAAGTCTATTTTAATGAATAATATGATTATTGACTTATTGATGACTAATTCTCCAGATAATTTGAAATTAAGATTGTTTGATCCTAAGCAGGTTGAGTTTGCCGCTTACTCAAAAGCGCCTCATTTAGCTCACCCTGTAGTCTTGAATAAAGAAGAGGCTGTTGAGAGATTAAAAGAGCTAGAAATTTTGATGAATGAGCGTTATACGCATCTCATGACATTAAACGTTAAAGACTTTGAAGCATATAATCGTAAATATCCTAGTGAGCGAATGTCTAGAGAAGTGATCTTTTTTGATGAGCTTGCAGATTGGATATTAGATAGTGAATTTAAGGCCGAAGCTAAAGACATTATTGTCCGACTTTCTTCAAAAGGCCGTGCTGCTGGTATACATCTAGTTTTGGCGACACAGCGGCCTAGTGCAGATGTTGTCTTTCCGCTTTTGAGAGCAAATCTTGATACTAAAATTGCTTTAAAGGTAGATAGGGATCAGAACTCCGAGATTATTCTAGGAGAATCTGGTGCTGAAAACTTATTGGGTTACGGGCACGGAATTGTAAAAAGTGAAGGGGAAACTCATTCAATTCAGGTTGGCTTTACAGAGCCTCATATTTTTGATGAGCTAGTCGAACTAGTCATTAATTATTGGAATGATAGAAACTATAACCTTTCAGTGACACATGACTCTTCTTTAAAATTGAATACAGACTAGTTCGATTTAAAAAAAATTCTGCATTGTTGGAGTTGCTGAGCACTAATTGAAGGCGTTTATTAAACGCCTTTTGTTTTTTATAATCATCGAAAGTTTCATCAATATAATCAATCTTATTTAAAAGTAACGGGCGTTTCTCGGCAACAATATAATCGAAAAAGTCTACACCTTGCTCAGCCATTTTGATTTTTACACGCTCTTTCAATTGAGGTAGCGGGGTGCTATCAAAATCTTCATAACCTAATAGAGTGACTTTACCCGATGTGAGGTGAATTTTAACCAGCTGAATATCGTCTAATTCTCCGTATAGTTGCAGCGCGGCGAGCACATAAATACGGAGTAAAGGTGATAAGTCGTCTAAAAATTTTTTGTGAAACGTAAGAGAGTGAGCAATATCATTTTCATACTCGAGTTTAGACGCTGGTAAGTAATTATTTGCAAGCAGGGCCTCTTCCGTTATTTTTTTTGTATCGGCAATTTGAAATAACAAATCTTTCGATTCGATTTGGGCTATTTTATAAGTTCCAAAAAATGCCTTAATATCCCGCTTGAGGTCATTACTTTGTTGGGTGTATGGTTTGCGTTTATCAAACATCGCTAACGCAAAATAGATCAGTAAGTCTTCCTTGCGCATTTTTGCAGCCAGCTCAAATTCTTCTAACCCAAACCAATTTGAAACTAAGTTAAACGCTTTCCTGTGAGTGCCAATGATTTCTTTAATCTTTGATGACTCTGTGAATTCGCTTTCAGCCGGTATTCTACCGTATGCAAGACAGCACAGCCAAAAGCTTTCAAATAACTCTGTGTGTTTGGTAAATAAAATACGAGCATTATCTGTGTTAGTCGGTTTTGGTGCTGTTAGATGTTTCCACTGATAATGCCTCTTATGTCTATTTTGAAGAAATTCTTGTTCAAGTTGTTTATCCTTGAAAATATAGAAAATTCCCGGAGAGATAGCTACAGGCTCTTCTTGCAGTACTCTTTCTAAATAGCCTTTTAACTCCGCTTGGCTGTAGTATTTTTGAAAGGTATTTCGCGAGGTAATTACTCCGTCTTTGTATGGTGTAAACTGGGCGAGGTAACTTTCGTTGGCTAACATTGCCGATACTACGAGTAATTTATCTGCAAGCTCCCAAGCACCTAAAACAGCATCTATTCGCTCATCTTGGTCTTCTATAACATTTATTACAAAACCAAGGTTTACAATGTCGGAATGTATTTTGTCATGGTCTGGTGCAAAGTTTGGATCCCAGCCTAGTGCATCTAGCCCATGGGCTTCAAGTTCACGTAAATCATCACCTCGGCCACAACCGTAATCAAATATAGAGTAATCTCCGTTTAAAAATCCGTGTTTAGCCAAGTTTTTCATCGGGGCTGAGAGCTCATGCCTAACTAATGCTGTTTTGTGTCGGTCGATCTGTTGTTCTTCTGTATCGTGTGATGTTAACGCTGAGTTTCTAAATAACCGCCCATCTACTAATTCGTACCCATGTTTAGCTATCAGTCTTTCCCAAGTTTGTTTAAAGCCTATTAATCTTGGGTTTGCGTATAAACCTGCCGCTTCGCCTTCTTGTGTTATTAAACTAAATTCCTCAACTTTTGGGTGATTTTCTGGCAACATGGTTTCTTTTCTGTGAAGTATTGGAGGGTTGCCTTGCCCTTGGTAATTGGTTATTCGGTGGCTTAACTTCACTAAGTCTACATTTACACTTTGTTCTAAGGCTGGGTAAGCATCTTGATAAAATTTGGGGTAGTTGAGTAATGACAGCCTAAAGTCTTTTTTAAATACTTTTACCAAGTTCCATTGGCTTTCTTCAATTTTTAGTGCTTTAGCAACTGTTTTTATAAAGTTACAAAGTGGCTTTGGTGCTTCGTCAAAGGCATCTTTATGAAAGTAAATTGCGTCGGGTAGTTTTTTTCCAACTTTTAATTGTGCTACCAGTTGTTTAAATTGTTCAGCATCCATTATTGTAACCTTTCTGCCAAAAATTTTGCTTGCTCGCCGTAAGCTTTTCGCCCTGGCACGCGTCTGCCATTTTCGCTCTCAAGCATAAGTTGTAGGTGGTGCTGCGGTGAACTACTTACGCTTACATGCACTGGCCTAGAGCAGCCATAAAAATATATTTTGTCGAAGTTTAGCTTGTTGGTTATAAACTTAACGACTTCTCCCATTTTTTGTTCATAGCCTTTTACGTAAAAGTCGCATGCGAAACCATCGTTTTCCGATATGCGGTTTCCTAACGAGTTAACTTCAAAGCTTGAGTGTTGGTCTAATTTGGGGCTTGTGCCGTTTGGGTTATTTGCTTGAATGTAGGTATTTAGTTTCGCTGAGTTAAAGCCATACGTTATTGTTACTTCGCCGAGATGTTTTTCTATAGGAAGTAATATGTCTTTTATTATGCGCATTATTTCTATTTGACTGGCGCGTTGTTGTGGCGCATTGTTGAGGTCCATGGGGTGTTTGTTTTCAAACCAGTTGATTAATTTGCAGTATAGTGGATGTTTGAGCAATGCGTGGTCAAGAGGGATCTCGTATAGGTACGCGTTCCCTTTTTTTGAGTAATTTAGTTTTCCTGCCAGTCTTTGGTGCATTAATTCACAGCCGGAAATTTTTAGTATCTTTTGTATTTCTTTTGACGTGAAGTACATTACTTTGTGTTTTGCTTTTTTTTTGTAGACTTATTATTGTCTATTAATGCGATATCCAAAAGTGCTGAGAGGGGTTATTTTGAAAAAATTAGCGATTAAACCAAGCACATTAACAGCTAACGCTAAATCGTATAACGAGCGTTTGGGCGGGGATAAGTCTGTGAAAGCCTCAGATAAAACACGCGCTTTACTACAAAGCGATTTTATTGGTTGTGGTAAGGCTGAGAGCGACTTGTCTGAAAACTTTAAGTTTATGTTATTCAAAAATAAATAAGGATTGTCATGGGGGTTGCTTGGCTGAAACGATTTATAATCGTGAAATATTTTCGTGATCGTTATTATACACGTAAAGCTGAATCAATTTTAAATACGTTAGGTGATCCTTATTACGATCGATTAGGTGTGTCGAATATTGAACAACCAACTAGTCCGATAAATAGTTTTAAGCGAGATTAATTAACGGGGCGAGCAATGTCCAGCTTGTCGGTATATTGATTCATAAAAGTAATTTAAATTTAACTTTTATGGCCAAGCGCACGGGTATGAAGTTGTCGTTGGTGGATGTTTCAACACGTTTGTCTATTTCAAAGCCCACGCTGATTAAAATTGAAAAGGGATACGTTAACGTTAAGTTGGTTACTGTGTTGCGCGTTATGGAATTTTTGAGCTTACGCCAGATGAGGCTGCGCATATAGATTTGTGCATATTTCCAAGCATTATTAACACTTGTAGGCATTCCGCGTAGTTTGCAGCTATACTAAATTACAACCAACCTTGAATATCACTAACCTTTGTCATGCAAAATCAAGTTGCTTTGCTGGAAGAAAAAATCAAGAAGCTTGAAGCCGAGCTTGAAGTGGCCAATGCCGAACGGCTGAAATATAAAAAGCTGTTTGATGTATCGGGTGATGCTTTATCCATTTTAGATCTTTCAACAGGTAAGTTTGTTGAGTGCAATCAGTCAGCTATTGATATGCATGGGGTTGAAAGTGAAGACAATTTTTTACATTTGTCGCCATCGCAATTATCGCCAGAATTCCAGCCTTGCGGCCGCTCGTCTGAAGAAATGGCAATTGAGTATATTCAAAATACCTTTACCCAAGGGCCGCAGCTATTTCAGTGGGAGCATTCTAAGTTAGACGGTTCTACCTTTCCATGTTTAGTATCGCTTACTGCCTTGCCACTGGATGGACAAAATTTGGTGTTGGCAATTGGTCGTGATATTTCTGAGCTGGCTAAGGCGCAGCAGGAGTTACAAACGGCGCTAAATGACATGCAGCATTATCAATCAGCCTATTTGTACGAGAAAGAAAAATTTGAGCAGTTTGTTAATTTAGCGCCTATTGGTATTGCTATTAACCGCATGGAAGACGGTGCGTTTGAGTACGTTAATACAGAGTTTAGCCGCTTTACTGGTTACGATGTAGCCGAGCTCAATAATATGGACTATTGGCAGTTAACGCCGCAAAAATACGAGCAACAAGAGTTCGAGCAAATTCAGTCTTTAATGAATAAAGGCCGTTATGGCCCGTATCAAAAGGAATATATCAAGAAAAGCGGTGAGGTTTTTCCGGTACTACTGTCAGGTGTAAAGATAGCGCGAGATGATGGTAAAGCTTATACCTGGTCTGTCGTGCAAGATATTTCTCAACAAAAGCGCATTGAGCAGCAGCTGCAGGATGCAAAAACATCGGCTGAGCAGGCTAGCAAAGCTAAAAGTGATTTTTTAGCCAATATGAGCCACGAAATTCGTACACCTATGAATGCTATTTTAGGTGGTCTACAGTTACTGAAAACTGAACATTTAAGTCGCGATTTACAAATTATTTTAGACAATGCGTCTTCATCGGCTAAATCGTTATTGACCATTATTAATGACATTTTAGATTATTCTAAAATTGAAGATAACAAACTTGATTTAGAGCAACAGCCATTTTCACTTATTGAAGTGGTTGAGTCAGTTAAGTTTGATGTTGACTCTATTGCCAGCAATAAAGGCATTAATTTTAACTGCATAGTTGATGATAATTTTGCAGATGGTTGGGTTGGCGACATCGTGCGGGTTAAACAAATATTACTTAATTTGGTGTCGAATGCGCTTAAGTTTACGCAACAAGGAAACGTAACTATCTCGCTTAGTTGTAAGCAGGGTGCGTCAACTCGGCTTGTGTGTATAGAAGTGAAAGACTCAGGTATTGGTATGAGCGAACAAGCTCAAAAACGTATATTTGAACGCTTTGTGCAGGCTGATAATTCAACTACTCGCAAGTTTGGCGGCACTGGGTTAGGCATGTCTATTACATTAAGTTTAATTAATATGATGGGCGGTAACATAGGTATAACCAGCGTTGAGAATGAGGGAACAACTATTTTGGTTGAGCTGCCCCTGCCAAAAGCGACTCATTTTAAAAAGTCAGAGCAGCTTACTTCGGTTGCAGCTCCTATTTTACACGGGCAAAAAATCCTGATTGCCGAAGATAACGAAATTAATCAGGTCATTATTGAATCTATGATGGCGGCAACCAAAGCTGATTTAACGGTTGTTGCCAATGGCAAACAAGCCGTTGCTGCTGTCGAAAGCGAGGATTTTGATTTAATTTTAATGGATATTCAAATGCCCGAAATGGATGGCGTTGAGGCTCAACATATTATTAAGCAAAGTAAGGGGTATATTCCTGTAGTTGCGTTAACGGCCAATGTAATGGTTGATGATGTTAAACTGTATTTGCAACAAGGATTTGTTGAGCATGTTAGTAAACCTGTTGATGTAAACAAACTATACGCAGTATTGTCCCGCTTATTATCTTGATCTTTTTTATTGCTCCTTTCGTAGATTACACCATGTTTTAGCAACTAAGTTTTTGTATGCAATTAGGTGTATTTCCGTTGCCTTTGGTTTTGTTTCCTAAAGGCATTACTCAATTAAAAATATTTGAGCCTAGGTATGTGCGTTTGGTTAAGCAGGCGGCAAGTGGGCAAGGGTTTGTGTTGTCTACTTATTTGCCCGATGCTGGTTTTAGTACTTCTAGCATTGGCGCTTGGGTTGATATTATTGATTTTGAAAAAACAGCGGATGGTTTACTCATAATCGACATTTATGCGCGTGAACTGGTTGAAATTTCTAATGTGAAAGTTGAAAGCGATGGTTTACGCGTTGCTGACGTAACACCTGTGAAGCATTGGCCAGATGCGATTCCGTGCGCAAATGCCCGCCGCTTGTCTGCCGCGCTCAAAGAAATTCATTCGAGCATGCCTGAGTACGCAAAAATGTACCCTCAGCCTGAGTTTGATAATCCTAGTTGGGTGTGCGCGCGTTTTATTGAGTTATTGCCGCTCCCAGTTGAGAAAAAGCTCGAATTTTTGTCGCCCAGCAGTTATAACGAGTGTATTGAGTTTTTGGCTACTATAATTAGTGGTGAAAACAAAAGTGATCCAATTATCGAGCACTCGCGTAGATACAGCTAAACGTAAGTTAATTGGTGATTATTTTTATGCTGCAAACATCGAATGGCACTATGAATCAAAGCCAAGTGGAAAATAAGCGGTCGATGCTGACGCCGGAACAGTCAGCTGAGCTGAAAAAATGGTTAATCGCAGTTGCGTTAAAACGCGACAAGCAGGCTTTTGCTTTTTTGTTTAAGTCGTTTGCGCCCAAAATTAAGAGTTTTGGTTACAAGCAGTTTAACTCTGAAGCGCTTGCGAGCGATTTATTGCAAGAAACCATGAGTTTAGTTTGGCGCAAAGCGCATTTGTACAATGCCGATAAAGGTGCGGTAACCACTTGGGTTTATACCATTATGCGTAATTTGTCGTTTGATATGTTGCGTAAAATGCAAACCAGTAAAGAAGATTGTTTAAGTGATGATATTTGGCCGATTGTTGATGCCCATGCTGCCGACTCTGACACTGAAGCGTTTTCTGATCATTTATTAAAACAGCAGCTTGCGAAGTATGCCGATGCTCTGCCCGAAGCGCAAAAACAGGTAGTGCATGGCATGTATTTTAATGAACTTACTCAAGAAGAATTAGCTCATCAGCTGAATATCCCTTTAGGTACGGTTAAATCGCGCCTGCGTTTAGCCTTAGGTAAACTTAAACAACAGATGGAGAAAAACTCATGATCAAGCACCATCCAAAACATGAGTTGCTCACCGCTTTTGTAGCAGGTGAATTACCAGCAGCACTGAATATTGCGATCTCTGCTCACGTAGAGATGTGTGAACAATGTCAACATGCTCTAGCGGCGTTAACCGAGGCGAAAGCTGAAGAGGTTTTTTCTGTTGAAGATTTTTCAGTTTTTGAAAGCTTAAATTCGGATTTAGCAGACGAGTTAGATGAGTTGATGATAGCTAACATTACCAGCCAAAAAGGTGAATATACTGACGAGCTGGTTGATGTTCGCTCCGTTGATTATGCTGGCAAGCAGGTTGTTTTGCCACGGGCTTTGAATTCGGTGGATTGGGCAAAATTTCAAGGTGTTGGTAAGTTATCACGCGCACGTTTAGACCTAGATGAAGGTTCAGTTCGTAGTTATTTATTGCAAATTGCTGCGGGCGGTAGTGTGCCTATGCATACGCACAAGGGCTATGAAGTCACTGTTTTATTAGATGGCACGTTTGAAGATGAAATGTGTACCTACAATAAAGGTGATTTTATTTGGTTGGATGAAAGTTTTACCCATAGTCCCGTGTCTAATAATGGGTGTTTATGTTTAACTGTTGCAGATGATGCGCCAGTATTTACTGAAGGGTTGTCGAAGTTGTTGAACCCGATTGGAAGGTTTATTTATTAGGCCCTAGGGCGCTCAGGTTTGCCTTAGGCCATGACTCAAACTTAGGTGATTTATGGACAAGAACTTGGTTGAGAATTTTGTAAAAGTTTATCAGTCATTATCCAAGGATAATCTGGAAACCTTAGCGCATATTTACGATTCTGATATTGTGTTTCAAGACCCCCTGCACACTATTGCAGGGCTTGATAACTTAACCCAATATATGGCAAACATGTATGAAAATGTGCAAGAGTGCTTTTTTGACATACATGAGCATCATTTTGCCGATCAACAGATATTTTTGTATTGGACCATGCATTTTATTCATCCTAAGTTGAATAAAGGTGAGACGATTCTAGTTGAGGGTCATTCTCGGCTGAAGTTTATTGGCAATAAGGTGATCTGCCACCGTGATTATTTTGATGTCGGTGCTATGTTGTACGAACATGTACCATTAGTGGGTGGTGTTGTCAGTTTAATTAAAAATAGAGCATCTGGCTGACTTTTATTGTGATCTAACTTTTTAGCCAGCCCGTACCATAGGTTATTCTAGTTGTTTGGGTTGGTGTGGTATGAAATCAATTTTAATCACAGGCGCGTCGTCGGGTATTGGTAAAGCGGTTGCTGAACTATACGCGCGTAACGGATTCCAAGTGTTTGCTGGTGGCCGCAATAAGCGCCGTCTAGATCAATTGTGTGCTCAACATGCCAATATTAAACCTTTTGTTTGTGACCTATCCAACCGCTCTGAGCTTGCTGCAGCCGCGGCTTCTTTGCCCAAATTAGATATTGTGGTATTGAATGCTGGTACTTGCGAGTACATAGATAACCCGATGCAGTTTGACGGCGATATGTTTGCAAGGGTTATTCAAACCAATGTTGTGTCAGTAGGGTATTGTTTGCAGCATTTATTGCCACTGATTAAAAAAGGTGGTCAGTTAGCCTTGGTTAGTTCTAGTGCGCAGTTTTTACCTTTCCCCCGAGCGACCGCTTATGGCAGTTCAAAGGCGGCAATCAGTTATTTGGCTCGAACGCTGGCCATTGAGTTAAAACCGCATGATATTGCGGTCAGTCTAGTTCATCCTGGGTTTGTCGAAACACCGTTAACTGATAAAAATAATTTCGATATGCCAGGGATTATTTCTGCACAACAAGCGGCACAAGCTATATTTAAAGGTATAACCAAACGCAAGGCTGAAATTAATTTTCCATTCTCGTTTATTTGTTTTCTTAAATTATTCACTTTGTTGCCACGTTGCGTTTGGAACAAGGTCGCTCAAAGGATGACTGTGTAATGAATACGCTTGTACAAGAATCACCACGTAAAAAAGTAGCAATTATTGGCTCGGGGATTTCTGGGCTCACTGCGGCTTATTTGATTAGCCAAAAACACCAAGTAACCTTGTTCGAACAAAACGATTACATAGGTGGGCATACTGCCACCAAAGAAATTGACTACCAAGGCGAGAAACACGCCATTGATACGGGGTTTATTGTTTTTAATAACCGAACGTATCCAAATTTTTTAAAGTTATTAAGTCAGCTAGGGGTTGGTAAACAGCCAACAGAAATGAGCTTTAGTGTGACTAATCATTTTAATGGTTTAGAGTACAACGGCAATAATTTAAATAGTTTATTTGCCCAGCGCAGAAATATTGTTAACCCAAAGTTTTGGGGACTGCTTAAACAGATTGTTCGTTTTAATAAACAGTGTAAACAGCTATACGAAGGGATAAATCAAGGAGATGATTTACCACTAGACCACACTTTAGGGCAGTTCTTACAAGAAAATCAGTTTTCAGATTATTTTAAACAAAATTACATTCTGCCTATGGGGGCTGCTATTTGGTCAACTAGTTTAGTGAAAATGGAGGCATTTCCACTGCGCTTCTTTGTGCAATTTTTTTATAACCACGGTTTGCTGAACATTCAAGACCGACCGCAGTGGTATGTTGTACCAGGCGGCTCGTACAAGTATATCCAGCCGCTCATTCAAGGTTTTAAAGATAATATTCAGTTAAATGCGGATATTAAAGAGGTCGAGCGTTCTGATGTGGCCGTTACTATCCGGTTTAATTCGGGCGCGGTTGAGATTTTTGATGAGGTGGTGTTTGCGTGCCATTCAGACCAAGCGCTCGCGCTATTGGCAGACCCAACCGACGCTGAGCAACAAATTTTATCAGACATTCCTTACAGCGCGAATCAAGTGGTATTGCACACAGACACATCGCTATTGCCAAAACGTAAACTCGCCTGGGCCAGTTGGAATTATCAAATTGGGTTATCGAGCATAGAAAGTGAGTTTAATCGTCCTGCTTGCGTTACCTACAATATGAATATTTTGCAGGGGTTGCAGTCGAAACATACTTTTTGTGTCACGCTTAACCAAACAGAGCAAATTGACCCGAATAAGATTATTCAGCAGTTTGTTTATCACCACCCCGTGTTTAATCAAACCAGTATTGCAGCGCAAGCGCGTCGTGGTGAAATTTGTGGGCAAAACCATAGCCATTTTGTCGGCGCGTATTGGTTTAATGGTTTTCATGAAGATGGCGTTAAAAGTGCGTTGGCTGTTGCCGAACGCTTTGGTGTGAGCTTATAGCTCGCTTTTTGATGACAAGCTAGGGAGTTTAATATGTTGCAATCTGGCTTATTCAGTGGGTATGTACGGCATAGGCGTTTTAACAAAGCCAACCATGCATTTGGCTACAATTTGTCTATGTTTGTTTTTGACCTTGACCAGCCACTGTCTGCGGTTTGCAATAAGTCGATGTTTTTTGGTGATAAGTGGTACAACCCAGTTCGTTTTAATCAAGCTGATTATGTGAACCAGTTATCAGCAGTAACTAACTCAAGTGGTGAACCTTTGTCGCTAAAACAACGTATTCAGTTAAAAGTGTCAGAGTTAGGTGGCGATTGGTCGGGTGACAAAGTGGTGATGGTGGGCCAGTGCCGCGGTTTAGGTTTGTATTTTAGCCCTGTTAATTTTTACTTTTGTTATCAAAACGAGCAATTGCAGTATATGTTGGCTGAGGTCAGTAATACACCTTGGAATGAGCGCCACTTTTATTTGGTCGATATGCAGCATACTCAAACGACCGAAAAAGTGTTTCATGTATCACCGTTTATGACTCTAAATATGAACTACGTTTGGCGAATTAATGTTAAGCACAATAAAGTTTTGGTGCATATAGAAAACCATGCAGTCAATCACCCAGACGTGGCAGATGGCACCAAGTTATTTGATGCCACGCTAAATTTAAAACAAACGCAAGTTTCGTCAACAAAACTGGTTAAAGAGGCGTTTTTAGTGCCACTGATGCCGTTAAAGGTTGTTGCCGCTATTTATTGGCAAGCCGTTAAATTGTTTTTTAAACGAGTACCTTTTGTACCTTATCAAACCAAAGGAGAAGCACGTGGAGCGAGCGCACAATCTAAATATTAAAAATGATAGCTTAACTGGGTTAGCAGGGTTGTCTTGGTTTAACGTAAAGTGCCGCAAGTTGGTGATGGATTCGTTAAACAAAATGCAAGCTGCAGGTTTGGTGATAGAAGAAGGCGCCGAGCGTATTTGTTTGGGCAATCAGTCGAGCGATTTAGTTGCAAGTATTCGTATTTTGGATGCCACTTGTTATATCGACTTTGTTACGGGTGGCAGTATTGGCGCGTCGGAAGCTTTCATTGACCACAAGTGGACAACTGCAGATTTAACTAAAGTTATACAGGTTTTTGCTCGCTGCCAGCAAGAATTAGATGAAATAGAGGGACAATCATCGTTGTTAAATAAGCTGCAAAATAAACTGCTAAGTTGGAAAAATGCCAATACCAAAGCGGGCTCTAAGCGCAATATCTTAGCGCATTATGATTTAGGCAACGATTTATATACACGCTTTTTAGATGACAAAATGATGTATTCAGCGGCAATTTACCCGTCTGCCGAAACCAGTTTAGCTGAGGCGCAAAACATTAAGCTCAAAACAATTTGCGATAAGCTAGCGTTAACTGAATCTGATCATTTAATTGAAATTGGTACAGGTTGGGGCGGTTTAGCCATTTTTGCTGCGCAAAACTATGGGTGTAAGGTTACCACAACGACAATTTCTGATGCCCAATATGAGTATGCTTGTGCCAAGGTTGAGCAATTGGGTTTGTCGCAACAAATTACTTTGCTCAAACAAGATTATCGGTTGTTGCAAGGGCAGTTTGATAAATTGGTGTCAATTGAAATGATTGAGGCTGTCGGTCATGAATTTTTACCTACTTTTTTCAAAAAGTGTAATTCGCTGGTTAAGCCTAAAGGTAAAATGTTGTTACAAGCTATTACCATAGCCGACCAAAGATATGACCACTACCGCAAGAATGTCGATTTTATTCAAAAATACATTTTCCCTGGCGGGTGTTTGCCTTCAGTTTCGGTGATTGCCGAGCAGTTTGCTAAGTCAACCAATATGGTTATCGACAATGTGCAAGATATAGGGTTGGATTATGCGAAAACCCTGGCCGATTGGCGCAATAATTTTGAGGACAACTGGCAAGAAATTGAACAGTTTGGTTTCGACAATAAATTTAAACGTTTGTGGGTGTATTACCTTTCCTATTGTGAAGGCGCATTTTTACAACGGGTTATTTCTACCCACCATATTGTTGCCAATCAGCGTGGTTTTTGACGTGCTAATTAGTTAATCCACGATGCACTATTTAATTAAAAAATTCTGGTTGGTAAACCTAGTTCTATTTCAACTTTGTTGGCTGCTAGCTGCTTTTTACCAGCAGCAAGCCACATGGGTTATGCTGCTGGTTGTCGCTATTCACTTTGTGTTATCTCCCATTAAAAAGCTGGATTTGAAAGTACTCCCACTTGCCTTTGTTGGTATTGTACTTGACCAAGTTTTTACCTTCTTTGATGTATTGATTTTCGCCAATAGCCCCGCTGTGTTGCCTGTTTGGCTAATGTTGTTATGGGTTAGCTTTAGTTGGTGTTTAAACCATAGTTTAAATTGGCTGATCCATATTCCAATTGCTTACGTAATGTTATTAGGAGCAATTTTTGGCCCAATCAGCTATTTTGGTGGTTTATCGCTTGGCACATTTGAGACTGGCACATCTCAAGCCTTGTTTGTAACCATCTACTCTTTAGCTTGGGCCGTTTTTTTACCTTTGTCGCGATTGTACTGTCAGCGGGTGGTTAAGCTGTAACATTGCAAGCAAATATTGGGGTTGGAAATATGGCCGTTTTAAACGCTTTAATTAGACGTTTTATTTGCACAACTTTACTGCTGATGAGTAGCGCATTGATGTCGGTAGGAGCAAGTCAATCTTCGCCTTTGTCAGGTCTGATAAAACAAGGTGAGGGCACTATGAGTGTGTTGTTTTGGGATTTATATTCTGCTGAATATTATCTGCCAAGCAAAACCGACAGCGCGGTTGCACTTCCGCAAGTGCTTAAAATTACCTATTTGCGTGATATTGAAAAAGACGATTTAGTTAAAGCAACGCTTGAGCAATGGCAGCATATTGAGCTAAACCATGCTAACCAAACTAACTGGTTACAGAAACTGACGCAAATCTGGCCAGATATCAGCAAAAAAGACACTTTACTGTTGCGCATTGAACAAGACGGGAGCAGTCATTTTTATCATCAATCAGCCAACGACCGACAACTAAAAAAGATAGGCAGCATAACCGACACTGAGTTCGGTACAAGCTTTCTAGCTATTTGGCTGTCGCCTAAAACCTCAAGGCCAGATCTGCGCGCGCAGTTATTAGGCTTAAATTTATAATTCGGAGGATTTATGAGCTTTACTCGTGTGAACCTTGTTAAAGGTGCAGTTGCGTTGTTATTTGCGCTGGTATCTGTTTCGTGTTCTAGCCCAAACATTCAGGACTACGCTAACTCTCAGCCGCTTCTTAAGTTAGAACAGTTTTTTGATGGCGAGTTAAAAGCTTATGGTGTGTTGTTTGATAGGCAAGGCCAATTATCTCGTCGCTTTAAGGTCGATTTACAAGCCAGTTGGCAAGGCAACAAGGGAACAATTAATGAATGGTTTGAGTTTGATGACGGCGAAAAACAAACTCGAATTTGGCAGTTAGAGAAGTTAGCTGATAACCAATACGTGGGTACAGCTGGTGATGTGGTTGGCAAGGCGTTTGGCACAACTAGTGGCTCAGTATTGCATTGGCGCTATGTTTTGGAAATTCCTTACGATGGCGACACTATGCAAGTCAACCTTGATGATTGGATGTATTTGGTTGACGAAAGACGCCTATTCAACAAAACAGATATCATCAAGTTTGGCTTTAAAGTCGGCGAAATTGTGCTGTTTATAGAGAAAGTGTAGGCGATTTGAACTCACGTGGTCAAAGTAGAAATTGGCTTTTAAACCAATCCCAAATACCAAATGAGAAATGTTCAAACACGTTTATACCCAAAGCTGATTTGATTATATAGAGGGTAAGCAAGCTGATTAATAAAACAAAGGTGACAAAGCCTGTTAGGAAAATGGTGTTAATTAGCTTTGCCATTCTCAGTTCGGCACTTGAAAGTGTTCGTTTATTTTTACCTATTAACACAACATAGTAATACCGCCATTTAAAAATCGATACAGTACCCCTAACGTCTACCGAGTGCTCACCCCCTCGGTTGTTAATGGCGCTCCTTAGGTGTGTGATTTGTTCAGGGGTAAATGATTTGGCGACATTTGCTGGTATGCGTTGGAACAATCGCTTTATTTCAGGCGATTGCTCAACACTCTGGTTGCTTTGGTGTTTATGTTCAAGCTGAGTTTCCGTGCTATCTTCCATAGGTTCACCTAAGCTTTTGCTACTTTAGTAGGGTATGCTTCGTAGCTGGTGTAGCTATAGTGCCTTTCGAAGAAGCTATTTTTCATATTTACCTCGTTGAGTACGACTCCTGCGATTTGCACGTCCGCATCGTTTAAACGCCCAAGACCTTTATTGACGACATTTAGTTTACTTGAATCAGCTCTAAGTACATAAACAACAGAGTCAACTAATTGAGCTAATACTAGGCTGTCGCTAACTGGTAAAACAGGTGGTGTGTCTATAACGATTTTGTCGTAGCGAGTTGCTAGTTCATCCAATAAGCTTTTAAATTTGTTTGAACTTAATAGTTCTAACGGATTTGGTGCGATGTAGCCTGCAAGTAAAACGTCTAGCTTACTATCACAGTGTCTGATTATAGCTTGGTCAATACTGCAATTTGTTGCGAGTACATCAGATAGCCCTGAATTGAGGTCCTTTAAGTCTAAGGCGGATGACAGGCTAGGTCGGCGTAGGTCGGCTTCTAACAACAATGTTTTACCCATTGGTGCGTAGGCTAGCGCTAAGTTGAGCGCAATCGACGATTTTCCCTCACCTTGGATTGCTGAGGTTACGGCAATTGTTTTCGGCTGCTGATCGACATTGTATAGTGCGATTCCTGTGCGTAATGAGCGTATAGATTCTGCAAAAGCCCTACATTTTGAGTTCGTAAACCAACTGCCGGGTTTACTTGTCCGATACTTAGATTTTAATCTAGGTGTGAAGCACAACAATTTTTGTGATAGCGCTGTTTCAGCTTCTTCTGGTGTTTTAATTTGTTGGTTTATTGCTTGCTTAGTTATGACGACCATAATAGATAGGATAAGTGTAGCAATAGCAGATATACCAACATACAGCATTTTATTGGGTGAGCTTGGAAGCAGCGGTACCTCTGCTGGATCTAACACTTGCACTAATCCGGCATTAAAGTCGCTGGCTATATCTGTTTCTTTCAGCCTAGCCAAAAATATGTCGTAAAGTTTCCGATTGGCTTCTACCTCATGTTGTAATTTTAAGTATGATAGTTCTTTATTGCTAATGAGCTGAAAATTTTGCTTGGCTTTCTCTAGCTGTTGGTAAAGTTGTTTTTCATTTTCTTTAGCGGTCGTTAAGTCTTTTTCTATCCCTTGACTGAGCTTAACTATTTCAATTGCGAGTTTGTCTCTTAGCGCATTAAGCTGAGCGTTCGCGGCGATAATTTTTGGGTGTTTCGGTCCATATCGCTGAGCTAACAAAGTTAGATTTTTCTCTGCATCGATTTCAGCGCGTTTTACTTCTCGAATCACTGGGTGATTGCTTATTTCAGCTAAGCTACCAGTAGCTTCAATGTTATCACGTGAACTTGTACTGACTAATAACGCGGTACTTTCAATCGATAAGCGTTTTTCTTGTGCTTTAAGGTAGCTCGCAGTTAGACTTTCAAGTTCGTCTGCTGCAATGCTTTTTACGCCTTCAATATCCAATAGGTTTTCGTTTTGCCTAAAGTTTTGGAGTTTGAATTCAGAGTTGTCTAAGTCTTGTCTTAGTTGGTTTAATCGATCTTTTAGCCATACAATTGCGTTGTCAGTCACTTCTAGCTGCTTACTAATTTGTTGTTGAATAAACACGTCGGCTATTTTATTGGCAATTTTAGCACTGAGTGCGGCAGACTTACTTTTAAATGAAATTTTTACCACATGGGTGTTATTAACCGGTGTGATTGAAATTCGCTTTTGAAAATTTTCAATTAATTTTGCTTTTTTGGCTTGAGTCAACTGCGCTTCTGTTAGTTCATCTTTCTTATTTGCAGCAGGTAGCAAGGGTCTGAATGTTGTTTTTAGTTGACTTAATACCCCGCCGCCATTTAGTTGGAATTCAGGGTCGTTTGCCAAATCGAGTTGGTCTATTACTTCCTCAGCAATTGCTTTAGAGCGTAAAATTTCAAATTGAGTGAGCAAGTATTCCTTTTTACTGGCATCTAGAATGTACACGTCGTCTATGGAAATTGCTTTGTCTTTTTCCGGTTTTATTAATAACGAAGTTGTTGCTTGATACTGAGGGGGAAGCCCTGCAATGTAATGTGCTGACAATACGGTTATCGTGAGTACAACTAGACTGATCCACCACTTGTTTTTTAACACTGCACGGGTGTAGGCTTTTAAATTAATGATGGGTTCACTAGGTGAAATTTCTAATTTTTGCATATCCATTTCCCGCCTTGTTTAGAAAAAACTTTGGTTTATTATTACGGTGTCGCCCGGTGATATTGCGCTAGACAACTTACCTGCTTGGTTTTCTATTTGCCCTTGCAACTCAGACTTTATCGTAATCTTTTTTTCTGATGCTCTATCGGTTAAACCGCCAGCCAAAGCTATTGCTTGGTCGATATTTAATCCTGGCTGGTAGGGATACGCGCCTGGTCTTTTCACTTCTCCGTGAATATAAAAAGGTCGGTAGCTAATAACTGAAACGTTAATTACTGGGTGAAGTAGGTAATCACCTTTGAGTCCATTGCCGATTAGCCTTTGAACCTGTTGTGGGGTTTTACCAACAACTAGGATGTTGCCCAAAAATGGAAAGTTAATCTGACCATTGTCGTTGATGGTTGTTTCTATAGTAAGGTCTGCTTCGTCGTAAACGAGAATTTGAATTTGATCACCAACGCCTAGTTTGTAATCGTTCGCCATACAGTTCAACTGCCAGCAGAGAAGCGATAATAGTAGTCCGATTCTCACAATAACACCTCCAAGGTTACACTGAATATGTTTTTGTTATATTCAATCTGGTTTAAGGTTGAGTCCTTTACATCTATTTGGTTACTTGCGGTTAACCGAATTGTTTTAGTTGGCAAATAACTGAGACCCAGTTTTACGTGTCGGCTATGGTCAATTCTATCTAAGCCAACATAGTCTTCATTTGAGTAGCCGACTTGGATTTGGCTTTTAAAAAAAGCTGACCACGCATGTTCCCAAGCAAGTTCCGTGCTACTTTCTGCAATGTAGTCACCATTTGAATAAGATTCTTTAGTTGCTTTTCCTAAAGTCAATTTAAATTCTGAGTAGCTGGTTGCTTGCCAATTTAGGTTTATGTCTACTGCTAATCCATTAAAATTGGCTCTGGTTGCTGCATCAAACGTTTTGTTCTGAAAGCCGAATTTTATTTGACCCGTTAGGTGTGATTTGCCAGACCACTTTGCGCCTACGAGTAACCTGCTTTCTGTACTGTCTCGACTAGCTAAATTGCTATCACTATGTTTATAAACAATTTTTGTCTGATTTAAATCAATGGATAATGCGGTTACTTTGCCAATCTTGTAATCAAACTCGCTAAATACACGGTATTTTGCGTACTCATTGTTTTTCGTTAGCTGTTTAAAATTACCATAGTCTAGTTGGCTTAAATTTATGCCTATGGCCAGTTTTCCTTTCGCACCTTGGCTGCCATATTCGTAGCGGCTATCAATCTGATATTGGTTAAATTTAATTGCACGACTGGTTATATTGGCGTCGAATTCTGTTAAACCCGTTCCGCGGGGTTGGTGACCTTGTACAATTTTTGCTCCAATTTGGACATTATGTTTGGAATGTGCACTGTTTGAGAGCTTTGCTGCTAATCCTTGGTCGTAATAATCAGGCTCTTGGATATTTAGGTAGTGCCCGTATTTACCCACATAATCAATCTGGCTCGTGTAATTTTCGTTATGGATAGTCAATTTTAATTGAGGGGTAGTTTGGAGCACACTGCCTGTTTCACGGTTGCTCTCGGCATAGTATATGTTGTTGTCGTGACGGTAATTAATTGTGACTGCGGGAATTAGCTCAACGCCTTCTGCTAGCCGGATAGGCTGCTGTTGGGCGTGACTCGAGTAACTGGTTAGCATAAGGTAAGCTGTTGCTATTGGTTTGACTGTTTTATGCATATTCACCCCACTTTAGTTAAGCGGTTAATGAAAATTCTGGAAAAAAATAACGGAATACCAATGATGTAGCGCGCAAATAATCGTTTAGGTTCTTTGATTAATCTATACAGCCATTCACAGCCGATTTGCCTTAATATTTTAGGTGCACGAGTGAATCTGTTGGCGTAAAAATCGACAACTGCTCCACCACATATTATCAACCATGGCCCAGTTAGTTGTGTCGTTAATAATTGGCAGACTTGCTCCTGCTTTGGCATACCCATAGCTAAAATGACGATATTGAGTTGAGCTTGAGGCTGCACAGTGAGCTTGCCAACATATTGTTGTGCGGGGGCAAATCCATGGTGTGTTGTACATGTCGCGCCATTTAATAGTTGAGTTGCGCCAGTTGTTAACCAAGGTTCTTCAGTACCGAATACATAGTACTTAATTGTGCCTTGATGCGAGGTTGTTATATGGTTGATTAGTCTTGGAATAAAGTCTGTACCATTTAAGTTTGCCCCGCTTGGACATTTATTGAGTTTGCAGCACATCGCCATGCCTGAGCCGTCGCGCAGTCTGTAGGTTAGCTGGTTGAAATTAAGTTGGGTTTGGCTATCTTGTTGCATTAGGTTGTATGCATGTTGGTTAATAAACCCCAACGAGGTGGGTTGCTCAATTTGAGTTAACTGCTGTAAAAAGATATCAACTTGATGCTCTTCAAGTAGATGCATGCTTTTTAAAATTGGATCCTGTACTTCTTGAGTATTAATAAACATCTAAGTACCTCTGATTCACTTTTTTCCAGTTAAATTGATTGGCGTATTCTTTGGCTAACTGTGCTTTTGATTCATCCCATTCTTTTATGAGCTGTTTCGTTCTAAGGGCGAAATCTTGTTGGGTAACCTGAAAAGTTGCTCCAGTGTTTGACTCGGTAACAAACCGCTTGAACGATGGCACTGTTTCGTTTAGCAGTGGTATTAAGCCATAAGACATAAGCTCGACTACGCTTAAGCCGAATCCTTCATAGTTAGATGCACTAATGACGAATTTAGCTTGCGATAAGATGTCGATTATTTGTTCATCTGATTGGTCTAGCTTTAACTCGACGTTTGAGTGGAGCGATGAAAAATTGTATTGTTTGCAAAGTTGTGTACCACCAGCTTTTGATTGGCCAATTAAGTAGAGTTTCGAATTGTTGGGGGCATGTTTTTCAAACAGCTCTATTAACAGCTCTATTTGCTTGTTGCTACTAAAGCGGCCCAAATACACATAGCTATCCTGCTTGTGGGTGTGTTTTGCTGGACCAAATTTTTCTATGCTCACACCATTTTCAATCAAATAGGTTTTATTGTGTAGCGGTTTAAACATTTTATAGTCGTGGATACCACAGCAGGTTACAACTTCGCATTGGCTCAAGCTAAAAGGGGTGATGGTTTTAAAAAACACTTGCTTCAATTTGGCATTTTTATTTGTATGAAAAAAGCCGCCATGCGTTGTTAACACTAACTTACTGTTTATCAGTTTTAGTCGTTTTAGCAGGCTGATGTAATCAATAAAAAAGTCGACAGCGTGTACATGCACAATGTCATATTGGTTGAGTTGGCTAGGCGGTAAAAAACAAATAGGATAGCGCGATGAACCGAACCAGTTAAAGCGGTATATTTTGAGTGATTGGTAGTCTTGATATTTTGCTAGTGCGCTGCCAGTTTGATAGTTGCTATTTAAAGTAAAGATTGCGACTTGGTGGCCTGCTTGCTGTTGTGTTAAAGCTAAATTGAAAACCACGTCTTCTAACCCACCAACACTTGGATAAAATTGACGAACAACATGCACTATTTTCATGACGGCTCCTTTATCACATACATTTTTGCCAAGCTTGGCGAGAAACTAACGTTGCGTAACAAAATAAGGTTAAATTTATCCAGCAAATTGGCATTCTTATCATGTTGTTTGCTTGGCATTCGACCAAAAAATAGATATTGCCTAGGAAGATAAATTTTAAGAAATAGCTGATCTCAGCTTGACCAAATCGGGCGTACCAGTAGCTGGTGAAGATAAGTTTCCAAAGTAAAAGCATTAAAACAAGTAGACCAAAAATACCGGCATCAAACAGGGCGGTTAGAAATATATTTGTGCCACCTCTGCCTGAATTTATGCCTCCGCCGTATGCGTATTTTTGTCTGATTTCTTCATTGTATGCTAGGTAATTGAGCGAACCTGCGCCATTACCACTAAAGGGGTTTTGTTGAATAAAGTCTAGGGTCATGTTGATCGCGAAAAGTCGTGAGTTGATAGCGCCTGCGTCTAACTCTGGGTTCTCTAAGTTTGAAAATATGTCAAAACGAGTGATTACTGATTCGGGCGCTAGTAATAGCGCTAAGAATATGATTGGGATGCCAACAACACAGAAGCGAATGAGTTGTGATAGGTTCTGTTGAAAGCTTTGCAAGCTAATTTTGTATAATACAAATGCGACAATGACGCCCAAAATTGCAGTGCGTCCAAAGGAGGTGATTAAGGCAATTGCCAGTGTCCACAAGATGTACTTTTTATGGGCGTAAAAGCGCGAGTGGGGCGGAATAAAATACGCTGCCAGCAAACAATAACCAACAAACATTGCATGCCAATCAGTTTCTGAAAAGAAGCTTTCCGCTCGTGGTACACCTATATCGTCAAAATGACTCACCCCTATGTTTATGCCTACGGCAAATAGTAGCAGCTGTAAAATGCCGACAATTGCACATATCAAACCAAGCCATACTATGGCGTCAAACATATCAATTAGTTTAAATTGTTTGTATATAACAAAGTTATATGCAGATAGTAAAAAAACTGTCAGTAAGGCGTGGCCAGTCAGAATAACCAGGTATTGCGACCAAGATAAGACACTGCCGAATAACAAAGGTATAAATAAAGAGGCGTACCAAAGAACAAAGTAGCCGAAATGAATCGGGATTAAGATTCTTTTACTGGCCATCCATCCAAGTAATAAAAAGCAGATCAATAAGAATGGCTTTATTGAAAATGTTGTGCCCACCATAATTCGATAGCCATCGAAGATGATTAATCCAAAAAACAATACTAAGAAAATAAACTGTTTTTTCCTCAGTAGGGGTGGGGTGGTTATGTTCTTCATGTTTTTACCCTCTGGTGCATCGACACAAACAGGTTAATTAGTAAGAGGTTGAGCAGGGCTCCAAACACGCTCACTTGTAAAAACAACAAAAAGTCGCCATACCATTGTGCTGTTATGATGCCAATTGAAAGTGCGGTCAGGTAAAAGTATTGGCTTGTCAGTACTGGCCTTAAGTTGCCAAAAATTATGAAATTTTGACTCGAGATTCGACTAGCGGAGTCTAGGAATACTCTTAAAAATAGATAATTGGCTATAGTTGCAGCGTCGCTAAATTCGTCACCAAACAGTAACGGAATAAGGTAAGGCAACAACAGCACACACAACAATAGTCCTATCAAGCCTAAGACTATGTATATCGAGATAAATTTATAGGTCGCGCGGATAAACTCAGTTTCAGTCACTGACTTAAATTTGGCTAAAAAAATTGATATTACATTTTGAGTTGCGTGCTGAAGATTTAGCGCTAATGCGGCAGCTACGGCAAATAAACCAACTTCCGATTTAGTTGCAATAAAAGCAATGAGTACTTTGTCTATGTTATTAAAAACTAGCGTGTTGAGTTGCTCATACCAAGAGTTTTTACGATATTGCTTTTCAGACTCGCTTAGCCGTGTATGAATCGTATATTGCTGTTTACGAAATAAATTATTGAATAAGCGCAACACTAATGCCAGCTCAACAGCCCTTGTGATAATTTGCAGTAAAAATACCCATGCGGCATTTTCTACCTGTAAATAGTAGGCAATTGATAAGCCAATTAAGTTTAAGCTAGGCGTTAGAAATTTTACTATGTCGGCTATAACAAATTTTTCGTCTAGGGCGTTAAGACCACTTAAAAAAACAGTTACAGAAAAGGTGGCGCAAGCGAGTACAGTTAGGAATAGATAGAGATAAAATTCAATGTCTAAAACCTTACCTAAGGTGTAGTAGAATAGCCCACTCCATATCAAACCAAAGATCAAGCTAGCCATTAATGTATGTAACGAATACAAGCGAATGTTTTGTTTTTGATGTTGGCTTGCCAACATCAAACTGAGTTTTGCATAACCAAAGCTACACAGTTGTGGACAAATACTTAATGGTAAAAATAGGTAATAAAACTCTGCTCTACCTTCTAAGCCTAACAAGCGAGCTAATAAAACAGAATTTAGCGTGGCGATGCCGATACTTGTCAGCAAGATAAAGCTACTTCTTAATAATAGCTTAATCATTTTGCTCTCCGGCCTAGCTTTTGAATAAAAGTAACAGGGTCATATCTAGCTCCTTGAAGATGTTCAATAAACACCTGAAAGCGTCCGTTGACGACAATGATTCGCCTGCATTAAACGTACCAGTGCAAGTACGATTAGGTTATTTTTTGGAAATTTTGTATTTTATTTAATCTTTTCAAGCATTTAATTTAGATGTTTTTATTTATTTAACTATATGTCCTTTTGTTGGTGTTTTTTAGTGCATTTGTATTGGTATATTTTTGTGCGCTTCGCTCTGTTTTGGTGAAAAACCTTTATTGTCAGTATGTTAAATCTGTTTTTTTAATGTTATCTAAAAAATTAGACACGGTTTTTTGCTATTTATATCTCATTGATTAATAGATGAATCAGCGATTTTTGCTGTGTTATGAAATTGTTTTTTTGACTTTTTGGAGTGCTTTTTGCAGGTTTTTTAATCAACTGGAGTTGGTGCAACCAGCCTTGATAGTTTGACTGGCCATCCAAGCAGTATTCAGTGTGTAGTACTCACTCAATCATTACAACATTCTGAATGACAAGTGGAGACTTTTATGGATAGTATCTCTGTTCGCAATCGCAGTCATAAAGGCATTATTCAATCTAATGTAAATAGCTTCTCAACTTTCTATCGCATTATCGACATCTCTTTGTTGATCGCCAGCTATCTACTGCTCGTTAGTCTATTTGAAATGCAAGTAGAGCAATTAGATATATTGACCGAGTTGGCAATATATATCACTGTTTATCAGCTGGTTGCTGAATCATTTGATATTTATAGGTCGTGGCGTGCAGCATCATTGTTTTTAATGATGAAGTATGTTTCTTTGGCTTGCGGTGGTAGCGCTCTTAGTTTAATTACGGCTTCTTTTTTCCTACCTCAATGGATCAATTTTGAGCACACTTTTTTCGTATCTTGGATGGGAGCAAGCTTTGTTCTCTTGCTGGGTTGGCGCTTACTGCTAAGGGAAATGTTATTTTATTGCCGTAAGAGTGGTCTGAATTCTCGAACGGCAATCATAATCGGTGCAAATCAATTAGGCTATAGCTTAGCAAACCAATTGTTGGCAAATGACCAGCTGGGCATTCAGCTTCAAGGGGTTTTTGATGATAGGGATGAATCTAGGCTGGCTCACGAGTTTCGTAATCAAGTAACCGGTACTGTAGCAGATGCGTTGATCAAAGCTAAGAATAATGAGGTCGATTACATTTATATCGCGATGCCAATGAGTGCTGAAAAGCGAATCATGGAAATACTCAATTTATGTAGTGATACCACTGCAACTGTTTTTATTATTCCAAACTTTTTTATATATAACTTGCTAAATGCACGTTGGCAGAACATTGGTTCAATTCAAACGCTGAGCGTTTTTGATACGCCATTTCAGGGGGCGAGTGAGTTGTTAAAAAGGTTGGAAGATATTGTGCTCGCTTCAGGAATCTTAGCGGTAATTAGTATACCCATGTTGGTTATTGCTGTTGCCGTAAAGCTTACTTCAAAAGGTCCTATCATCTTTAAGCAGCGACGTTATGGCTTAGATGGTAAACCGATAACTGTGTACAAATTTCGCTCTATGTCGGTACAAGAAAATGGCAGTAAAGTCACTCAAGTAACTAAAAATGACCCTAGAGTGACGCCGTTGGGGGCATTCTTACGTCGCACATCTTTAGATGAGTTACCGCAATTTATTAATGTATTGCAAGGCAGGATGTCTGTTGTGGGGCCCAGACCTCATGCGGTTGCGCATAATGAGCAGTATCGCAAGTTAATTGAAGGGTACATGCTTAGGCATAAAGTCCGCCCTGGTATTACAGGTCTTGCTCAGGTAAATGGATTTAGAGGTGAAACTGAGACTATTAACAAAATGGTGCAAAGAGTTGAATATGATTTGGACTATATCCATAGATGGTCGGTTTGGTTGGATATTCAGATCGTATTAGCAACGGTTTTTAAGGGCGTTGTGAACAAAAACGCCTATTGATTTTACGTTCATTTAGGCTGCATGGGTTTTATTTTTTGTGGGTATCAATTATGAAAATTGTCATTCTTAATGTCAAATACAGTCCAAACTTAGGTGATGGTGCAATCGCTGAATGTTTAGAAATGCAAATAGCTTCGTCTGTAATAAATTCACAAGTGAGCTCTATAGATATTGGTGGTATGGAAGACTATGGGGTTGGCGGTAGTATCGTAAGTCAGAAATTATCATTAACACGGTTGCTCGATTGTTTGCCAGATAAATTGAGTTCATGGGTTAAGACTTATACTATGCCAACACTAGTTTCGTTAAAGTACGGTAAAATTTGGCGAGAAAAGCTTCAAAACTGTGATGCTATCATAATTGGTGGTGGTCATCTGTTCATGGATATAGACAACTACTTTCCATCTAGGCTGATGACAGCTGTTAAATCTGCCCCAGTTGGAGTTAAAATTTATGTTCACGCTGTAGGTGTTTCCCAACGTTGGACTAAACGCGGACGTAAGTTTTTTGAACGCGCATTTTCTCATGGCGAATTGTCGGGTGTTTCTGTACGAGATGCACAGTCGTTGGAAAACTGGAAAGAGGTTTTTCCTTTTATTCCCGCAGAAATTTGTCGAGACCCGGCAATTTTGGCAAGTGAGCTATACATTGATCACAAACAAGTTGTAAAGCGAAGAGGCAAGCATGTTGTTGGTCTTGGTATTGCTGATATGGAAAATATGAAACAGCATGCGGATCAGGATACCAAGGTTATTTGCGGTAATTTTGAAAGTTACATTACTATTATAGAAAAGTTAAGTAAAGCCAACTTTGATATCGTTTTATTTACGAACGGCGGCGACGATGTTTATCTAACAAAGTTGGCTAATTTTATTAAATTAAAACACCAAGAGTTGTACTCGGTGCTCTCCATTGCCCCTAAACCCAATAAGCCCGTTGAATTGGTTAACTTGATTCGTTCTTTTGATGCTGTAATAGCACATAGGTTGCACGCCAATATATTAGCTTATTCTTTCGCTGTTCCCTCTATTGGTCTAGGTTGGGACAGAAAGCTTGAAAGCTTTATGCACGCCGCAGGTAGAGAGGAGTTTTTGGTTAAGTCAGATAATGAAGCCAGTAATATTTTAAGTATGCTAGAGATGATATTTTCCAATAAACATAACTTTAGTGATCAAGTTAGATTAGAAGCTCAGGCGGGAGCAAATAGACTTGCGGCTTCTCTGTCGACGCATGGTGACATATTATGAAGATATTAGTTATTTCATCTATATTTCCTCCAAACATATTTGGAGGGGCGGAGGTTGCTGCTCATAGTTTGGCGTGTCTGCTGGTTAGACGGGGGCATGATGTCAGCGTAGCAACTTTAAAAGAAAGAGGCGAAGCTGAAACCTGGGGGGAAATACAGCCAGATGGCTACAGGTTATATAGAGTGAATTCGCCCAGAGGTTACACTTTGTTTGCGAGAAACAAACAAAAAAATCCGCTAAAAAAACTGTGGTGGCATTTTTTAGACTTGTTTGACCCCCGGAATAAAATATTGATGAATAAACTTCTGAAAATTGAGCAGCCCGATTGTGTCGATGTACATAATATTATAGGGTTTGGTTTTAACGTACTAAAAACTATCTCGCAGCGTGGCATACCTATAAAGTATTTTTTGCATGATTTCTCTTTGAGTTGTTTTCATGCATCTATGTTTTGCAATGGCGTAAATTGCCATAAGCAATGTTCGAAATGCGTTGTTGTGGGCCAACTTAGACAAAATGCATTTAAAGGCGTTCAAAATCTAGCGTTTGTTGCACCATCATCAGTTCCATACGAGAAGATGAATGTCTTGGTACCGTTGTTGAGTGCTTACCCTACTGAGGTGATTAAAAATTCACCAGAACGGGTGAGTTATATGAAACATTTGTATGCAAGTGGGCCAATACGTTTGGTTTACGTTGGGCGACTTGATCCAGTTAAAGGGATTGATTTTTTGTTGGATGTTCTTGAATCATTATCTGTTGAATATTCATTTGTATTAGATGTGCTTGGCAGTGGTCCGTTAGAAGGTGAACTTAAAAGCCGTTTTGGCACATTTCCATGGTGTAAATTCCATGGTTTTGTTTCGTCATCAGTTGTTTCTTCGTACATCTCTTCGGCTGATATATTTTGCATGCCATCTCAATGGGCTGAGGTGTACGGTTTAGGGACAGCACTTGCTTTACAGTTTGGTGTACCTGTTGTGGGCAGTGACATTGGTGGAACTTCGAGTTTGGTTCGACATGATGTTACAGGTATTTTAGTCGAACCAAATAATAAACAACAATGGCGTGATGCTTTCAGAAAGCTATTCTCTGATAGCCCAACCATGGAGAGATTGCGCCAGGGGGCACAAAAGCATCAGAGTGAGTTTAGTGACGATTACATCGCGGATAAATACGATAAGCTTTCTGCTTTGTTGCTTGGAGCCTAGTTCTCTTTTAGGCTAACAACCAATTCTATCTTTACGTGGTGCCAACAAGATTGGAGTGTAAACCACTACAAATATCATAAAGCCAATTATCCAAAGCGCAGCGCTGATTTTCCAGCTGAGCTGAGGCATGCCAAAAACGGCTAGTAGGCTGCGACTTAGACCGGCGATAATGAGTGCTGAAAATGCGATTGCCATGGTGTGACCAACTATGATCATTCGACCTGTGTGGCCTAATGATACCCTGGCTATCATAGCTAATATCATACCGCCGATACTGCCGACAGTGATTAGATGCAATGCATCGGAAAACGTAATGCTTTCGCGAACAAAACTGATGCCCATTAGAATAAGCCCTAAACTCATAGCCAAGTATGTTGCATGGAGTGACCACAACAAAGGTACTTTTAATGTTTTATGTGGTTGCCATCCAATCAGGCGTATTGTTTGCAAAATACCAGTGCCGATAAATAGGCCGCTGAGCATGTACCAGATTATATGAGTTTGGCTAAAATAGGTTAGAAACAGGCCAATTGCACAGATTGCTGTCAACAAATTACTGGCAAGGTTAAGCATTGGATACTGTTGCGGGTTGCTGTGCGGTGCGCCATTTTTAGTGAAAAAACCGATAACACGTCCACCAATCAAACTGATCAATAATGCAAATATAAGCACTGAGGTTTGCGCCAAGTGGATGGCCATTGGAATGTTTTGTTGAAGGTCGGCTAATAACAAGGTTGCGTTAGCAATCATCATTAAACTAAACAGTCCAATAAAGATATAGTTGCGTTTGTTGTTTGCCTTGAGCACAAGTTTACTGTAGCTATAAATAACCCCCAGCCACCACAGCATTTGTAGTGCAAATCCTAGGTAAATTGAGCTGGTTTCATTAAGTGCAAAACACACCCGAGCAATGAGCCATATTGCAGTTAATAGCATTAATGGCTTGCCATTTATACTGGGTTGATTAGTCCATGTTTGCACAGCGGTTAATACAAACCCTGCAGCAACCGTTGCGGCAAAACCAAAAATCATTTCGTGGGTGTGCCAGACCAATGGATTGAGCATATGCCATTGGTGAGTGAGCGGTTTGCCGTGCAAAAAGCCCATCCAAATGGTGATAGCCAATACAGACCAAACGGATGCTAGTAAAAACCATGGTCGAAATGCCAGCTCCCAAAACGGGTGACCTTTGGGTTTTTGCGGTTGCTGCAGGTTATTGGGTTGTTGAATTTGTATCAATGCCATTGCGATATACCTGATTAATTTACTCAAGTAATATATTAGTGGATGGCATTTTTGTTTATTTGATTTAAATCAACAACCCGCATGGATTGTGGTTATTTTAGTTTTAATATAAATCTCTGTGGTAGCGTTGTTGTTCATTGAGTCGCTGCATAACGTCTTCACCAAATATTTGTATTAGTGTGTTGTCAACTGATTTACCCATGCCTTCATGGCTGCCACACACATAAATGTCGGCACCTTGGTCGACAAATTGTTGAACATTTTCGGCTTGTTGAGCGATTAGCTCATGCACATATCTCGCTTTGTTTGCTGGTGTTGCGCGCGAAAAAACACGATCAACACGTGTTAATACACCTTGTTGCTGCCAATGAGTCAATTCGGTGTGCATGTGGCAGTCAAACTGTGGATCTCGCTCACCGTAAATTAGCCAGACTGGCCCAGCATTCGCTGAATAACTTCTTTGTTCAATATGGCCAATTAAACCGGCTAAACCACTGCCTGCGCCAATCAACAATAAAGGTTTTTGCTCAGATTTTAGCTGGCATGCGGGGTTGGCTCGCACTTTAACTTGTATTTTGCTTCCCGCTTGGCAGGTTTGGGTTAGAAAACTCGATGCTAAACCTAAACTGCCATCGTCTTTAGTTAATAACCGCACAAGCAACTTTAACTGATTGTTTGCCATAAGTTGGCTATCTGCGCTGGCAATTGAGTAACTGCGTGGCGATTCAAAATACTTAGCAGTGGCCGTGCTTGGGGGTAAAACTTCTAAAATATCGCCCGCTTTCCAATTTAGATTAGGCGCGGACAATTCAATTAGGTATAAACCCGCATGTGAGCTGCCTGCGTTTAGCTGCTGAATATCTGTAATGCTAACGTTGGTATAACTTGCCAAGGTATGTGGATTTTGCGTTGGTGGCGATTGTGCATCAATACAAACTAAAGGTTGTATGGCTTTTGCGCCGCGTTTAACTAGCTCGGCAAATACTTGTTTGCCAAAAGCACAATAAGCTGGGTAGTGGCTGTCACCAAAAGCGGTTACTTTAAAATTAAGCGTGTTTAATGAATGTGTCGTCAGTTTGTTTAGGCCGCGAATAAACGAGCGGCCATTGTCAGGCGCTTCGCCATCACCATAGGTACTAACAAATAAATGTACTTCAGCAGCAGCTTGTAGTTTTTCTGGGCTTAATTGGTTGAGCGGCAGTATTATTGCGTCGGTAACAGTGGCTAGAAAATTTTCTGCGTGCCAACGAGCTTGGCCTGTCTGACTGGCAAATGCGACGATTTTGTTTGCAGGTTTATCTGGTGATTTAGGACGTTTGTTTAACCACAAAACCAATACCCAAATAGACCACAAAAGGCCTAGCGCGCAGGCTAGGCCAATTCTTAAATATTCTGACATGGGGAATTACAGTGGTAAAACTTCAAATGTGGCTGAATATTTACCTTGGCGTTTGGTGGCTGGTGCTTGCGCTTTATCATCCTCGTATGAGACTTCGATAAAATACATACCAGCTTTAGGCCACGTAACGCTGAAATTGCCATTTTCATCTGTGGTTAGGTTTATGCTTTGTTGTTGGTTGCGATAGCGCATGGAGCCTCGGTTAATTTCAACTTCTGCACCAGCGGCTGGGCTACCATCGATCAGCATAATAAATTCAGCGCTTTCAGTCGCGTATAAATCGTTTGGATGTGTTACCGGAACCAATTCTAATCCTTTATTAGTTGGCTTTAGTGACTCTGTGCTTGGTTCACCTAAGGTAACAAATGTTTCAACTCGGCGAGCACTGTAAGAAACACGTAGCTCTTTGGCATTTTTAGGTACAGCTGTTTCAAAGGTTTCACCTTGTGCACTTTGGCCTCTTGGTGGCCACATTTTGCGTTTACCTTCGTCATCTCGCCACATTGCACGAATACCCGCAGAAGCAGACGCAATTCTGTAAGTACCAGTTTGAGTAAGTTTAAGATCAAACGTTGATCTATATTTGCCTGTGGCGACATTTTCTAGCGTGAGCTTGTTACCATTCGGTGCATATGCCGCTATGCTATTGGGACGGTAGGCAACATACTCAGGAATGAACAATGTATTGGAAACAGCTGCATCAAATGTGACATAGTTTTCTTCACCTGATAACACGGTTTCACTGGGTTTAATCCATGCCCGGTGTGCATTTGTTTGGGCTGTCACTAACATTAAAGCTATGGGTAATAACGTGGTTTGAATTATTTTTTTGCTGAACATTATTTAGGGTCCTTAAATATTTTTGATGTTTATTGAGTTGCCGATAAGCGCACTAAACCTAATTCAGTGTTGCCTTCAACAGTCAGCGGTAAAACTTTATTATCAATTGGCAACGTAATTGGTATCTGCAATAGCTCGCGACCACCAACTTCGCGGGCTGCTTCTATCCGTAATGTGTATTTGCCTGCTGGTAATTGATTGAGGCTTTTGGATAGATCAAAATCGACTGTGTGCATACCTGGGCCTTTGGTTGCGCCCGTTATGCCATCAATCGGGAAAGATAATTTACGGCCGCCACGACGCCACCATTGACGTAAATCGGCTAGCCATTCTTCACCTTTACCATTTTCCATTTCGATGTCGTACCAAACTGCAATTTGGGTGACTTTGCGTTGGCTATTTTCCAACCATACTGCGACATAAGGCTGGTGGTATTCCGCAACTTGTAAGCGCGGTATCGTAACTTCTAGTTGCAAATTAGATTTGGCATGTACTGCTGTTGTGGCGAGTGCACAAATAAAGCCACAAAACAATGTTCCAATTTTCATTCGTTGATTTCTCCAATGGTGATTCAAAATTAGTGAACAAACGCTAACAATAAAATGGCAGGGGCCACTACACCAAGCAGGGTAATGGGCCATGTCATCCATCTGTGGTTTGCTTGACGGCAGAGTAAAATCAATCCAGATAGACAAAAAACAATACAAACAACAGCGAAAAAGTCGATAAACCATCGCCATACGGTTCCAGTATCCCGGCCTTTGTGAAGGTCATTGAAATAAGCTATCCAGCCTCGGTCGGTTTTCTCGTAGGTTAACTGATTGGTATAAAAATCTACTGCGAGCCATGCATCTGAACCTGGGCCTGCCTGCACTATATAAAGTTCATCGTCGCTCCATTCTGTTTTAGCGTTTGATGACACTTGAATGTTATGTACTTCGGCTAACCAAGTGGTAAATGCTTTGGGCTTCACAGTGGTGTTTTTTTCTATAGATTGCTCAGCTTGCTTTTTTAATGTTGTGATTAATCTTGCAGGTATTTCTGTTTCGACCACTTGTACATTTGCAGCTGCTTTAATGTCAGCGGCGTGGTTGAGCGTAATACCAGTAATTGCAAATAACAACATGCCCACAAGCGCAAAGGCGGCACTTATCCAGTGCCATTGTCTGACTGAGCCTAAACTAAACTGCATTCTTTCTCCGAAACGATATGCGGCAAGTTACCTTGCCGCGATTAATCGTTAGAAACTAACTGATACACTTGCCCAGAAGTTGCGAGCTTTGTCTTTTACGTTGTAGTCATCTGTAAAGTTAACTTCGCTCACAACACCACGACCCGAGAGGTATTCGTATACACCATCGTTATTTAAATCATCATAAGTGGTTGTGTATGAGGTAAAGTCTCTGTCCAATAAGTTGTTTACGCGCAAGCTCACCATTACATAGTCGTTTAGCGTCCAACGTGCGCCTAAATTAAGCAGTGAGTAATTTTTGTAGTGCAATTCGCGTTTAAGTACAGAGTCGTAGCCGCGGTAACGGTCAGAGCGCAATTCACTTTGCAAATAAACATACAAGCTGTCGGTTGCGGTCCAATTCAGTGTAAGATTAGCCATATGTTCAGCTGTATTGGTTAATGGCTGTCCAGCATTTGGGCCACTTTTCTGCTCGCTGTCGGTCCATGTGTAGTTGGCATACACTGACCAGTCGGTCAAGAATTGATAGCGACCAGCGATTTCAACCCCTTGTAAAGCCACTTCGTCGATATTGATTTTTTGGCTGTAGGTTTGGTAACCCAGTTGGTCGTATTGACCTAAGTTAACACATGGGCGTACACCGCCAGTTTTTACACAGCTTTGCACCGTATCACCGCGGGCAATTTTATCTTCAAATTTAGTATCGAAATAGGTGATGTTGAAATTGTTGTCACCACGGCTCCAATACAAAGCTATCTCTGAGTTGACACTGGTTTCTGGTTTGAGCTCAGGGTTACCGGCAAATGGGCTGGTGCCTTGGCCACCAAAACCGGTAATACCATCGTATAAATCTGTGGTTTGAGGCGTTTTGTAGCCTGTGCTGACACCACCTTTAAGCGTCCACTCTGGCGTTATGTTGTACACAGCATAAGCGCGCGGTGAGGTTTGGCTACCAAATACATCGTGGTTGTCGTAGCGGATACCTGCCGTTCGTAGCGGATACCTGCCGTTAGGGTAAATTTATCTGTGATCATCCAATTGTCTTCTACAAAAAATGAATACATTTTTTGTTGTTGAATCGCACCTGCTTGACCACTTTCTAAACCAAATACACCATCTTGCAATTCACCATCAATTGCTTGCGCACCTAATACCAGATTGTGATCGCCTACAAGGTTATTAACCGGAATATCGACGCGTAAATCATAAGTGTATTGACTGCTATCTAACGGACGAGCAGGGCGGGGTAAAAATGTATCTTCAGCCAATTGTTTTCGTGCGGCTTCATCCATATCAGCATAGTCACCGCTACCGTCGTACATTTGTTGTAACAATAAACGTTCCGCGACACTGAGTGGCAAAGTTCGTCCATTGTTTTGAGTATCAACATAAGAGACTGATGCCGCAACCGCACCAAATTCAAAGTCACCTTCATAACTTAACGACCACCACTCGCGATCGAATTCTTGTTCAGCTGCATAGCCTGCACGCGGGTTAACTTTACCACCACGGTCTTGCCATAAGCTTTCAATGCTGTCTTTGGTACCAAGTGGGTAGATAATTTCGCCTGTGTCGACGTTGAATCTTGGAGTATTATCGTATTCTTGATGAGAGTTATCGTAGTCAAACATTAACTCTTGGCCTTTGGCCATAGTGTAATTTAAGCTGAAACCAAAATGTTCGCTTTTACTGTCAACGGTGCGCCCGCCGCTACCAAAACCAAGAGAGCGGACATGTACTTGACCATTTGGGTCGACAGCTGGTGAGAATTGCGGTGAAGACGCTTGTTGTTCGTAAATGCTTGCGCGCATACCTAAACTTAATACGTCGGCAATTAGCGGACCTTGCACTGAAAAATCAGTGGTGATGTCGTCACCAAAGTCATCATCTTGTTGCAAGCTTCGTCCAAATGTAATTGAACCGCCCCAATCTTTAGTGTGTTTTTTGGTAATTACATTAATAACACCACCTAAGGCATCTGCACCGTATAGAGTAGATGCTGGACCACGGATAACTTCTACTCGGTCAATGGTATCGACCGGTGGAAGGTGATTAAAAGCGTTGCCGCCAAAGTTATTTGGATAAATATCACCATGGTTATTTTGACGCTTACCATCAATTAATAACAAGGTATATTCACCAGTTAGACCACGCATACTCACGCTGCCTTGGCCAGTTTTGTCTCGGGTTGTGCCTATATCAATGCCTTCTTGGTGTTTTACTGCGTCCAATAAGTTGGTAAATGAACTTAATTTAATGTCTTCAGCTGTGATGATAGAAATACTTGCAGGTGCTTGGGTTAATTTTTGCTCGAAACCTGTCGCAGTAACTACGATGGTTTCTATTTGTCCTTCAACATTTTTTTTGCTTTGGTCCGCTAGTACGGTGTTGAGTGAAGCTATTTGCATTGCAATTACAACAGCTGACAGTTTTAACTTAGTTCGCATATCGCCCTCAGTATTATTATTAATGATTTGATATCCCAAATTTGAGTTTTATAGGTAGATGGGATTAATTTGCGCAGCATTGTATAGAAATAATATCAATAGTGGAAGTGGTAATGCGAATAATTATCACTTGTGTTTTTTGTGGTGGTAAGAGCTGTTAAGTTTGGCTTAGCGGTAAGCGCTAAGCCATTGGCTGGGGTTACTCATTCCAACAGACTTGGTTGCGGCCGCATTCTTTAGCTTGGTAAAGCATGGTATCAGCTTGTTTTAGTGCTTGTACGGAGGTTACACCATTGTTGGGCGTGCATATAATAGCACCTGCACTAATCGTGATTTTGTTATGTGTGCTGAGCTCGTGCTCTATATCTAAATCTTCTATGGCTTGGCGGCAATTGTCTAGCACTGCTTTTGCACCTGATAAGTCACTATCGCCAATAATTATCACAAACTCTTCGCCGCCGTATCGTGCAACAAAGTCTCTTGGGCGCTGTAGTTGTTTATTAAGTGCTTGCGCTACTTGCGTTAGCACTTTGTCACCAGCTGCATGGCCATAGTGGTCGTTGTATTGCTTAAATTTGTCTACATCAACCATAGCAAGGACGAGAGGTTGTTGATTACGTTGGGCAATTAGCCATTCGGCTTCTAGTTGTTCATCGAATTTCCTTCGATTAGGTATGGTAGTCAGGGGGTCAACATTAGCGAGCATCTCTAACATAATGCACTGGCGTGCTATGGTTAAGTGCAGCTTTACTCGGGCTTTTACTATGCCAAGATGGAATGGTTTAGAAATATAGTCGCATGCGCCGAGTTCAAAACCCGTTTCTTCGCTGGCGACATCACCTAGTGCGGTTATAAAAATTACTGGGATGGCGCGAGTAATTTCACAAGCTTTAAGTTGTTTTATCACTTCAAAGCCATTTTGATCAGGCATCACAACATCAAGCAAGATGATGTCGGGTTTTAGTTCTTGGGCTTTTTCGATTGCCGCTTTTCCATTGCTTGCAAGGGTTATTTGTGCTTCGGTTTTTAGCAAGTTGCTGAGCACCACCAAGTTTGGCTTTTCGTCATCGACTATCAGTATTCTTAAGGCTGGACTAATCATCTGCTTTCTCTTTATTGGCATTGATTTAAGGTTATTTCACACAACTCACTGGCCAATTCAAACTCTATTTCGCTGACAAATGTAGATATTTGTTTTACTGGCTCTGCGTATTCAGTGTTGTGGCTGCTTTCGATTAAATTGTTTATAAGCTCTTCCGCCGCAAAGTCTGAATTTTTTAGTAAGGGAAGTAGCGCTTGTAGTTGTGTTTTAACAGGTGTTTTCGCCTGTTTGTGATCTGCTGCGGATTTATTCGATTTTAATATGTAACCCAGTGCATTGATGATTTGTTCAAGCTCGTTGCACACGGCCTTTAGCGTAGCGTAGTAGTCTTGTTTTAGCTCAATTTGACTCTCTAATTTTGCGCATTGTTGCGATAAAACGAAAGCGCCTATATAAGCTGTACTCGACTTTAGACTATGCACTTTGATAAATAGCGCTTTGCTATTGTCATTGCGTTTTAGGTTGAGAAAATCTGCGACAGATTGTTGATGCTCTGCAACAAAATCGCCAACCAGTTTGCAAAATAGTTTGCGGTTATTTTGGCAGCGAGCCAGTGCTTTTTTGACGTCAAGTTGTGGAATCCAACTCATTGATTCTATCAGTTGGTCGAACTCTGTGTGCTGGTGGACAACTTGGCTTGATCGTTGGGTAATTTTATCGGCTTTCAGCCATTTCAATATGGTTGCAAATAATTCATCTGGGTTGATGGGTTTTGCTAGGTGCGCATTCATGCCTTTCGAGATACACAATGATTTATCACTATCAAGCGCATGGGCTGTCATTGCAATGATAGGTAGATCATCGTATTGGGTTTTTTGTCGAATATGGCGTGTTGCCGTATAGCCGTCCATTCTTGGCATTTGAATGTCCATTAATACCAGGTCGTACTGGTAGGTAAATATTTTGTCTAGCGCTTGCTCACCATCTACTGCGATGTCTATTTGGATATTGGTATCTGACAAAAAGCCGCAGACTACTTTACGATTAATGGTGTTGTCGTCTACCACTAGGATTTTCGCTTGAGAAAAATCTAGTTGGCTACCATCCCATTTTGAGGTTGTGGCTGTATGCCAGTTAGCTTGTTTTGTTGGGCTTGCAATTGGGTTGTGGTTGCATAGGCTGCGAGAGATGCCATCTAACAAGGTTTGTGGTTTTACTGGCTTTTCGACATATGCATCTATGTGGATTGATCCAGATTGTTTGCGCGCTTCGTCTAGATCGTATGCCGATAACAGTAAGATTGCTGGAATATGATTTTTACCTAAGTCTTGTTTTATTTGTTCGGCTGCGCTGATGCCATCAATGCCTGGCATACGCCAGTCCATAATGATTAGGTCGTAATCTCGGCGAATTTCACTGGCTTTTTTTACCATGTTTATTGCGTCTTGACCACTATCGGCGCAGTCTACATGCATGCCTAATTCACTGAGTAGCTCTACTAATATGCTTCTGGCAACCACGCTATCATCGACAACTAACGTTTTCAGTTTAGTGTAGTCAATTTGGTGTGGCAGCGTTTTTTTAGCGTCATCGACTATTTCACAAGGCATGGTAAAGCTAAAAGTTGAGCCTTGTCCTTCTTCGCTGATAATTGAGATGTGTCCACCCATCAGCTCGACAATCTGCTTGCAGATGACTAAGCCTAATCCTGAACCTTCAAACTCACGCGTGAGTGAGTTGTCTAGTTGAGAAAACGCGTTGAACAATTGTTTTTGGCATTGTTCAGAGATGCCGATGCCAGTGTCAGTTACAGAAAATTTTAGCAGTGCTTGCTTATCTTGTCGGTCAGCGAGTTCTATTTTGACGATAACATGGCCATGTTGAGTAAACTTAATTGCGTTATTAGCCAAATTGACCAGTATTTGCTGCAACCTATTGGGGTCGCCCATTACATAGTTGGGCACATTGCTGGACAGATCTAGGATAAATTCTAGGTTCTTTTCTAGTGCTTTGAGCTCACAAATTGTGATGGTTTTGTCCAGTACTTTTTGAATGCTAAACGGGACTTTTTCAATCGAAAGAGAGTTTGCTTCAATCTTTGAATAGTCTAAAACATCGTTAATCACACTCAATAATACGTCGGCAGAGTTAAGTATTTTATCAACATAGTCGGCTTGTTCATGGTCGAGTTTGGTACGTTTTAACAGTTGTGTTAAACCGATAACTGCATTCATTGGCGTGCGGATTTCATGGCTCATCTTGGCCAAAAATTCCGATTTGGCTTGGTTTGCAGCTTCTGCTTTGTCTTTTGCTTGACTCAGCTGTTGCTCGGTTTCGACTCTGTGGGTGACGTCCCTTGAAATACCCAGCAAACCCATTAATTCACCTTGTTCGTCATAGAAAGGTGCTTTTAATGTATCAACTTTGATGGTTTTGCCATTTGGATAAACCGTTGTTTCTTGGCTAGTTTGTGTTTCACCTGTTGCAAGAATGTGTTGGTCTTTTAAACGCAGGCGTTTAGCTGCCTGTTGGTCCTTAAATAACTCGTCATCTGATTTTCCTGTTAGGTCTTCGTTGGGGCGACCGACTAATTTAGCAAATGCTTGATTGTGGGCTATGTACTTGAAATTTTTATCTTTGGCAAAAATTAAATCTGGTGTGGCATTAAGCAGCGCATCTAACAGTGATGCGAGCTTTTCTGTGTCGCTGGAATGAGTATTTATTGCCATAAATCCGTCCTTGTTCCATGTTTGCCTCAGCTTGAGTTCAGTTGGCTGAGGCTAAATTATTATTGTTATAGTGCTGTAATATCAATACTAAAATCACCTGATGATTCAGGTGCTATCGGTATAACTTTGTATACACTGTCAATATTGATCGGGCCAAAAATATGCGGGTAGAGTCCGCCCGTTGCCGGCTCCCATTTTACCTCGCTGGTAATTAACTTTTTATCTAGTTCTATGATAATTGGCTGCTCAGTTTTTTTGTAAAATTTATTTGCCACTCGGCTGAGCTGGCTTTTTGGACTGGCGTGGATAAAACCTTCTGTTTGGAGGCTGTCTCTGACAAATTGTCCGCTTGCTAACGCTTGTTTGTACTCGGCTTCGCTTGATAACAAGTAAATGTATGGGTCCATCAATCCGCCGTACATGCGAATGAACATATTGGTGATATTTTGTTGTTCTTCACCTTGGTAGATGTAGTCAACTCTAAATTGTCCGCAAAGCTGATTGTTTTCGCGTGTTTGGCTAACAATACTGATTTCAGCTAAAGCCAACCAGTTGCTGTCAGTTAACCAAACGGGGATGTCGTCAAAAAACACGCGACTGCCTTGTTTGCTAAATGAGTATATTTCACCCACTTTTAAGTCGTATTGCTCGTCGCTACGTAAAATTGAGTTTACTTCTATTTTAAATCCCATTTTATCCTCACTTATTCAACAGGCTCGACCCATTCAAACGAAGGGCACCCAGTCAAGCCATCTGTTTTTGCTGGGTCTAATTCAATTTTCGCCATGGTTGTCGCTATGGGTGATAGATCGTGCATCCCATTCATAATAGCGTTGTAGAGCACTCTAGGGTTTCCTGAGAATGCTTGTTCTATTTGTTGTAACATCAAACTATATGCTTGGTTAAATTTATGATTGAGTGATTGTAAATCAGGGTTCTGGGCATAAGACTGATGTGTTGGGTTTTTCACCATTGAATAAACCTGTTGGTAATTTACTTCTATCGGCTCGCCTGTTGGTGGCATTTTAGGGTCGTCATCTGGTAGGTAATGGCGTCCATAATAGACTTGACTAAATTTATAATAATGTGCGAGATCTTGGTGCTGGTCATAGTCGTCGTAGTCACCGTCGTACAGACTAGCCGCGGCTCCTTCACCTTGGTCGATAATCTCATTTAACGCTTGTTTTGCCGATGATATATCTGTGACAGCAATGGGTTTTCCGCCACCACGCCAAAAATATGTTTCAGTTATTTGACTACTGGTATCTTGGCTAAATAAGTGTTTACCTTGTTTGCTGTATTCGTTGTCTAGCGCTACAAGCTCTTTAATTATGTTGTGGTAAAACTCGCCAATACTGTACCCATCTACATTAAGATCTTGTTGTGCTTTTAAGCTTAATTCTAGCGGTGGCATGCCATCAGGAAGTTCGATTCTTCTGAAGGTTTGAATGGCACTTTTAGAAAACTTCTCTAAATTTATTGCGAATTCTCGACCTTTAAACTCAAGTGTTAACGGATATTTTGGGATATTGTCTTTACCCAGTTTAACCTGACCACCAATAGAGACTAGGGTATTGCCAGCCAAACATAGGTGGAGCATTTCTTCCATAAACACGCTTCTTATCGCGTTCGCAGCAGCTACATTAGTGCCTGGATGAATAGAAAAATAGGCTGTTAGATATGGAGGCAATGTACTGAGTTCTAATTCTATTGCCGTTTGTAAATCTTGTTGTATTTTGGCTAATTTCTGCGTGGCGTCCATTTTACACGGTTTCCTTAACGACGACTGGTTTGACTTGTGCAAACACATTGTTGTTTAGATGGGTGGCTAGGCGAATCGCTAAGCTGGTTAATGTTAGCGTTGGGTTTACCGCGCCTAAAGTTGAGAATGAGCCATTAGAGCATACATATAAATTGTCTACGCCAAATACCTTTAAGTTCTTATCAACCACTCCTTTGTCTGGTGTGTCGGCCATGCGGGTTGTACAAGCAGCATGATCAGCTCGCCACGATATGGTTTTTAATCGAGTGTTTTTTGCACCCATAGCGGTAAAAATTTTCTCAATATCAGCTTGAACTTGTTTAACTCTTGGGTTGAAGTCAGGACCTTGATCAAAGTCGATCGCAGTTTCGACTAATCCAATATGATTACGTTTACTTGCATTGTATAAACGGTTTTCATATTGGCTAAAAATTTCTATTAATACATGGAGTTGTATTTTGCTTTTACCAGTTATTTCATCTTTAATCACGCTAAATGGTTTACCACTTTGCATTTCATTTGCAAGGCGCGTACCTATGCTGCTCGATGGGTTTACAATTATGTATTTACCCATGAGCTGTTGAGTTTCACTATCGAAATGGCGAGATACTAAAGTTGGAAAATCCATTTCAGGCATTAATCCATCAGGATTCTCTGGTAAGTCGGCTTCAAACATCATATATGGGTGAGTAATTAAGTTTCGGCCAACTAAGTCGTGGTCGTTTCCTATACCATTAGGCCAATACGCATCAATTGAACGTAACAGCAGTTTGGCTGATTCTATTGCGCCGGCGGCTAAAATAACTGTGGTTGCTCGCAATTCAAAACTTTTAGTTTCGGAAATGTTTTTATCATGGAAACGCACGCCTTTGATGCTGTTCTTACCCGACATGATTAGGCTTTCAACGACAATACCTGTTTTTACTTCTAGGTTAGGGTAGTCACGGTACTGGAGCATGTCGTCGATATAATTGGCTGCGACATAACGTGCACCAAAAGGACAATACTTACAGGTGCCTGTTGTTTGGCACGGAGGATGAATTGAATCTGATGCTGAGATACCATGACGTGCAATTGGCATATGGCTAAACTTTAGTTGTAAACTCTGCAATGCTGCAAGTGCGGGTTTGTCTTCCGCAGTATATGGAAAGGCTGGATACGGGTAATCTTGACTGCGTGGAACTGTTGGGTCATTAGAATCACCCGATACGCCTATGTAATGTTCGGCTTCGCAGTAGTATGGTTCTAGCTCATTGTAGTCAAATGGCCAGTCGATTAAGTCATAGTGGCCTTGCAGTTTGTTAATTTGCTTTTCAATGTTGCTTTTGAGTTTAAAATCTTCTGGTTTTAATCTAAATGACCAACCGCCCCAATGCACGGTTGAGCCACCATACATCATTAGACGTGAGCCTTGCATTGGTATAAGTGTTCTGCCTAGACTCTCATTTTCACCTGTGCTGTCTTTGGTTGGATAAGGTTTGTCTTGGCAGAATTCGTATGGCAAGTTACCTGTGACCAAATAATTTTGGTGTATGGCAAAATCGCGCATTTTAACTTTGCTGCCCGCTTCAACTATGGTTATTTTCTTCAGTGGATCTTTTGTTAATATTTTTTGCGCAATAGCGGCCGCGGCTACACCTGAGCCGACTATTAATACGTCCGTTGTGTGATTCATTATACGTCCTCAATTGTTCTGTATGGTGTTGCTCCTGCGATATTGGCGCCACTGATATACCCAAGGGCGTTTTTGGCCCCAAACGTTTTAAAACCACCAACGGCCAGTGCTAAGGTGATAAATTCGTTGGAAACGCGTTGCCTTGCTCTTGCCAAATGAGTTTTAGGGGGTTGTAGGTTTGCTGCTGGGTCGGTAAATAATTTTTCGTATGCTGCTTTTTCACCTAATTGGTAGGTTAGTTCTCGAATCACTTTGGCGGCATTTTTATAGTCGGCATAATAATTTAAATCGACTTTGATGCGATTTTGCATAAATACGAGTAATTGAGATTTTACGCCTTGTTCTGGTACAGACAGTTGCCAATGTTCTTTGATATTGCAGAACAATTTCCACATGGCTTCAAACGTACGTTGGTCTACTTGCAGGTCGTCTTCTAAATAAGGGTAGGATGTTTCCACATCGTAGGTAATGACATTATCCATGGCTTTTCCTTGATAGGCCTTTGTTTAACGCTAGCATCAATGCGTTAGTCCAGTTGAGGCTGAATTTATTATTTTAATTTTATCTATTAACAGGATTTTAGCCAATAAAATGAAAGGCGCAACTGTAATTTGAAATTTACGTTGCGCTTAAAGGTATGAATTGTATCAATTATGTAGAAAAATTAAGTTTAACTTACTTTAATTTTGTCTGAGATTCGAATTGCTGCAAGTTGTCCTTTGGAGATAGCGTGTTGAATATCGCAGATCTGCTCACTGCCTGGGTGGTTAATGTAATTAATAACTAAGCTTGCAGTTACTTGGTCTAAGCGATCGAAGATTGGAAATGCAATTTCTTCTACTCCAGTTAAAAATGGGCTATTCATTTGCATATAACCTTGTTTGCGTATTCGCGCAAACTCTTCATCTTTATCGCATGGGGTATCTTGATACGCTAACATGAGTTTGCCGGGGCAACATACTTCCAAGTCGAAACGTGCACCAAGTCGAGCACAAATTAACCAGTCGAGTGGTGCATCTTTTTGTTGTATTACCATGGCTTGGTTTTTATACGCCATTGCTAAGTAACAAGGTTGCCCCGTTTCTTGTGCTAGTTTTTCCATTATCGCACCCGCTGATCGCGCAAGGCTGTTGACTGGCATATTATCAAAGGCAACTTCAAATAGTTTTAATGATAATGAGTATTGGTCAGTTGATGGGTCAAAAGACAAGTAGTCTCTGCGTTCGAGTACCGAGACCATTCGAAATATTTCTGAGACAGATTTTTCAAGCTTGCCGCCAATATCTTTTAGGCGTAAGCCATCAGGTTCTTTAGATAGTAACTCAATGATATCTAAGCCTTTTTCTAAAGCAGGTGCAGTGTATTTTACATCTGACTTTGGTTGTTTTTTCTCTTTTTCCATAATCTTACAGCTTCCGCAAACAATCCGTAACTTTGACTCAATGCTTGAAGAGTATGCTCTTCTTACTTTGCTATATTAGGATAAAGTCAAACTGATTAATAGAATTATTTAACCGACTTTGGTTAATCGTTTAACTTTTGTTCGTTTGTATAGGCTTGTTTACAAAGTTTTACGTCTAAATTGACAATAAGACTGATTTATAAGCTTATTCGTCAATAAGCCAGCCTTTAGAAACGGCGACTTTAACTTGCTCTGACATCCATTGATGGATTTCAGGAAAATCGTTTTTTATAAAAGAGTGGGCAGCTGCAACCTGACTACGTTTTACTTTTAGTTCTCGCCAAGCTTTGCCTTGGCTTTTGATGTTGTACATGAAGGGTAAAAGTCTATCTACGGCTTTAAGCAGTTTTGTTTCTGCGCTTATGCCTGTTTCTTGCTCTTCCCATATATTTGTAAGATTTTGGCAACCATTCCCCGCATAGTCTTGTAATCTTGCTACACAGTTGCGTTCTTTGATGTGTGCGTTGGTTCTGTCTTTTGAGTACAAAAAAGTGTCGCCTGCATCTATTTCACCAAGGTCGTGTACTAGAGCCAGTTTAATCAGCTTTTCGTGATTAAGCTGTAAGTTAAACGTTTCAGCTATGTTCCAGCATGCCATGGCTAAATGCCATGAGTGTTCAGCTGAGTTTTCTACTCTAATCTCTCCTTTTACATAGGTTTTTCTATTAACCAATTTGAGTGAACCAAGTTCATATAAGTAGTCGGTGATTTGTTGCATTGATGCAGGCATCGTATCTCCTTTAGATTTGGTCGGGCCCAAGCGGCACTATACCGTTTGGGTTTAAGGTTTTGATTGAATAGTACCCTTGTTTGATGTGCTGCGCATTAACGGTTTGTTTAATGCCTGGAAGGTTATAAACTCTGTGCATATACGCATGTAAGTGCTGATAGTCGCGAATACGCTGTTTATTGCACTTAAACACACTGTAGTAAGCAAGATCAAACCTAATCAAGGTTACAAATAGCCGAATGTCAGCTTCGGTGAGTTGTTCGCCAAGTAGATATTTTCTATGCGCTAATTTTTCTTCTAATGTATCTAGCCCTGTAAATACATCGTAATAACCTCGCTCATATGCTTGTTGTGTACTGGCAAAACCAGCGCGGTAAACACCATTGTTTATTTTGTCGTAGATAAGCTCGTTTAGCTCGCTCATTTCTTCTAATAAGTGAGTGGGGCGCAGATTGATATCGTTTTGTGCTAGATGATTAAAGTCATCGTTGAGAATTTTAATAATGTCAGCTGACTCGTTGTTAACTATTTTTTGCTGATATTTGTCCCACAACACTGGCACAGTAGCACGACCGGTGTACTGATTGTCACTATGTGTATAGAGTTGATGCATGTAGTCTTTTTGCAAGTTTTGTTCTGGACTGTCAAACGCCCAGCCTTGCTCTGTTAGAACTGGATTGACAACGGACACTGATATTGCGTGCTCTAAGCCTTTTAGCTTGCGCAACATAAGCGTGCGACACGCCCACGGGCATATATATGCCACATATAGGTGGTATCTATCAGCGGGGGCATTTTTTACTACACCTTGTCTAAACCCTGATGATTGTCGAATAAAATCACCATCTTCACTTTTTTGTTGAATTGGTTGCCAGTTTTCTACCCATTTGCCATTACGTAACATGATGCTTTCCTCGTTAGTTTAGTTGCGTTTTTTAGTTGCATTAAGTTTGGCATTTGGGTTTTGTTGAAACAATATTTGTTTTTGGTGTTTTACTGTTTCTTTATTTGAAACAGTTGTCTGCTAGAAACTGGCTAAATACTTGTACTTTGTTGGATAAATGTTTTCTATGACTGTAGACAATATATACGCCGCCTTGCATTAAATTCCACTCTGGAAGTAACCGAACCAATTCGCCTGAGTTGATTTTGTCTTCGACTAAAAAGGATAAACAGGTGCCAATACCAAAACCTGATTGAATAAAGCTAGAAACGGCTAGTGTGCTATTAACTCTGATTTTTCCGCTTGCACGTACCGACACTTCTTCACGGCCTTTGGTAAAAGACCAACTTTGACCACCACGAAAATTGCTGTCGACCACCAGTTGATGCTCGGATAGTTGCTCTGGGTGATCTATTGTTGCATGTTGTTTTAAATAATCGGGACTTGCACACAACACCAGTTCCATATCTGCTATCTTTTTGGCTATTAAGCTTGAGTCTTGTAATTTACCAATACGTATTGCTGCATCGTAGCCTTCTTCGACTATGTCGATGTATCTGTCGGACATCATGATGTCGAGTTCGATATCTGGGTATGCTTGGGCGAATTTAATCCACACTGGTGTTAGATATTGTTGTGAGAAGGCTTCTGACGGCACGGCGAGGCGTAATTTTCCTTTGGCATTGGCGTGCTCGAATTTTATTGCATCGTCAAGCAGTTGAAACTCTTCTAGTAAGGGGGCGCATCTTTCAAAGTAGGCTTGACCTTCTTCGGTTGTGCTCATTTGTCGTGTAGTTCGGTGTAGTAGGCGTATACCGAGTTCGCTTTCTAGTGCAGACACTGCGCGACTAACAACTACTTTAGAAATACCCAACTTACGGGCTGCGGCGGAAAATCCACCTTCTTTGACTACGGCACAATATGCCTGCATACAATTTAATTTATCCATGTTGAACTCGTTTTTTTTCTATCGCTATAAAAATGTTAATTAATGTCTATTTGAATGCTGATTTTCTAAAATTTCACAAGGCAGGGAAGCCTTGTGTAAGCGACCATGGACGGTGTACAGCGCTTTTAGAAAATTATGCTTCAAATGGGCATGTTGGCACCCTTATATAGTGCAATTTCACCTCCGCAAAATCGGCTGGAAATTCCGACCAACTCACCAATCGCTGCAAGCCATCCCTGGGCGCTCGCAAATTGCATCCATGCAAATTGAAGTTGGTTCGTTTGTTCGCCATTCCCATCCTCATCAAACGTATTTATCGCTGCACCTTTATAATATGTACAAAGCATACAGCGCCAACAATTTGAAGAGATGGTTGTGATTGATTTTCGCAAA
>NZ_ARZY01000025.1 GCF_000568405.1 Catenovulum agarivorans DS-2
CTATTTATTGCTTAACTGATCGGCATTAAGCGCCAGCTGGGTTTTTTAATCGGTTTAAATTATTTAGTTTAAACTTCTAAATAATCCAAAATACCTTCTGCAGCTTTACGGCCTTCGTCAATTGCAGTTACTACTAAGTCTGCACCACGAACCATATCACCACCAGCGAAGATTTTTTCATTGCTGGTTTGATATTTAAATTGACCGTCAGCAGGTGCTTTTACGCGGTCCCACTGGTCAAGCTCTACACCATAGTCAGCTAACCAAGGTGCTGGGTTAGGTTGGAAACCGAATGCAACAACTACTGCATCACATTCCATTACAAACTCTGAACCTTCAACTTTTTCTGCGCGGCGACGGCCGTTTGCATCTGGTGCACCCATTTGTGTGCGTACAAACTCAACACCGGTCGCTTTACCGTTAGCGTCAACTTTAATCGCTAAAGGTTGGACGTTAAATTCAAACTCAACACCTTCTTCACGTGCGTTTTGAACTTCACGACGTGAACCTGGCATGTTTTGCTCGTCACGACGATATGCACAAGTTACTTTTTCAGCGTCTTGACGGATTGATGTACGTACACAGTCCATCGCGGTATCACCACCACCTAGAACAACCACTTTTTTGCCTTTCATATCAATGAAATCTTCAGGTGATTTTTCTAAGCCGATTAAACGGTTGGTGTTTGAAATCAAGAATGGTAATGCGTCAAATACACCATCAGCGTCTTCATTTTCAAAGCCACCTTTCATGTACTTGTAAGTACCCATACCTAAAAATACTGCGTCGTATTGGTCAATCAATTCTTGGAATTGTACGTCTTTACCAACTTCAGTGTTCAAAACAAACTCGATACCCATCTCTTCGAAAATTTGACGACGTAAAGTAATTACGTCTTTTTCTAATTTGAATGCTGGGATACCAAAAGTTAACAAACCACCAATTTCTTCGTATTTATCAAATACAACTGGTTTTACGCCGTTACGTACTAATACATCAGCTGCTGCTAAACCTGCAGGACCAGCACCAACAATGGCGACTTTCTTATCAGTTTTAACAACATTTGACATATCTGGACGCCAGCCTTGTTTGAAAGCTGTGTCGGTAATGTACTTTTCAATTGAACCTATAGTTACCGCACCGAATTCGTCGTTTAAGGTACAAGAACCTTCACATAAACGATCTTGTGGACATACACGGCCACAAACTTCTGGCAAGCTATTGGTTTTGTGCGAAAGCTCTGCAGCTTCCCAAATACGACCTTGATTCGCTAAATCTAACCACTGTGGAATATAGTTATGCACTGGACATTTCCACTCACAGTATGGATTACCACAGTCCAAGCAACGATCTGCTTGGCCTGCTGCTTGTGAATCACTTAAAGGTTCATAAATTTCTACAAACTCAATTTTACGCGTATCAATCGGCTTTTTGGGCGGATCAATACGTTCTACGTCCATAAATTGATATACGTTTTTGCTCATCACAATCTCCTTACTTGATCTCGACTCTTAGCTCATCAGAAGAACGACTGATGTGACCAAGTAAGTTATTAACATCATTTGCTTTAGGTTTAACCAACTTAAACTTAGGTAAGTAAGCGTTGAAGTTTTTCAGGGTATCACCTGCGCGCTCACTGCCTGTTTCTTCAAAGTGTTGGTTAATTAAACCACGTAAGTGTTCTACTAGAATGCTTTTATCTTCGAATGAAGTCGCTTCTACTAACTCTTTGTTTAATTTTTCTGCTAGGTTGTCGTTTTCGTCAAGAATGTAAGCGAAACCGCCTGTCATACCTGCACCAAAGTTAACGCCTACTGAGCCTAAGATAACCATGATACCGCCAGTCATGTACTCACAACCGTTATCACCTGTACCTTCGACCACTGCAGTTGCACCAGAGTTACGTACGCCGAAACGCTCACCCGCACGGCCAGCTGCAAATAATTTACCGCCAGTTGCACCGTATAAACAGGTGTTACCGATAATCGCACTTTCGTGAGATTTATAGCTTACGCCTTTTGGTGAACGTACTACTAGCTTACCGCCAGCCATACCTTTACCAACGTAGTCGTTTGCGTCGCCGGTTAAAATCATGTTTAAGCCGCCAGCATTCCATACACCAAAACTTTGACCGACAGTACCAGTTAAGTTAATTGTGATTGGTGCGCTTTGCATGCCAGTGTTGCCGTGGTGTTTAGCAATTTCACCACTAACCAATGCACCGACAGAGCGGTCAGTATTTTGTACTGAGAAGCGGAATACGCCACCTGATTTGTTTGCAACAGTATCTTTAACTTCAGCTAACATTTTTAAGTTTAACGCGCCTTCATCGTACGGAGGATTTTTCTTCTCTGTACAGTGACGTGCTGTTGCAGCTGTCGGTTCACAGTTGTACAACAAGCCAGATAAATCTAGTTTTTGTTGTTTAACTGTTTGACCTTCAATTACTTCTAACAAGTCTGTGCGACCAATTAAGTCGTTAAACTTACGGATACCTAATTGAGCCATGATTTCACGTACTTCTTGCGCAATAAAGCGGAAGTAGTTTTCACACATGTCTGGTAAACCGTGATAGTTATTTGCACGTAATTTTTCGTCTTGAGTTGCAACACCAGTTGCACAGTTGTTTAAGTGACAAATACGTAAGTATTTACAACCTAATACAACCATAGGGCCAGTGCCAAAACCAAAACTTTCAGCACCTAACAAGGCTGCTTTAACCACGTCTAAACCAGTTTTTAAACCACCATCGGTTTGTAAACGAACTTTATGACGTAAATTATTTTCAACAAGTGCTTGTTGAGTTTCAGCAACACCTAATTCCCAAGGCGAACCTGCATATTTAACGGAAGTTAATGGGCTTGCTGCTGTACCACCGTCGTAACCAGATACAGTGATTAAATCTGCATATGCTTTAGCTACACCAGTTGCGATAGTACCAACACCAGGCTCTGATACTAACTTAACAGAGATAAGTGCAGTTGGATTAACTTGTTTTAAATCGAAAATTAGCTGAGCCAAATCTTCAATTGAATAAATATCATGATGTGGTGGAGGCGAAATAAGGGTTACGCCCGGTACAGAGTAACGTAATGTTGCAATGTAAGGGTTAACTTTATCACCCGGTAACTGACCACCTTCACCAGGTTTAGCACCTTGAGCTACTTTAATTTGGATAATGCTAGCATTAACTAAGTAGTGTGGCGTCACACCGAAACGACCAGAAGCAACCTGTTTGATTTTTGAGTTGCGCTCTGTACCATAACGTTTTGGATCTTCACCACCTTCACCTGAGTTTGAGTTACCGCCTAAACGGTTCATTGCAATCGCTAATGACTCATGTGCTTCAGGGCTTAATGCACCAATTGACATAGCAGCGGTGTCAAAACGAGGGAATAAGTTTTCCGCCGGCTCTACTTCGCTTACATCAATTGCTTGACCTGCTTTAACTTTAAATAAGTCTCGAATCGTTGAAACAGGGCGCTCATTGACAATCTTTGCAAATTCTAAATAGTCTGAATATTCACCACTGCGAACCGCTGTGTGTAGGGTATTGACTACATCAGGGTTGTAAGTGTGGTATTCCTCACCGTGGACAAATTTTAATAAACCACCGTGCGTCATTTTTTTACGCGGTAACCATGCAATGCGTTCTAAGTTGATTAAATCCTGTTGGAAATCACCAAAGTCAGCACCTTGAATTCGACTTGTAATGCCGCGGAAACAGCTTTCCATAACGTCGTCATTGATGCCGATAGCTTCAAATAACTGAGAGCAACGATAACTCGCAATGGTTGAAATACCCATTTTCGACATAATTTTGAACAAGCCTTTACCAATACCTTTACGGTAGTTGGCAATAGCAGTGCGTGCATCTGTTGAGATTGCTTTTTTATCTGCTAGTTGTTCAATTGTTTCGTAAGCAAGGTAAGGATATACAGCAGTCGCACCTAAACCAATTAATACTGCAAAGTGGTGTGGGTCTCTAGCTGATGCGGTTTCAACAACAATGTTGCTGTCACAACGTAATTGATTGTCTAATAAACCCTGTTGCAATGCACCAACAGCCATAGCCGCAGGAACAGGCAATAAACCTTTTTCGATATCACGGTCTGACAAGATTAAGATAACGACGTTACGCTCTTTAACTGCAGTTACTGCTTCAGCAACAATGCGCTTAATGGCACTTTGTAGATCTTCTTTTTGCGGATCATAGTTTAAGCTGAAGGTTTCAGTTGCGTAATGTGTATTGTCAGTCGCTTTTAGTTGAACTAAGTCTGTATACATTAATACAGGCGATTCAAATAAAATACGATTTGCATGGCTTGTGGTTTCGCTAAATACGTTTTGCTCTACACCAATACAGGTTTGTAAACTCATTACATGGTTTTCACGTAATGGGTCGATTGGTGGGTTGGTAACCTGAGCAAACATTTGGCGGAAGTAGTCATACACTGTACGGTGTTTGCGAGACAATACAGCCATAGGGGTGTCATCACCCATAGAGCCAACCGCTTCTTGACCATTAATAGCTAATACTTTTACAACTTGATCGATTTCTTCGTAGCTGTAGTTGAATAACTTATGGTAAACCGCTAATTGTGCGTCATCATAATCACGCTTGCCAGAAAGTGATGGGTCACATTCTGAAGGTGGCGTTAGGTGACGGACGTTTTCTGCTAACCATTCACCGTATGGGTGACGATCTTTTAAATCTTGGTCGATTTCGTTACTACGCCATAACTGGCCTGTTTTGGTATCAACAGCCAACATCTCACCTGGACCAACACGGCCTTTCTCTACAACTTCATCAGGAGAGTATTCCCAAATACCAACTTCTGATGCTAGCGTGATAAAGCGGTTAGTCGTGATTACGTAACGTGCAGGACGCAAACCATTTCTATCTAGGTTACAAGCAACGTGGCGACCGTTAGTTAATACGATACCAGCTGGGCCGTCCCATGGTTCCATATGCATTGAGTTAAACTCGTAAAATGATTTTAACTCTTGGGACATATCTGGGTTATTTTGCCATGCTGGTGGCACAAGCAAACGCATTGCTCGGAATAAGTCTAAACCACCGGCTAATAATAGCTCTAACATGTTGTCTAACGACGATGAGTCAGAACCTTCTGTATTTACATAAGGTGCTGCATCTTTCATGTCAGGTAAAATAGGTGTCGCAAACTTGCTCGTACGCGCAAGCGCCCATTGACGGTTTGCTTTAATTGTGTTGATTTCACCATTGTGCGCTAAGAAACGGAAAGGCTGTGCCAGTTTCCAGCGAGGTAATGTATTTGTCGAAAAGCGTTGGTGGAATACACAAATAGCTGATTGCATACGAAGATCAGCCAAATCTTCATAAAATGCAGGCAAATCAGCAGGCATAACTAAGCCTTTGTAAACTGTTACTAAGCCTGAAAGAGTTGCAATGTAGAAGTCTGCATCGTCAGTGATACGTTTTTCGATACGACGACGTGCAATGTATAAACGACGCTCTAAATCAATGTCTTTCCAACCAGTAGGTGCATTACAGAAAATTTGCTCAAAACGCGGTAGTTGTGAGGCAGCAATTTCACCTAAAGTTTCGTTGTTAGTTGGCATAACACGCCAGCCGACAACAGTCAGAGTTTCGCGCTGAAGCTCCTCTTCAATTACTTTGCGCGCAAATGCAGCTTTTTCTGCATCTTGGCTTAGAAATACTGTACCTACGCCGTAATTAGCAGCGAGCTTCCAGTTATTCTCTTCAGCGATAGCTCTAAAGAAGGTATCTGGCTTTTGCATTAACAAACCACAGCCATCACCCGTTTTACCGTCGGCAGCAATACCACCACGGTGTTTCATTCGATCTAACGCACCAATCGCAGTGCGAACCAATTTATGGCTCGCTTCACCATCCATATGCGCGATTAGGCCAAATCCACAGTTATCTTTTGACTGGCTAGCGTCATATAGTTTCATTCAAAACCTCCGAGGCCCATGGGTTTCTGCGTACGGCTTGCAAAGTTAGTACGTAAAGTTAATTACGACGACATTACGTGCGCATCGCTACCATGTATTTTCATTCAGTTAAATTTTCGACAGAACCTAATACGATAATGTTTTCTCGCATTAAAATCAATCTATTCGATCTTGCAATACTTGTCTCTCAACACGCCATTGTGTCGATATATGTGATTATGTTGCCGAGTTTTTCGGCCAAAATGTAGTTAACTTCTATTAAAATGATGTTTGGCTTAAATGGCTCCACGCAATCATTTTTTTATAGTTGACTAATTTTAATTCAATTTTAATGAATAAACATTCATTAAAATTGAATATGTATATTCTAGTAGGCTCTATACCCGCCCGCTATTCCTTTGGTTGAAACACTCACTGCATCGTGCGCATGCAATGATTCGTAATGGTTAACTCTAATCCAGAAATCTAAATAACCAGGTATTTGGTTTAACGCGTGTTTTAAGCGTCTGCCAGCGTCTTCACAAAACATTAAGTTTTGTCCATTTAACCGTGCAAACTCTTGCTCGTCTTCACGTTTTACCGCTGCTTGTACCGGCGTTTTTAATGCTTGTTCAACAGTGTCGACGATATCGGTAATTGGAAAACCCGTTACTTCATCTGCTAGTTTAACTTTTACTTCGGCAATGCTGCGTTGGCTATGTGGGGTTGCCACAATGCCTTCGGTCGTACCTAACCATTGTCTAACTTCTTTCGCATCCAACGCATTTTCTTCTCCAAACTTTTCACTGAAAGCTTGTTGAATAAGTTGGCGTGCTAAAGCCGCCGAACATGGGCAAGTCGATGAGTATGGTACATCGACCTGCATTTCGGTCGTTATTTGGCCTTCAGCAAAATAGCCAATAATGGTAACAGGGTAGGCTTTCCAACCTTGTTTGCCACTAATGAGTGAACGACGACGCATATGATAGTCAAAAGTAAACTTTACGAAAGCTTTATCACTCAGCTCTTCGTGACTATCAATGAAGTCATTCAGTAGTTGAGTTAAACTTTCTTTGGTTAAACTACCTTCCGTTGAAAGCTGATCCAGCAATAAATACAAGCGAGACATGTGAATACCTTTAGCTTTCGCCTGAGTTAGATTCACAAAAGCTTCAACACGTGCACTGACTGCGCGTTCATGTTCGTCTTTTGCTGCAATCATTATCGGCACTTCAATTTCGCTCATGCCTACCCAATCTAATTCGCCCTCATGTTGGGCTGCGGATTGGTTGGCGATGTCAGGCATAGAAGTTGGCATTCATACTCCAAATTTAGCTGGTTAGATCATTACTCTGTTCAAAAAGGGCGCACTTTATACCATAAAAAGCGCAACTTGGCTGCGGATTTTTTTAATTTAGCAGGAAGTTTAGTTTAACAACGAATTAAATGCGCAAAAACCACTAAAGGTTAAGGTTTTTGCGCTTAACTTAATCGATTTTTTCTATTGGTTATGGCGCTAATCTTCAGCAGCGGTAATTTTTTGAAGCTGAGCAAAATCAGTATCGCCTTGTAATACTTTGATTATGCCATCTTGCACCAATGTGCGCATACCATCTTGAATGCATTGCACTTTCATTTCTGGTACAGATGCTTCTTTATATACAAGTTGTCGCAGCGCCGGCGTCATTCGCAGTAATTCATGTATACCCGTTCGGCCTTTATAACCAGAATGGGCGCAGTGATCGCAGCCTGCTGCTTTATATAACTTCAGTTCGGCAGTGTTTATGCCCAGTTCATCGAAATATTCTTCACCGTATTGGCGGCGCAAAAATTCTAATTCGACAGCGTCTGGTTGATATTGCTGTTTACACGCTTTGCATAGTGTTCGAATAAGGCGTTGAGCCAATATACCTAAACAAGCATCTGAAAAGTTAACTGGGTCTAAACCTAAGTCTAATAAACGAGTTATGGTTTCTGGTGCAGAATTTGTATGCAATGTCGATAACACTAGGTGACCAGTTAGTGATGCTTCAACACCTGCATGCGCGGTTTCTCGGTCACGCATTTCACCAATTAATATAATGTCTGGGTCGGCGCGTAAAAAAGCCCGAAGCGCGGTTTTGAAATCAAACCCTATTTTGTTATTCATTTGCACTTGTTGCAAACCGGGCTGAGTGATCTCTACTGGGTCTTCGGCTGTCCAAATTTTCTTATCTGGTGTATTCAATTTACCCAATACCGCGTGCAATGTAGTGGTTTTACCTGAACCCGTTGGACCGACAACTAATAGAATTCCATGCGGATGTTGAATTAACTGATCCAGCATTTGATAGTTGCGTTGCGATAAATTCAGTGCACTGAAAGGCATTGCACCGCCCGAGGCTAAAATACGCATTACCACACCTTCACCAAATACCGTGGGTATAGTTGCTACACGCACCTCAACCAAATTACCATTTATTTTAACCGCGAATTTGCCATCTTGTGGTAGACGTTTTTCTGCAATATCTAACCGAGCCAATATCTTAATTCTTGCTATGGTCGCTGCATGATGCGAATGTGGAATTTGGATAATTTCTTGGCAGACACCGTCAATACGCATTCTAACTTTAGTCGGTGATTTTCCTTTACCTGGGTCAATATGAATATCAGAAGCGTCTAACCGTTTGCCATCTTGTAATACGCGATTGACCAAACGCACGACTGCGGGCGCCTCTTCATTTGGACTGTCATCATCGGAAATGTCGCCATCGTCAGTGGCGTCTTCGATTTCATCTAAAATTTCACCCAGTTCAGCGGAGTTATCCTCTGTAGCACCAGAGCCACCAATCAACTTTAAGATATCGTCCGGTAGCGCTACACACAACTCATAATTGACCAAGCCAGTAGCACTTTCTACTTCTAACAGTAGCGTTGCATTCGTGGGTTGAGCCATAACTATTATTGGGTGCATTTCAGGGTTGGCTAAAATGACCACCAAATTCTTTCGTTTGTATTGAGTATTTAAGTGGTTATTCGCCGGGTGAGGCTGCAATGTCGTATTGGCATTGATGTATTTAACTTGATAATAAACTTCGAGTGATTTGCCTATATCCGCATTTTGTAGTTTGACATCTTCAAGCAAGCGACGAATTAAATCGGAATAGTCTTTTGCTTGTTCTTCGCAAGCGCTCAGTTGCTTTTGGCTAATAAGCTGTTCGTGAACCAAGTATTCAAATGGCGCTTTAGTACCGCCTAATTCGTATCTAAACTTTTGTCCTAAGAATGATGCGAGTTCATAAGCTTTTTCTTTGTCGGTATCGTCGAAACATGGTTTATTGGTAACATTAATTAGCTGCAATACCCCAAGCAATACATCATTGGCGATTATTGGCACCACCAACATATTGCGCGATTTAAAATTAGTTTGTTTATCAAACCGAGATGCAAATTTAAGCTTAGGGTGAATCATTTGTAGTTCTGCCGAATCGTAGGGATCTTGAATAATCAATGGCTCTTTACTAAATGCGACATACCCAGCAATAGATTGTGGACCAATTGGAACGCGTATTTCCTTTAACTCATTGCCTGATTTGTATCGAGAGACTATGTCGTAACTGTTTTTGTTGCGTTGATAGACTGTCATGCGTTCACAGTTAAACAGCACCAATATTTCCGCTTCAAGTTTGGGTAAAATATCCGCAAAATGGGTGCTTTGGTGGATTTCTCGTAATAAACGGGTGAGGTTTTGGTAAAATTTATTGTCTGTCATATGCTGTACAGGTCCCTAACGCCTTGTTATTTTTGAGTATACCCAAGCCATAAGAAATTGCGAGGATCTCGCTTAGCGCGGTTCAACAAAAATAACTAGCTAGAAATTTAAGATAAAACAATCAACTTTACGTTGCATTCAGGCAGAAAGTTTGTATAATTCGCCACCACCGTTTGTAGTGACTTATTTCTCTACATTTATTGACGGACATTTGCGTACTTTCTGTAGTGGCTGTTTATAGCAGTTAACCAGATAGGCACAGATGTAGAAACAACGAATCCGATATGGATTCAATATTATGCCGAACACTCCCTCACAAATATTGAATGTGTGCTGGGCGGTGTTTATTTTATTTCGTTCTTTATTATTGGAGCTTGGTCAATGCCAAATCAAAGAATTCGCATTCGATTAAAAGCATTTGATCATCGTCTGATTGACCAATCAACGATGGAAATTGTTGAAACAGCTAAACGTACCGGCGCACAAGTGCGTGGTCCGATTCCTTTGCCAACTCGCAAAGAGAAATACACTGTTTTAATCTCACCTCACGTTAACAAAGATGCTCGCGACCAGTACGAATTACGTACTCATAAGCGCATGCTAGACATTGTTGAGCCAACTGATAAAACAGTTGACGCATTGATGAGATTAGATTTGGCTGCTGGTGTTGATGTTCAAATCAGCCTTGGCTAACAGCAATTTGAAAGTTAAGAGGTTTTAAACATGGCTATTGGTTTAGTCGGACGTAAAGTAGGTATGACTCGCATCTTCACTGAAGATGGAGCGTCTGTACCTGTTACGGTCATCGAAGTTGAAGCCAACCGTGTCACTCAGGTTAAAACTGTCGATTCAGACGGTTACCGTGCACTTCAGGTTACCACTGGCGCGAAGAAAGCAAGTCGCGTTAATAAAGCACAAGCAGGTCACTTTGCTAAAGCAAATGTTGAAGCTGGTCGTGGTTTATGGGAATTCCGTCTAGAAGACGGCGAAGGCGAGGGCATCGAAGTTGGTTCAGAGATTAAAGTAGAACTTTTCTCTGAAATTAAAAAAGTAGACGTTACTGGTACTTCTAAAGGTAAAGGTTTCGCGGGTGCAATCAAGCGTTGGAATTTCCACCGTCAAGATATGACTCACGGTAACTCACTTTCTCACCGTGCACCAGGTTCAATTGGTCAAAACCAATCACCAGGTAAAGTATTCAAAGGTAAGAAAATGGCCGGTCACATGGGCGCTGAGCGTGTAACGACTCAAAACCTAGAAGTTGTACGCGTTGACGCAGAACGTAACTTATTGTTAGTAAAAGGTGCAGTACCTGGTGCTACCAATGGTAACGTTATCGTTAAACCAGCGGTTAAAGCTTAGTCTAGAGGAGACAGATGATGGAATTAGCATTAAAAGACGCATCTGGCGCGCTTGAAGTTTCTGACGCTACCTTTGGACGTGAGTTTAACGAAGCTTTAGTGCATCAAGTTGTAGTTGCATACGCAGCAGCAGCTCGCCAAGGTTCGCGCAAGCAAAAAACTCGTGCAGAAGTAACTGGTACAACAGCAAAACCTTTCCGCCAAAAAGGAACAGGTCGCGCTCGTGCTGGTACTGTTAAGAGCCCAATTTGGCGCTCTGGTGGTGTAACTTTCGCTGCTCGTCCTCAGGACCACAGCCAGAAAGTTAACCGTAAAATGTACCGTGGCGCAATCCGCAGCATTTTATCTGAATTAGTTCGTCAAGAGCGTTTAGTTGTTGTTGAACAGTTCAGTGTAGACTCTCCAAAAACTAAAGCATTAGTTGCTAAGTTAAACGAGTTAGAGTTAAGCGACGTATTAATCGTAGCAGAAGAAGTTGAAGAGAACTTATTCTTAGCGGCACGTAACTTAGTTAAAGTTGACGTACGTGATACTCAAGGTATCGACCCTGTTAGCTTAATTGCATTCGAAAAAGTGTTAATCACAGCTGGTGCGGTTAAGAAACTTGAGGAGGCGTTAGCATGATCAGTCAAGAACGTTGTCTAAAAGTCATTTTAGGTCCACACATTTCTGAAAAAGCAACGGTTACAGCTGAAACTCAAAATACTATCGTATTTAAAGTAGTTAAAGATGCAACTAAAGCAGAAGTAAAAGCTGCTGTAGAAGCTTTATTCGAAGACGTAAAAGTTGAAAGCGTAACAACTGTAAACGTGAAAGGTAAAACTAAGCGTTTCGGTGCGCGTTTCGGTCGCCGTAGCGATTGGAAAAAAGCCTACGTTAAACTTGCTGAAGGTAGCGAGTTAGACTTCGTTGGCGGCGCTGAGTAACAGGAGGATATGACAAATGGCTATAGTTAAGTGTAAGCCTACTTCTCCGGGTCGTCGCCATGTAGTTAAAGTGGTTAACCCAGAGTTGCACAAAGGTGCACCATACGCTCCTTTGCTAGAAAAAAATTCAAAGTCTGGTGGTCGTAACAACAATGGTCGTATTACTGTACGTCACATCGGCGGTGGTCATAAAAATCACTACCGTGTTATCGACTTCAAACGTAACAAAGACGGTATCCCAGCTAAAGTTGAGCGTTTGGAATATGATCCAAACCGTAGCGCGAACATCGCGTTAGTACTTTATGCAGATGGTGAGCGTCGTTACATTCTTGCGCCTAAAGGCATAAGTGCTGGTGATGCAATTGCTTCTGGTGTTGATGCACCAATCAAAGCAGGTAACACATTACCAATGCGTAACATTCCTGTTGGTACAACTGTTCACGCAGTTGAATTACAACCAGGTAAAGGTGCGCAAATTGCTCGCTCTGCAGGTGCATACGTACAAATCGTAGCGCGTGAAGGTGCATATGTAACTGTGCGTTTACGTTCAGGTGAAATGCGTAAAGTATTAGCTGACTGCCGTGCAACTATCGGTGAAGTTGGTAATGCTGAACACATGTTACGTCAATTGGGTAAAGCTGGTGCAAAACGCTGGCGTGGTGTGCGACCTACAGTTCGTGGTGTTGCAATGAACCCGGTTGATCACCCACACGGTGGTGGTGAAGGTCGTACTTCTGGTGGCCGTCATCCAGTATCACCTTGGGGTACACCTACTAAAGGTTACAAAACTCGTAAGAACAAGCGTACTGATAAATATATCGTGCGTCGTCGTAATAAATAATTTGTGAGGAAACACCATGCCACGTTCTCTCAAGAAAGGTCCATTTATTGACCTACACTTGTTGAAGAAGGTTGAAACTGCGGTGGAAAGCGGGAACAAGAAACCTATTAAAACTTGGTCTCGTCGCTCAATGATCATACCTGATATGATCGGATTGACCATCGCTGTTCACAATGGCCGTCAACATGTTCCAGTCTTTGTTACTGATGAAATGATCGGTCACAAATTGGGTGAATTTGCACCAACTCGTACTTATCGCGGCCACGCTGCTGATAAAAAAGCGAAGAAGAAGTAAGGGGTGAATGATGCAAGTTTTAGCTAAACACAAATTTGCCCGCCTTTCTCCTCAGAAAGGTCGTTTGGTTGCAGATCAAGTGCGCGGTTTGCCTGTAGCACAAGCATTAGACATTTTGTCTTTCAGCCCGAAAAAAGGCGCTGATTTAATCAAAAAAGTATTAATGTCTGCTATTGCTAACGCTGAGCACAATGAAGGTGCTGATATCGATGAATTGTCTGTGGCAAAAATCTTTGTAGATGAAGGCCCAGTAATGAAGCGTATTAGACCACGTGCTAAAGGCCGTGCTGACCGTATCATCAAGCGTACTAGCCACATCACTGTGGTTGTAGCGGATAGTCAAGGAGAATAATTATGGGTCAGAAAGTACATCCTACCGGTATTCGCCTTGGTATCACTAAACCATGGAGTGCTACTTGGTATGCCGGTTCACAAGAATTTGCTAGCACGTTAAATAGCGATTTCCAAGTACGTAAGTACTTAACTGAAGAATTGAAAAAAGCTTCAGTTTCACGCATCGTTATTGAGCGTCCAGCTAAGAGTATTCGTGTGACTATTCACACAGCTCGTCCTGGTATCGTAATTGGTAAAAAAGGCGAAGACGTTGAAAAACTTCGCGTTAAAGTTGCTCAGTTAGCAGGTGTACCTGCACAGATCAACATTAGTGAAGTTCGTAAGCCTGAGTTAGATGCTAACTTAGTAGCTGAAGGCATCGCTAGCCAATTAGAGCGTCGTGTTATGTTCCGTCGCGCTATGAAGCGTGCTGTTCAAAACGCAATGCGTTTAGGCGCTAAAGGTATCAAAGTTGAAGTTAGCGGCCGTTTAGGTGGTGCTGAAATTGCACGTGCTGAATGGTACCGTGAAGGTCGTGTTCCTCTTCACACTTTACGTGCAGATATCGATTACGCGACTGCAGAAGCTTTAACTACTTACGGTATCATCGGTGTTAAAGTTTGGATCTTCAAAGGTGAAGTATTAGGTGGTTTACCACTTGCTAACGCACCAGTTGAAGAGCCTAAGAAAAACGAGCGCAAGCCTAAAGGCAAGTCTCGTAAGCCGCAAGGAGATCGTTAATGTTACAGCCAAAAAGAACCAAGTTTCGCAAGCAGTTTAAATTGCGTAACCGCGGTGCTGCCACCAGCGGTAACAAAGTAAGCTTCGGTAGCTTTGGCTTAAAAGCAACTGAACGTGGTCGTATGACTGCGCGTCAGATTGAAGCTGCACGTCGTGCGATGACTCGTCACGTTAAGCGTCAAGGTAAAATCTGGATCCGTGTATTCCCAGACAAGCCAATTACTAAAAAGCCGCTTGAAGTACGTATGGGTAAAGGTAAAGGTAGTGTTGAATACTGGGTATGCCAAATTCAGCCAGGTCGTATGTTATACGAAATGGAAGGTGTTCCAGAAGAATTGGCACGTGAAGCTTTTGCTTTAGCAGCAGCAAAGTTGCCATTTAAAACAACCTTTGTAACTCGGACGGTAATGTAATGAACGCGAACGAATTAAAAGACAAATCAGTTGAAGAGTTAAAAGCTGAACTTTTAGAATTGTTACGTGAGCAATTTAACTTGCGTATGCAATTAAGCACAGGTCAACTTTCTCAAACTCATTTATTGAAGCAAGTTCGTCGTAATATTGCACGTGTAAAAACTGTGTTAAATAGCAAGGCAGGTGCGTAATGAGCGAATCTAAAATCCGTACGCTTCAAGGGCGTGTAATTAGTGATAAAATGGACAAGTCTATCGTTGTAGCGATTGAGCGTTTTGTAAAACACCCAATCTACGGTAAATTTATCCGTCGTACGACTAAAATTCACGCTCACGATGAGTCAAACTCTTGTGGCCAAGGTGACGTAGTGACTATTCGCGAATGTCGTCCAATTTCTAAGAACAAATCTTGGACTTTGGTAGATATCGTAGAAAAAGCACAAAAAGCTTAATAATTACCTTAGCTTAAATAAATTTCGAAAATGACCGGTACCTTTTTGGTTCCGGTCATTTTTTTATCTATGATTTTTAAAAACATGTGGTATAATGCCGCGCCCTTAAGGCAGCCAGGCCTAAAAGTGGGTGTTTTTTTTAATAGAAGCGGAGCACGAAATGATCCAAATGCAAACAATGCTAGACGTTGCTGACAATAGCGGCGCTCGTAGCGTTCAATGTATCAAGGTTCTAGGTGGATCGCACCGCCGTTACGCAGGTGTAGGCGACATCATTAAAGTTACCGTTAAGGAAGCAAATCCTCGCGGTAAAGTTAAGAAAGGTGACGTATACAACGCGGTGGTCGTTCGCACCAGAAAAGGCGTTCGTCGTCAAGATGGTTCTTTGATCCGTTTTGATGGTAATGCTGCAGTACTTTTAAATACACAGCATGCGCCAATCGGTACACGTATCTTTGGTCCAGTAACGCGTGAACTACGTACAGAAAAGTTCATGAAAATCGTTTCTCTGGCGCCAGAGGTTCTATAGGAGCTTATTATGGCAGCAAAGATTCGTAGTAATGACCAAGTCATTGTAATCGCCGGTAAAGATAAAGGTAAAACTGGTAAAGTTTTATCTGTTTTAACGAGCGAAGATAAAGTAGTTGTTGAAGGTATCAACATGGTTAAAAAAGCAGTTCGTCCTAACCCAAATACGGGTGAGCAAGGCGGATTGGTTGACCGTGAAGCACCTTTACATGTTTCTAATGTAGCGATCTTCAACCCAGCAACGGGTAAAGCGGATCGTGTAGGTTTTCGTGTGGAAGACGAAAAGAAAGTTCGTTTCTTTAAGTCTAACAACGAATTAATCTAATTTTGTTTGGAGTATAACGATGGCGAAACTGCATGATTTTTATAAAGATACAGTTGTTGCTGAATTGACCAAACAGTTCAGTTACAAAAGTATCATGCAAGTCCCTCGGATCGAAAAGATCACCCTTAATATGGGTGTGGGCGAAGCGATTGCAGACAAAAAAGCTTTAGAATTTGCAGTAGCTGATTTAACAGCTATCGCAGGTCAAAAGCCAGTTGTATGTAAAGCTCGCAAGTCTGTAGCAGGCTTTAAAATCCGTGAAGGATATCCAATTGGTTGTAAAGTAACTCTACGTGGCGAGCGTATGTGGGAATTCTTAGAGCGTTTGATTTCCATTGCCATCCCACGTATCCGTGACTTCCGTGGCTTACCGTCTAAATTAGATGGCCGCGGTAATTATAGCATGGGTGTACGCGAGCAAATTATCTTCCCAGAAATCGACTATGATAAAGTCGACAAAGTACGCGGTATGGATATTACTATCACTACCTCTGCGGGTTCTGACGAGGAAGGTCGTGCGTTGCTGGCTGCCTTTAACTTCCCGTTTAAGAAATAGGTGTAGGGTTATGGCTAAACAATCAATGAAAGCACGTGAAGCAAAACGTGCAAAGTTAGTTGCAAAGTATGCTGACAAACGTGCAGCATTAAAAGCGACAATCAGCGACGTAAATGTTTCTGAAGAAGAGCGTTGGGCAGCAGTTTTAGAATTGCAAGGTCTTCCGCGTGATTCAGCTCGTTCACGTCAGCGTAATCGCTGTAACGTAACTGGTCGTCCGCATGGTTATTTACGTAAATTCGGCTTAAGCCGTATCAAATTACGTGAAGCTTGCATGCGTGGTGAAATCCCTGGACTTAGAAAAGCAAGCTGGTAAGCGGCTACAGACTGGAGTAACGAATTATGAGCATGCAAGATCCTATCGCGGATATGTTCACCCGCATTCGTAATGGTCAAGCTGCACGTAAAGTGGCTGTGACTATGCCTTCATCAAAACTTAAAGTGTCTATCGCTGAAGTTTTAAAAGCTGAAGGTTTTATCGAAAATTATGCGGTAACTGGTGACGTGAAGAAAGAACTTGAAGTCACGTTAAAGTATTTCAATGGCAAAGAAGTAATCGAGTCTATTTCTCGAGTTAGCCGTCCTGGTCTTCGTATTTATAAGAAGGCTAACGAATTACCTAAAGTTATGGGTGGTTTGGGCGTAGCTATCGTTTCTACTTCTAAAGGCATCATGTCAGATCGTGCAGCGCGTAAAGCGGGCATGGGTGGCGAAGTCATCGGTTACGTAGCGTAAGGAGAAATATTATGTCTCGAGTAGGTAAGTCTCCTATCGCTATCCCTGCAGGCGTTGAAGTAAAGATTGCAGGTCAAGACGTAACAGTTAAGGGTGCTAACGGTCAATTAAGTTTGAGCGTCAACCCAGCTGTTGAAGTTGTTTTTGAAGAGAATGTTTTACGCACTGTGCCTCGCGAAGGCTTTGACGGTGCACAAGCACAAACTGGTACTGCACGTGCTTTGCTTAATAACATCGTAACTGGTGTGAGCAAAGGTTTTGAGCGTAAGTTACAGTTAATCGGTGTTGGTTACCGTGCTGCTGCAAAAGGTAAAACATTAAACTTAACTCTAGGTTTCTCTCACCCAGTTGATTATGCGGTGCCAGAAGGCATCACAATTGAAACCCCTAGCCAAACTGAAATTTTGGTTAAAGGTGCTGACAAGCAATTGGTTGGTCAAGTAGCGGCAAACATCCGCGCTTATCGTCCACCAGAGCCTTATAAAGGTAAAGGTGTACGCTACGCAGATGAAGTTGTTCTACGTAAAGAAGCTAAGAAAAAGTAGGGTAATACGATGGATAAGAAAGCATCTCGTTTACGTCGTGCAACTCGTGCACGCGCAAAAATTAGAGAATTGGGTGCCAACAGATTGGTCGTTCACCGTACACCACGCCACATCTACGCGCAATTAATCGCGCCAGCTGGTGGTGAGGTATTGGCTTCTGCTTCTACAGTAGAAAAGACCATTCGCGAAAGCATCAAATATACTGGCAATGTTGAAGCTGCTAAATTAATCGGTAAAACAATTGCAGAACGTGCAATTGAAAAAGGTGTAACTAAAGTTGCATTTGACCGTAGCGGTTTCCAATATCACGGTCGCATTCAAGCATTAGCTGATGCAGCTCGTGAAGCTGGCTTACAATTCTAGGGGTAAACAATGGCTAATAATGCAGAAGTTAAAAACAACCCAGAGTTGTCTGAAAAACTAATCGCTGTTAACCGCGTTTCTAAAGTGGTTAAAGGTGGTCGTATCTTCAGCTTCACAGCTTTGACTGTGGTAGGTGATGGTAACGGTCGCGTTGGCTTTGGTTACGGTAAAGCTCGTGAAGTTCCTGCTGCTATTCAAAAAGCAATGGAACAAGCGCGTCGTAACATGGTTACTGTACAGTTGAAAGGTCAGACGTTACAACACCCAATCAAGGGTCGTCACTCTGGTTCGAAAGTATACATGCAGCCAGCATCAGAAGGTACAGGTATCATCGCTGGTGGTGCTATGCGTGCAGTTTTAGAAGTTGCAGGCGTACAAAACGTACTTTCTAAGTGCTATGGCTCAACCAATCCAATTAACGTAGTTCGCGCTACAATCAACGCTTTGGCTGATATGAAGTCTCCAGCTCAAGTAGCTGCTAAGCGTGGTTTGAGCGTTGAAGAGATTCTGGGGTAAACATCATGGCTGGTAAAACTGTAAAAGTGACTCAAGTCAAAAGTTCTATCGGACGTTTACCTAAGCATAAAGCAACGTTACGTGGTTTAGGTTTACGTAAGATTAATCACACTGTTGAATTAGAAGATACTCCTTCAGTTCGCGGCATGATTAATCAGGTATATTATATGGTAAAGGTGGAGGATTAATACATGTATTTAAATACTCTTAGTCCTGCTCCTGGTGCAAAAACCAATAAAAAACGTGTTGGTCGTGGTATCGGTTCTGGTTTAGGTAAAACAGGTGGCCGTGGTCACAAAGGTCAGAAGTCACGTTCAGGTGGTTCTGTTAAGCCAGGATTTGAAGGCGGTCAAATGCCAATTCAGCGTCGTTTGCCGAAGTTTGGTTTCACATCACGCAAATCTTTAGTTTCAGATCAAGTAACTTTGACTGAAATCGCTAAAGTTGAGGGTGATGTAGTAGACTTAGCTTCTTTAAAAGCGGCTGGTTTGGTGAAGAAGCATATTGAGGCAGTTAAGGTTTTAAAATCTGGTGCTGTAGCTCGCGCTCTAACTGTAAAAGGTTTAGGCGTGACTAAAGGTGCACGTGAAGCGATTGAAGCTGCCGGTGGTAAAATCGAGGAATAATTGATCCATGGCTAAACCAGGACTGGAATTTAACAGCACGCAAGGCGGACTTTCGGAATTAAAACGTCGCTTATGGTTCTTATTTGGAGCTTTAGTGATTTTCCGAGCTGGTTCATATGTACCTATCCCAGGTATTGACCCAACCGTACTTGCACAGTTGTTCGAGCAACAAAAAGACACCGTGTTAGCAATGTTTAACATGTTCTCAGGTGGTGCACTTGAGCGCGCGTCAGTGTTAGCATTGGGTATTATGCCGTACATTACTGCATCTATTATTATGCAGCTGATGACCCATATTCACCCTACTTTTCAAGAGTTGAAAAAGGAAGGCGAGGCAGGTCGCAAAAAAATCAGTCAGTACACTCGATACGGAACGCTGTTGTTAGCGATTGCCCAGTCCACCACAATAGCCAATAGCCTGCCGAACATGGTTCCAGGCTTAGTGATTGATCCTGGCTTTACTTTTTACTTCACAGCTGTTGTGAGTTTGGTTACCGGTACCATGTTCTTAATGTGGTTGGGTGAGCAAATTACTGAACGCGGTATAGGCAATGGTATCTCTATGATTATCTTTGCTGGTATCGTTGCCGGTCTTCCAACAGCTATCGGCCAGACTGCTGAACAGGCACGTCAGGGCGAGTTACCTCTGATTCTATTGTTAATCATAGGTATTATTGTTTGTGCGGTAACTTATTTTGTTGTGTTTGTTGAGCGTGGTCAGCGTCGTATCGTTGTAAACTATGCAAAACAGCAACGTGGTCGTAAAGTTTTTGCGGCTCAAAGTACCCATTTACCACTAAAAGTAAATATGGCGGGTGTAATTCCACCAATTTTTGCTTCTAGTATTATGTTGTTTCCAGGTACAATAGCGACTTGGTTTGGCCAAAGTGACAGTGCATTTGCAGAAGCAATTGCTCAAATAGCCATAGTGCTATCACCAGGACAACCTTTGTATATGATGTTGTACGCTGCTGCGATTATATTCTTCTGCTTCTTTTATACAGCATTGGTATTTAATCCAAGAGAAACTGCAGACAACTTGAAAAAGTCTGGTGCATTCATTCCGGGTATTCGCCCAGGTGAACAAACATCACGATATATTGATAAAGTTATGACCCGCTTAACGTTAGCTGGCGCACTTTACATCACCTTCGTATGTTTAGTTCCAGAGTTTATGATGGTATTTTGGAATGTTCAGTTCTATTTTGGCGGAACATCCTTATTAATCATAGTTGTTGTAATAATGGACTTTATGGCACAAGTGCAAACACACCTGATGTCTAGTCAGTACGAATCTGTGCTGAAGAAGGCTAACTTAAAGGGTTATGGCCGATAGGCCAAACCCATTAACGGAGTTGGAAAATGAAAGTTCGTGCATCTGTTAAAACCATTTGTCGTAACTGTAAAGTTATCAAAAGACATGGGGTTGTTCGTGTGATTTGTTCATCAGATCCTAAGCACAAACAACGTCAAGGTTAAAAAATCGGACGAAATTCGTCTTTTTATTTGAAATCTAGTCTCGGCTTGAGTATCCTTACGGGCTTTTCGGCTGAGGCTAATAAAATTAGGAGTGCGTTAAATGGCCCGTATAGCTGGCATTAACATTCCTCTACACAAGCACACGGTAATTGGTTTAACATCAATTTACGGTGTTGGTAAAACCCGTGCAAAAGCAATTTGTGCTGCATCTGGTATTGCTGAGAACACTAAGATTAAAGACTTAGATGAAGCTCAGTTAGACCTGCTTCGTGAAGAGGTAGCAAAGTTCACCGTTGAGGGTGATTTGCGTCGTGAAGTTTCAATGAATATCAAGCGCTTGATGGACTTAGGTTGTTTCCGTGGTCTACGTCATCGTCGTAGCTTGCCTGTTCGCGGTCAAAGAACGAAGACTAACGCTCGTACGCGTAAAGGTCCTCGTAAACCTATTAAGAAATAAGTAGGAGAAGTGAATAATGGCTAAAGCTCCAGCACGTAGCACGCGTAAGCGCGCAAAACGTCAAGTTGCAGACGGTATGGCTCATATCCATGCGTCTTTCAACAATACAATCGTAACTATTACTGATCGCCAAGGTAACGCTTTATCTTGGGCTACTTCAGGTGGTTCAGGTTTCCGTGGTTCACGTAAATCTACTCCATTTGCTGCACAGGTTGCTGCTGAAAGAGCAGGTGTTGCTGCTCAAGAGTATGGTTTAAAGAATTTGGAAGTATTTGTAAATGGTCCAGGTCCAGGCCGTGAGTCTGCGATCCGTGCATTAAATGCAACTGGATACAAAATTACAAATATTACTGACGTAACGCCGATTCCTCATAACGGCTGTCGTCCACCTAAGAAACGTCGCGTTTAATTGTGTTCCTCTGATAACGGAGAAGAAAGATGGCAAGATATATAGGGCCAAAACTGAAGCTCAGTCGTCGTGAAGGAACAGACTTGTTCTTAAAAAGCGGCGTTCGAGCAATCGATTCAAAATGTAATATCGAAACAGCACCTGGTCAACATGGTGCACGTCGTGGTCGTTTATCTGACTACGGTTTACAGTTACGTGAAAAGCAAAAAGTACGTCGTATCTACGGTGTATTAGAAAAGCAATTCCGTAACTATTATAAAGAAGCTGCACGTTTAAAAGGTAACACAGGTGAAAACTTGTTAGCCCTATTAGAAAAACGTCTAGATAACGTTGTTTATCGTATGGGTTATGCTTCAACTCGTGCAGAAGCTCGTCAATTGGTTAGTCACAAAGCAATTACTGTTAACGGCCAAGTTGTTAACATTCCGTCTTTTTCTGTTAAACCAGAAGACGTGGTTGCAGTTCGTGAGAAAGCTAAGAAACAAGCACGTATTCAATCTGCATTAGAGTTGGCTGGTCAACGTGAAAAGCCAACTTGGTTAGAAGTGGATGCAGAGAAGAAAGAAGGTGTCTTCAAGCGTTTACCTGAGCGTAGCGACTTGTCAGCAGACATCAACGAACAGCTAATTGTTGAACTTTACTCTAAGTAAAGTTAATAAAATAGAGAGGAAACGATGCAGGGTTCTGTTACTGAGTTCCTTAAACCGAGATTGGTAGATATCGAGAGTCTTGGTCCTTTTCGTGCAAAAGTGACCTTGGAGCCGATGGAACGCGGTTTTGGTCATACATTGGGAAATGCGTTAAGACGTATATTATTGTCTTCAATGCCTGGTGCTGCGGTTACCGAAGTGGAAATCGACGGTGTATTACACGAATACAGTACCAAAGAAGGTGTGATAGAAGACGTAATTGAAATATTGCTTAATTTAAAAGGTTTAGCCGTCCGAATCGAAGAGAAAGACGAAGCGACACTTACTTTAAGTAAAAAAGGTGCGGGCCCTGTTACTGCAGCTGATATCACTCACGATGGTGATGTGGAGATCAAAAACCCGGATCATGTCATTTGTAACTTAACTGGTGACGCAGAATTAAACATGCGCATCAAAGTTCAGAAAGGACGTGGCTATGTTCCGGCTTCTGCTCGTCGTTCCTCTGAAGAAGATGATCGTCCAATTGGCCGTTTGTTGGTTGATGCGTCGTTCAGCCCAGTAGAGCGTATCGCTTATGCGGTAGAGTCTGCACGTGTTGAACAGCGTACTGACCTTGACAAGTTGGTCATTGATATGGAGACGAATGGTACGATTGAGCCTGAAGAAGCAATTCGCAGGGCTGCAACCATCTTAGCTGAGCAGCTAGATGCGTTCGTAGAATTACGTGATGTATCTGAGCCTGAGCGCAAAGAAGAAAAACCTGAATTCGATCCAATTCTGTTAAGACCAGTTGACGATCTTGAATTAACTGTACGTTCTGCTAACTGCTTAAAAGCAGAGCAGATCCAATACATTGGTGATCTTGTTCAGCGTACTGAGGTTGAGTTGTTAAAAACTCCTAACCTTGGTAAGAAGTCGCTTACTGAAATTAAAGACGTTTTGGCCTCTCGTGGCTTGTCTTTAGGTATGCGTCTTGAAAACTGGCCTCCAGCCAGTATCGCTGAAAAAGACTAACCCTGTTCTACATAGTTATTGGTAGAAGGATAGCATTATGCGTCATCGTAAAAGTGGCCGTCAGCTCAACCGAAACAGCAGTCATCGCAGTGCAATGTTTAGCAACATGGCGGGCTCTTTAGTTCGTCACGAAGTAATTAAAACAACATTGCCAAAAGCGAAAGAATTGCGTCGTGTAATTGAGCCGCTAATTACTTTAGCAAAAAAAGACAGTGTAGCGAATCGTCGTTTAGCTTTCGCACGAACTCGTGATAAAGAAGTTGTTGGTAAATTGTTTAGCGAAATTGGTCCTCGTTACCAAGAGCGCCCAGGTGGATACACTCGCATTTTAAAATGTGGTTTCCGCGCTGGTGACAACGCACCTATGGCTTACATCGAGTTAGTAGACCGCCCAGCGGTTGAAGAAGCTGAAGAAGCTACAGAAGCAGCTGAATAAGATATTATATCCAGATGCAACACAAAAGGGCGCTTAGGCGCCCTTTTTGTATTTTCAATCCAACTATTTCTAATAGTTTACTTAATTACCCTGAACTACTGTACGGTCGTGTTCGCGGGTATAGTCAATCTCCGGCCCGGCTGGCACAATTTGTGTTGGATTAATCTGCCTGTGGCTAAAATAATAATGGCGTTTAATATGGTTAAAGTTAACCGTCTCAGCGATACCCGGATGCTGATATAAGGCTCGAATATAGTTCGAAATGTTTGGGTACAGCTCTAACGGCTTTTTATTACATTTAAAGTGGCCGAAGTAAACACTGTCGAAACGAATGAGCGTGGTAAATAAACGCCAGTCAGCCTCAGTTAAATTATCGCCAACTAAATAGGCTTGTCGTGCTAGTAGCGCTTCAACCTCGTCCAATGCATTAAACAGGTTGTTATAAGCTTGCTCATATGCCACCTGGGTGGTTGCAAAACCAGCTTTATATACACCGTTATTGATGTTGTGATAAACCAAATCATTGATCTGGTTTATTTGTTTACTTAGCTCAGCTGGATAGTAGTCATTAGTATTTCCTGTTAAGTGGTTAAAAGCACTGTTGAACATGCGAATAATTTCTGACGATTCGTTACTGACAATACACTGTTGTTTTTTGTCCCATAACACTGGTACTGTGACTCGGCCTGTGTAATTAGGATCATGACGTGTATATATTTGGTGCATATATTCTGAATTAAACAAATGATCACCACTACTCATGGCTGCTTGATCAAATGACCAGCCGTTGTCGAGCATGTCAGGGCTAACAACAGAAATTGAGATGTGGTTTTCTAGCTGCTTTAGTTTCCTGAAAATTAACGTTCTATGCGCCCAAGGACAGGCTAATGACACATAGAGGTGGTATCGATTCGATTCAGCCTTAAAGCCAGATTTGCCTGTGGGACCGGCTGAACCATCAGCCGTTACCCAATTGCGTAACGGCGCCTCCTCTCGTTTAAATTTACCTTGATTGCTTTTGGTGTCATACCATTTGTTATGCCAGACACCATCCACCAACAAACCCATACTGTCCTCCTCGTCTATTATGGCAACTCAAAAATTAACGCAGTTGCATTAGCATTGTGGTGGTTGGTGAAGTCTAATTTACTTTCACCAGTTACCTTGCCACCGTCACCTTGACTTAAGGTTATACCCGCTAAACCAAGTTTTCCGTTCACTATATGTACATAAATTTTTCTAGCTAAAGTCGATTGAAACTGAAAGTTTTGGTCTGGCTGTAGTATTAATTGATGTAATTTAGCATCTTGTTTAATCTTTAAACTCCCATCTTGCCCATCGGGCGTCACAATGGTGGTTAAACCAAGTTGCTGGCCAAAATCTTTTTGCTGATAATCTGGCTCCCCACCAAAAGTATTCGGCTCAATCCAAATTTGTAAAAAGCGCAAATCTTCGGTAGCAGACGCATTGTATTCGCTATGCAAAATACCTTTACCCGCAGACATAAGTTGAAATTCACCCGCAGGTAAAGTTTGCACATTGCCAGCACTGTCTTTGTGTTGAATGCTGCCTTGTAAAACATAACTGATGATTTCCATATCTTTATGACCATGTGTGTCAAAACCTGCCGCGGGCTTAACCACGTCATCATTAATAACTCTAAGTGCTGAAAAGCCCATATGCTTTGGGTCGTAATAGTGGCCAAATGAAAAAGTATGGCGGCTATCTAACCAACCAAATGACGCTTTGCCGCGCTCGCTAGACTTACGAACTGAAATCATAATCGTTTCTCCTAAATCAAGCTGGCGATTAAGCCAGCTTTTTCGCTAAAATTTGGTCAACTGCAGCTTTACCTGAGCCTGAAAGTACTAACGAAACACTTGCAGCTAATAACGCTAACCCAAACTCATAACCATTGTTGGCCATAAACAAGCCGTTGGCAAAGTGCACTGAAAATATTGCAATAACCATAGTAAAGGCGAGAGCAGCGGCCGCAGGACGAGTTAACAATCCCAGTAAAATAAATAAACCACCAAAAAACTCAGCACTACCTGCCAATAACGCCATTAAAAAGCCAGGTGCTAAACCAATAGATTCCATCCAACCGCCTGTGCCATCTAGACCATAACCGCCAAACCAGCCAAATAATTTTTGAGCGCCATGAGCGATAAAAATAATACCGACTGGTACACGTAGAGCTAAAGTTGAATAACCTGCAGTAGATGTTGATAATTTTTGAATTAAAGCTTTCATTGTTATATACCTCTTAATATTAACTTTAAAGTGACAATCACTCGTTGAAATTAAGTATAGGTATGCTAACTTCAATAGAAAATCGGAACATTTTGAAGGGTTAGTTCAAATATTTTGAATAAATGAAGATATGTACCAAGCAATCACTTTAGATGCACTTAAAGCGCTTGACGCGATAGACAAAAAAGGTAGTTTTGCTGCGGCAGCTGAGTCTTTATACAAAGTACCATCGACGTTAACTTATACCATTAAAAAGCTTGAAGAGGATATTGGTGCACCTTTGTTTGATAGATCTAAACAAAGAGCCATACTAACCCCCGCAGGTAAATTGGTGCTGGAACACGGCCGGCAAATACTGCATGCTGCAAATAAAATGGTCGATGCCGTTGCACAATTAGAGTCGGGTTGGGAAAAACAATTGCGCATAGCGCGCGACACTGTGGTACCTCAAGATAAGCTGTTTCAACTACTTGGTGAATTTACTCAACTACCACAAAATGTTGATGTTTCTATTAGTGTGGAGTCGTTAGGCGGCGGTTGGGATGCGTTACATAGTAAACGCGCTGATATTGTGATTGGTGCATCCGGCGATTTACCCAAAGGGTTATTTCACACCTATAAAATGGCTGAAATAACATTTGTATTTGCCGTACCACCGTCGCACCCGTTAGCGGTAATCGAAGAGACCATTGATGCTGAACATTTACGCCAATACCCATCTATTGTTGTCGCTGACACATCACAGCTGTTACCGAGCAGAGACAGCGGGTTATTTAGCAGCAAACAAGTCATTCGGGTCAATAACATGGATGCCAAACTGCAAGCGCAGCTGCAGGGCATTGGCATTGGTTTCTTACCACTGCATTATGCTAGACCCTACTTAGACAGTGGTGAATTAGTCCAAAAGCCTTGCGCCATTCCTAGAGGAAAGCATGCGCTATATATAGCCTGGAACAAAGGGCAGGACGGCAAGGCTTTTGAATGGTTTATCGATAAGTTGTGTAAGTTGGATTGGGAAATATGATTATGCTGCGATGCAAGCGCAAAGGTGTGGAAGTTTTATTGTTAGTTGCGCAGCCCAAATCTATTTGAGCTGCGGTATTACTTTATTCATAATCCGTTGCATAAGTTTCTTCATAACTATGCGAATAAAGTTCAAATAAATTACCAAATGGGTCTTCTAAATACACCATTTTGGCTGGTTTATTGTCATCGTCTGGGTGGTAGCGCATGACATCCATACGTACTTTGCCACCGTATTCTTCGGTTTTGCGCATCACAGTTTCAAAATCACCTGTTTGTAAGCAGAAATGAAAAATACCAAGTCGAGAAAAGTCTAAGTCGTGGCGTTCAGCACGATGTTTCATTTCAAATAATTCAACACCTATACCATCTGTTGTCACCATATGGGCGATATTAAAACTATCGAAACCTTCACCAAAAACGGCGATGCACATACGGCCGATAGCGGTTTTGCGCTCTTCAATTATTTTTGTATTGTTCATAATCAGCCGAAGGCCAAGCACTTGTGTATAAAACTCAACTGCTTGGTCCATATCACCAACCATAATGCCAACATGATTCATTTTCATAAAATACTCCTGAGTTTTGGTTACATATTCAAACTAGAAGGTAATGTTATGGTATTAGGTTTATTAATTTAAATTATCATTTATAATTGAATTGATAATAAAAAATTATGGTTTTTGTATGCTCAATCCTGTTTGGTTAAATACATTTAAAACTCTGGTGGATACTGGCCACTTTACTAAAGCAGCCGAAAAATTATTTATGACCCAGCCGGGTGTTAGTCAGCATATACGTAAACTTGAAGAGGCTTGTGGTGCGCAGTTAATTAGACGAGAGAAAAAACGTTTTGATGTAACTGAACAAGGCAAGTTGTTGTATAAGTATGCTGAAGAATTGGTCAAAAACGAGCAGGCTTTTCTTGAACAACTCCTTGGTGATAGCCCGGTTCGAGGCCAATGTTCGTTAGCATGCTCTGGCTCTGTCGCGCTTCTGCTGTACCCCAAATTGCTCGATTTGCAGTTACAGTACCCTGAGCTAACCATTAAATTAAAAGCCGCGCCTAATCAGCAGGTCTTGGCTGAAATAAAACAAGGTGACATCGATATTGGAATTGTTACCCATGTACCTGACTCAGCTTGGTTTAGCGTGGAAAAAATAGCGCAAGATGAGCTCTGCTTAGTTTTGCCAGCACAACAAGAAATTGTGCAGTTAGAGCAAGCCCATTTGTTGCAGCTAGGATTGGTTGCACATCCTGATGCTGAACATTATTTAGCCTTGTACTTAGCCCAATGCCATGAAGAAAATTTCGCAAATTTAGACTTTAATCAATTGCCTATTGCAACCTATATCAACCAAATTAGCCAAATTCTCTTGCCTGTGTCTAAAGGGCTTGGGTTTACTGTGTTGCCAAAAAGTGCGGTAGATAGTTTTGCCGACAAACATTTATTACAAGTCTACAAACCAAAAAGGCCAGTAGTTGAAAACTTGTATAAAGTTAAAAAGAAAAATCACCAATTGCCAGCAAGGTATAATACGCTTGATTCTGCCATAGTGGATTTATGGCAGAACAGTTAACCTAAAGCTCTGGTTATGTAGGGGTTATTCGTCGCTCTGTTTATTCTTTTCAATTTCACCTAATACGTCATATAACAAAGTAGATGCTTCGGGTGAAATTAACTTTTGGTTGGCGTATCTAATACATATATCTGATGACAGTAATTCAGCTTGGCAGATACATTCAAGCTGGCTAATGGTTGAACCTTGGCTAACAAACGCGGCAATAGAATCGTAACTCATATACACACGCTTGGGGTCTTCTAACGCATCAACTAAAGCCTTAGGCAAATTCCAGTGTTTTGCTATTGATAAAATCAATTCGCTGCCACGTTGACGCATAATCGCTTTGATATAAAACGAGTTAGGTTGAACACCTGCATTAACAACTTTGTACGCATCTATCACCAGCTGGAAAATTATCATTTTTCCCAATTGATTAATTAAACCCGCTAAAAAGGCAAGATTGCCCGCTTGTGGGTTTAATTCTTCAGTCGCGAGTTGTTTTGCAAATAAAGCTGATTGTTGTGCATGCTCCCATAAGTTTTCACCAAACGACTGAAAGTAACTGGCCTCGGCTGGATTAAAGCGTTTAATAAAGCTCATTAACACACATTCTTTTATGCCGTTAGCACCAAGTTGAACAAATGCGCTTTTTAAGCCCGCGACAGGTTTTTCAGAACGGCGAAACATTGGTGAATTAGCTAAGGCTAGAATTGCCGCTGAAACAGCTGGCTCTTGTTTGATGAGATTTAGCAATGTTTGAGTATTGAAGTCGTCACTATTCATCATAGAGATCATAGTGGCGACAGAATGTGGCATTGCTGGCAGCTCATTAAGAATGCTATCAGGCTGGGCGAGTAATTTATCCACTTGGTTGTAGATGGTTTGTTCCATCTCAGTCATTTGCGATTGTGGTTCACTCGCACCCAATAAATAATCGTAAAACGCAGTGTCGACTGCATGTTGCAGTTTACTATCGACTAACTGGCTATTGTGGTCTTTAGTTAAATCAAGCTGTGCAGAGAAGCGAAAATTATCGCTCACAGCGGATTGCCCAGTTGCCATCTCAGTCGATCGCGACTGACTAGCTTTGTTGGTAAAAATGTTTTTCAGTAAGCGAATAAACATGGTGGCCTTAATTTATACGGAATTGTCAACTCACTAGAATAATTACATAACCTGAATTCTGGATACATCTAGTACATTAAGCATGGCAGGCTTTCATGACATTTCAAATCAATTTGAAGGGTACTTGTTTCCATGCTGGCTGTCGGCCATACAATGGGGCGATTATTGTAGGTATTACTGACACTTAGTCAATATTCACTCAATTGATTGAGATTATTCAGATAAGTACTTTTATAACCACTTGGTGTCATATTAAACCAGCGTTTAAACGCCCGTCGAAAGTTAGCTAAGTCGTTGAACCCAAGTTTGTTGGCGAGTTGTTCGTTGGTATAGCTTTGGTATCTCAACCAATGAATAACTTTTTCTTTTTGCTGTTGGTCTTGTATGGCTAAAAAGCGTGTTTTATGTTGTTTTAATTTTCGCTTCAAACTCGCAGGGCTCATATCTAACCTTAATGCAAGTTCCTCGAGCGTTAGGCTGCGGTTTTTGCGGATCATGTTACGAATCTGCTGTAAAAAAGGCTGAGCGACGGATGTTTGTGCAAGTTGCTGCATCGCCAGTTGCTGTTTTATCGGGCTAGTAAATCTAAAATTTTGCTTTAATTTGGTTTTATCTATACTAACCACATCAGCGAGTTGATCAAATGCTAGGTTAAAGCCCAAGTTTTCTTCGTATTCTTGAATATACCTTGGTCGATTATGCTTAAATTGATAGTGCATTTTTATTTTACTATTGGTTAAGTACTTAATACAGCTAGTAAGTGCGGTTAACACTACTTCGAGCAGATATATATACTGTTCTTCGGTTAAGCCTATCGCATCGTAAAAATATAAGTGCAGCTGTTGCTGGCTTGTGCGTAATTCACAGCCAATAAATGGATTGATTAAACTCTGGTAATGGGCAAACACCTTCAATAATTCAGCCAAATTTGTGGCGTGCTGTAGCGCTTGAGAAAATGCGCCATATTGCCCAGGTAACAGGCGCTGCCCGAGTAGAAAGCTTGAATCATAACCCGTGATATATTGTTTGGTTTTGTCTAACAATTTTATGACTTGTTCTGGGCTCGTGAGTTGCTTTCCCGCTGCTCCTTCTGCGGTTAAATCTTGTAAAAATATACCACTGCCACGCAATATTTTTTCAGGGTAGACTCCGCGTGATAGCGCTAAATCGATAATGCTAGTTGGCAAATGTTGCAACGGTAAACATTTGCTATCGGCATATATAACTGGCGTGGCAAATTTGCTCATTCAGCTTATTTTTCCAAAGCTAAATTAACTTGGCGAATGACTTGTTCAAACTGTTGCGCTGGTTCAGACAGCACCACAGCTGTGGCAATTTTGTGGTAAACGGCTTTGTTATTGCCGTTGGGTTTAAATGCTAGAGATTTAACCGCTTGTTGAATTTGTTCGCAAACTTCCTGTGCTTCGGCTAGTTCGGTATTGGGCATAACAATTATAAAACGATCACCTGCATAACGGCAGGCTAAGTCTGCCGTGCGCAAATTCATCACAATCAAATCGGCTACTTCACGCAGCAGTCTGTCACCGTCTTGTGTAGAATACCTGCGGTTAAACTCAGCAAAATTGCGAATATCTAACATCGCCAGTGCATAATTTTGTTGCTCGGCGATTAACTGACTTAAATGGTCACGCATATAGTCAGCACTATACAATTGGGTAATATAGTCTATTTGGCTATGCTCGCGGTAAAAGGCTTCGCGGCGGCTCAGTTGTTGGTGTAGTTTAAGTTGTTCGTGGTGCCATTGGTATAAACCCCAAGTCATTAATACCATACCAACTAGCGCGGGGAGTGACTCTATCCAATACAACCAAAACTCTTTGCTTGGATAGCTGACAAATTCGTCGGTTAAATCGAGCAAACTTGAGCATAAAAAGCAGGTTAGCCCGATAGACAATAAATAGGTCACTTTACCAGCTGGGCGACTGGCAAGCAGAAAAAACAACCACACAGCTGTCATAACAAATATGCCACCTTCACCTAATACATCTAACCAGTCGGTCGTTTGCCCACTTTTCAATTGACCTTGAGTAAATACGGCTGCTAGTAATGCCCCGACAGTTATAAAAATAGCGGCAACAATTTTGTAGTGCCGTTTTAAAAATAAAAAATCCATAACGAATGTTTGATTTTGCTGAGCTTAAGTTATTTGCTGCAGAAACTAACTTAAACTGCGGTGAGTTAAAAGGGTCAATTTGGCTCAGCCAATTTAGTCCAAAGCCTGTTGTTTTTGCTTGATTAGAACTGTTTTTATCAAAGATTTATTTTAATTTGTTGATTTTTATGATTTTTGTTTGGGGTGGTATCAGGTCAAATTCACTGGCAATGGCCATTGTAATGGGCGATTAACTCGGCTAAATGACCTGTTGTCATAAAACTTTCACAGCAAAGTTTGCCGAACACTTTTTAAATGCGCACAAATTGATTGTTTGATTCACTGTTTAATACATTTATGGAACGCGCTAAAAATGAGCAAAAAATATTGTAATAAACTCGCGCTAACAACTGCAATTGCTGCTGCATTAACTTCGGTTTCAGCAACTGCAGGTGGGTTAGTTGGTAAAGTAACTGATGCAAATGGTTCACAGTTATACAAGGGAGCTAAAGTCAGCATAGCTGAGCTAGATTTGGTTACTACAACAGACCAATCAGGTGTTTATCGTTTCGCCAATTTGCCCGCAGGCGAATACAAAGTGGTTGTTGAATATATAGGTGCAGGCAGCAGCGAAACAACTGTAACTGTTAACCAAACCGGGACGGTTGAACAAAACCTGATGTTTGCAGACCAAGCGCAATTAGAAGACATAGTAGTTTACGCACAGCGTGCTGGCCAAGCGGGGGCAATTAACGCGCAGAAAAACGCTGATAGCATTAAGTCGATAGTCTCGGCTGATGCCATTGGCCAATTTCCAGACCAAAATGTTTCTGAAGCTTTGCAACGTTTACCAGGTATGTTTATTGAGCGTGACCAAGGTGAAGGGCGTTTTGTTGGTATTCGTGGTATCGATCCTAACTTAAATAATGTGACTATTAATGGTTTAAATGTGCCGTCTCCTGAGTCGGGTGTGCGCTCGGTTGCATTAGATGTGATCCCATCAAACTTAGTGGGTGGCTTAGAAGTTTCCAAATCGGTAACACCGGATATGGACGCTGACGCAATTGGTGGTTCAATTGAAGTTAAAAGCCTAAGTGGTTTTGACCGCGCGCAACAAAGCATAACTTTTTCTGCTGAAATGGCGCAAAATCAATTGCGCGATAGCAACAGCCCAAAAGTATCGGCAAGTTACACTGATATTTTTGATGATACTTTTGCCGTAGCTGCAGCACTTTCATATTCAGACCGTGAATTTGGTTCAGACAATATTGAGAGTAATGGTGATGATGAAATTGAACAAAGATTTTATGCAATTACTCGCGAACGTATTGGTGCTGCAGTGAACTTAGATTATCGCCCAGATTTTAATAACCAATATTTTGTGCGCACATTATTCAGTGAATTTAGTGATGACGAATATCGCTTAAGCAATACCTTTGTATTTGACGACGAAGGTGAAATTGAGCGTGCGACCAAAGACAGAAAAGAAACTCAGCAAATTATCAGCTTAACTGCAGGTGGCGAACACCAAGTAGATAGCCTCACGGTTAACTACCAACTGGGTTATTCAAAAGCGGAAGAAGAAAATCCTAACGCTTTGTATTATACCCTTAAAGGTGAAGGACTAACCTTTGATTCTAACATGCAAGGACAAATTCCTCAGATCACCCAAGGTGCAAATGTCGCTGATTTTACCAATTATGAATTAGACGAAGTATCAGACGAAAGTGAATTTGCTCAAGACGAAGAGAGTAGCTTTAAACTAGACCTAACGAAAAAACTATTGGCCGCGGGTACAGCTTATGAATTTAAAAGCGGTATAAAGCTGCGCCAACGTGAAAAAACTGCACGCGCAATCATAGATATATATGATGATGGTTTTGATGCGTTTACCCCAACAGATTTTGCAACCGCAACACCTGATTGGTCGTTAGGCGATTTTGGCCCAGGTTTAAATAGACAAGCATTGCGTAACTTCACCAAACAAAATAAAGCTGGTTTTGAAAAAGTTGAGTTAGATTCAGATTTAGAATCACAAGGTGCTAGTTACACTATTAACGAAGATATCTTTGCCACTTATGCCATGGTTAGCGCTGATTTTGGCAAACTCAATGTGGTTGCTGGTGTTCGTTACGAACAAACAGATTTTTCGACTCAGGGCGCCAAAGTTGAGTTGGTAGAAGATGAGCAAAATGATGTTGAAGAAGTACAAAACACCCCTTGGTCAACAGAAGAGAGTTACAGCAAATTGTTGCCAAGCATCAACTTGCGTTATGAGCTATCTGACAAATTAATTGCCCGTGCTGCTTACACTCAAACTTTAGCTCGTCCTAAATTTGAAGATGTTGGTGCTTATCAAATTATTGAAAGTTCAACTGAAGAAAACGACGACGGTGAGTTTGAAACAGAGCGCGAAGCCGAAGCCGGTAACCCAAGCTTAAAACCATATTTTGCTGACAACTTCGACTTGTCACTTGAATATTACCCAGGCCATATTGGGGTATTGTCGGCGGGTTACTTCCATAAATCAATCGACAACTTTGTTATTGTGGTTGATGTCGCAGGCACTAGCGAATGGCAAGGTTACGATGAAGTATTCCAACCAATTAATGGTCAAAGTGCTAAATTACACGGTGTTGAACTTGCTTGGGTTAAAAGCTTTGATTCAGGTTTGTTGTTGGCTGCCAATGCCACTTTGACAGATTCAGAAGCAACCACAATTGTTGATGGTGAGGTATTTGAAACTCAGCTACCTAACCAGTCAGATACTATTGCTAACTTCACACTCGGTTTTGAAAACGATACGGTAAGTTTGCGTTTAACCAGCGTATACAAAAGCAAAAATCTAGAAGAAATTGATGACGGTATGCTGCGTTATGAAGATGCACACACCCAACTTGATTTCAGTGGTAAGTACTACATTAACCAACAAACGCATATTTACTTTAATGCGGTCAATATTAACGACGAGCCAATGTACCACTATTTTGATAATCGCAATCAAAATGCGCAGTACGAGACATACGGCCGTACCTTCCAACTTGGTTTTAGCTGGGCGTCGTTCTAATGATTAAGTGGTTATTAATTGCAGTAACTTGTTTGACAGCGCCAGTGGCGCTGTCGAATCAAGTGTTTAAAGATGAAACTTGGTATCAACAAAATTTAATTGCTGATCTTAAAGTTGACGAACAGGCGTTAAACTTTTTGGTTGTGGGTGATTGGGGTCGCAATGGCCACTTTCAACAAAAAGCCGTAGCTGAACAAATGGATAATTTAATGTATTGGCTGGATGGCGAGTTTATTTTGTCGACTGGCGATAATTTCTATCCAGATGGCGTGGCGAGCGTAAATGATCCGTATTTGCAGTCGTCGTACGAAGATATTTATTCCGGCCCTCATTTATTTGAGCCTTGGTATTTAGTGTTAGGCAACCACGATTACCGCGGCAATGTGCAAGCGCAAATAGACTACACCCAAGTCAGTCAGCGCTGGAATATGCCTGCTCGTTATTACAGCAAGCGTATGCAGCTAAATGATTCGAACGATACTTTGTTGTTGATATTTTTAGATACCAGTCCGTTTGAAGATAAATATTACGTTGAAGACAAATACTTGCCAGTGCGTTCGCAAAACAGTCAGCAACAACTTAACTGGTTTGAACAGCAACTGAAAGGCGCAGATGACAGATGGATTATTGTAATTGGTCATCATCCTATGTATTCCAGTGGTAAACGTTATGGCAAAACCGACTCGGTTAGACACAAATTAGAGCCGTTAATGGAAAAGTATCAGGTAAATGCGTATTTCGCAGGCCATGAGCATGATTTGCAACACAACCAACCGCAAGGCACAACCGTCCACCATTTTATCTCGGGTGCAGGCTCTGCCGTGCGTCATGTTAAACCACGCGAATTCACTCAATTTGCTAAAGCAACCGCTGGGGTTACCGCAGTGTCGCTTAAGCAAAACTCAATGTTAATTCAAATGGTTAGTGCCGAAGGACAAATCTTGTATAGCAAAGATATACCACATCCGGCGACCAAGTAATTCACACCCTGCAATTAGCCATATGTTTGGCTAATTGCCCGCAAGAATTTAGTAAGAGTAATAAAACATGCAATATTTCCATCAGCTTACCCACAACAAATTAGCTAAGGTTTCGGTTGTTATCACAGCTGCCGTTTTCGCGTTAGCTGCTTGTCAATCGAGCATAGAAACAACAGCCCATTCTGCTGTTCAAGCATTAGCAAAAGCGCCACAGCAAATTTTTCAGCACGATAAATTAAATGGGCAGAAGGTTATTCAGCTTAACCAAGATACTTGGGTAGCCAACAGCGAAAATTTCGGATTAATGTTAATTAATCAACAAGGCAAAATGGTACAAAACTATGCGGGTAACTTTGAGTCGTTAGATATTCGTCAATTAGACAACAAAACTTGGTTTGTCAGCAGTGTTGATAAAGAAGCAGGGCAGTTTTTGTTGTTTAAAGTCGTGCTAGCTGCTAACGCGCAAACGCATAAGATCACTTTGTTAAATACCATTAAACCTGAAGCGAGCGTGATTGATAACCAATGTTTAGCCTATCAAAATGGCCAGCTAAGCAGCTTTTGGTTAACTGCTCAGCAGCAAGTTGAACAACGTATTGTTTATCTTAATCAGCCAAATGCGCAACCAAGCAATGTTCTAGTGCGCAGTTTTTCAGCTCCTCCAGGCGCTAGTGCTTGTGTAGTCGACGATGTTAAACAACAAGTATATGTAGCTGAAGAAAGCGCTGGCGTATGGGCGTATCCGACCAATCCCGAAAAAGAGTTGTCGCGCACACCGATTGCCTTAGTTGCACCGTTTGGTCAAATTGACGGTGAAATTAAAGACATCAGTTTATTAATTGATGGAAGCTTGTTAGTTGCATTACCAGAAGCTGAGCAAATTCAACATTACCAGACTGATAATAGTAGCCACTTAGCGCAAGTGTATTCAGTTGCCGGTTTTACAATTGAAAGTATAGATGCGCAACAAACTGCGGATAATAAATGGCTAGCCAATTTTTATGATGATGAATCGGGCGCTTATTATTCGATAGAATTGCCACTTATGGTCGCAGATAAAAGCATTGCTAAACAAGGCGCATCACAACTAACTGCTGATATGCAAACTGCACCTGTTGCACGTTTTGGTGATGCAGCGGACGACCCGGAAGTTTGGTTAAACCCAAACAATGGCGCTGACAGCTTAATTTTAACCACGGATAAAAGGTATGGTTTAAACGTTTACAACTTAGCCGGTGAATTGGTTGAGACAATAGCATCAGGCCGTATTAACAATATTGATATTAGCTACGGCGCTGAGTTTAACGGCGACAAATTTGATTTTGCCACAGCCAGTAACCGTACGTATAACAGCATTACCATGTATAAAATCTCTCACACTGGCGTCATTTCTGAGTTAGCGAATTTGCCAACTAGCCTGCCGGATGTATATGGTTTGTGCCAATATCAGTCACCGATAACTGGAGATTATTTTGTTTTTATTAATGATGAAAGTGGTATTTATCATCAATACCAGTTGGACTTTTCTACTAATCAAGTAACAGGCAAGTTAGTACGTGAGTTTAAAGTGGCGAGCCAACCTGAAGGATGCGTGGCTGATGCACAAACACAAACTTTGTATCTAGGTGAAGAAGATTGGGGCATTTGGACTATAGGTGCTGAGCCTGATGCTGGCACAAGATTAGCGCCATTTTATCAAGTAGATGGTGATGTATTGGTCGATGATGTTGAGGGTTTGTCTTTGTATTTACCTAACAAGAGCGCAGCAAAAAATCGCTCTGAAAAATACTTGGTTGCATCTAGCCAAGGTGATGATAGTTATGTTGTATTTGATTTAGCTAAAAATGCCAGTCGAGGCCATGTTGTGGCTAAATTTAATATTGTCGCTGATGTGCAAAAGGGCATTGACGGTGCGTCGGAAACTGATGGTTTAGCTGTTATTGCTGCGCCATTAGGCGATTTGTATCCATTAGGTGCTTTGGTTGTGCAAGATGGTCGCAATATTATGCCGGTGCAGCCGCAGAACTTTAAGTTGGTTGATTGGCGTAAAATTAGTGGTTTGATTATAAAGCAGTAGGATGATCCCTAGCCAAGGATGGCACAACACCTTCTGTACCTAGTCCCCAATTTCCAAACACCCAATCTGATATTTTGAGCGCTGAAAACACTCAGCAATTTCAAATTTTCGATTGCAGCAACCGTTTTTATCAATTGGCTGTAACCTGATCTTTTTACTATAACTATACGTAACACTCTGGCATGCACAGTGCCTTTTTTAACAACAATACGGAGAGTTAAATATGTCAGCAAGTAAATGTCCATTTCACCAAGCTGCAGGTGGCGGTACAACGAATCAAGACTGGTGGCCAAACCGATTAAAGTTAGAAATTCTTCACCAACAATCCGCTAAATCCAACCCAATGGAAAGCGATTTTAATTACGCACAAGCATTTAACGCCATTAACTACGAAGCACTAAAAAAAGACTTAACTGATTTAATGACCGACTCGCAAGACTGGTGGCCTGCAGACTTTGGTCATTATGGTGGTTTATTTATTCGTATGGCGTGGCACAGTGCTGGGACCTACCGAATTGGTGATGGGCGCGGTGGTTCAGGTACGGGTAGTCAGAGATTTGCACCATTAAACAGTTGGCCAGACAATGGCAATTTGGATAAAGCTCGCCGTTTATTGTGGCCGATTAAACAAAAATATGGTGATGCGATTTCTTGGGCTGATTTAATGATCTTAGCTGGCAACGTCGCGCTTGAATCTATGGGCTTTAAGACCTTTGGTTTTGCTGGTGGTCGCGAAGACATATGGGAGCCTGAGTTAGATATATATTGGGGTAACGAAACCGACTGGTTAACCGACAAACGTTATACTGGTGATCGTGACTTAGAAAACCCTTTAGCAGCAGTGTTAATGGGCTTGATTTATGTAAATCCTGAAGGGCCAGATGGTAACCCAGACCCAGTTTTAGCCGCCAAAGACATCCGTGAAACCTTTGCGCGTATGGCAATGGATGATGAAGAAACGGTTGCGTTAATAGCCGGTGGACATACCTTTGGTAAAACGCATGGTGCAGGTGACGCTGCCAACGTAGGTGTTGAGCCTGAAGGTGCAAATATCGAAGAGCAAGGCTTTGGTTGGATGAGTACTCACAAATCAGGTAAAGGTGCAGATGCCATTACCAGTGGTTTGGAAGTGACTTGGACAGAAACGCCAACCCAGTGGAGCAATAATTTTTTTGAAAATTTGTTTAAATACGACTGGGAGTTAACGAAAAGCCCAGCTGGTGCTCATCAGTGGGTCGCTAAAGATGCTGATGACGTGATTCCAGATGCATTCGATGCAAATAAAAAGCAAAAGCCGACTATGTTAACGACTGACTTGTCGTTGCGATTCGACCCTGCGTACGAAAAAATATCGCGTCGTTTTTTACAAAAACCAGACGAGTTTGCCGATGCATTTGCCCGTGCTTGGTTTAAATTAACCCACAGAGATATGGGGCCAAAAGCTCGCTATTTAGGCCCAGAAGTACCTGCTGAAGATTTGTTATGGCAAGACCCATTGCCTGCAGCAAAATATGCACCGTTATCTGAACAGGCTATCATCGAATTAAAAAATAAAATCGGTGCAAGCGGTTTGTCTGTCGGTGAGTTGGTTGCAACAGCATGGTCGAGCGCTGCAACTTTCCGTGGTTCAGATATGCGAGGTGGTGCTAATGGTGCTCGTGTTCGCTTAGCTCCACAAAAAGACTGGCAAGCAAATAACCCGCAACGTTTGGCTAAAGTTTTAGCTGTGTTAGAGGCCATTCAAACTGAATTTAACCAAGCGCAAACGGGTGATAATGGTGTGTCATTAGCTGATTTGATTGTGCTCGCAGGTAATGTTGGTATTGAGCAAGCCGCCAGTAAAGCAGGGCACTCAGTTTCAGTTCCCTTTACACCGGGTCGAGTTGACGCAGAACAATCGCAAACTGATATTGACTCATTCGAGCCCTTAGAGCCAAAAGCAGATGGTTTCGTTAACTACTTGAAAAAGCAGTATGCAGTACCAGCTGAGCACATTTTAGTTGACCGAGCGCAGCTCTTAACGCTAACTGCACCTGAAATGACTGCGTTAGTCGGTGGTTTGCGTGTATTGGGGACAAACAGTGATGGCAGCAACCACGGTGTGTTTACCAATAATGTTGGCAGTTTAACTAACGACTTTTTTGTCAATTTGTTGGATATGAGCACACAGTGGAAACCAACCTCTAACGATGCACAAACTTTTGAAGGCAAAGACCGCAAAACAGGAGCCGTCAAATGGACCGGCACTCGGGTTGATTTAGTTTTTGGTTCAAACTCACAATTGCGGGCAATTGCTGAGGTATATGCGTCAGCTGGCAATCAAACTAAGTTTGTAAATGACTTTGTTAAAGCTTGGACTAAAGTGATGAATGCCGATAGATTTGATGTCGCATAATCAAACTTTTGTTTGAAACGTTCGATTTAAAACAGCGCCAATGGCGCTGTTTTGTGCAACTTATTACTCTATTGTAGCGTTGGCAGTTCGAATAGTTCAGGTAGCTGAGCAAATGTTTTGTACAGGCGTAGTAGTATCTTAGTTAAGGGTTAATAGGTTTGTTTGCCCCAAGGATCCCCCATGAACGAGGGTTACTTGGCGTTTATCAAACCTAGATTAATCGCTTTAATTGTTGCTTCAGCGCGCGTGTTAACCTGCAACTTGCGGTAAACCTCTTTGAGGTAGCCAGCTGCCGTATTGTAACTAATACCAAGCAACTCAGCTGCGTGCTTTACACTGAGTCCCTTTGCGGCAAGTGTTAACATGTCGGTTTCTCGTTGAGTTAAGACAATTTGTTCTTCTTTGTTTGGATGAAACTGTTCCAATAGAAAACGAGCAATGGAGGCAGAAAGTGGTGGGCGCCCATCCAGAATCCCCGCTAGCTGATTGATAAAATCACTTTCAGTGTCATCTTTAAGCAAATACCCATCGGCTCCAGCACGCAAAGCTTCGATAAGGTGTTCGGCATCGTCAAATATGGTTGTAACAACGCAAAGTGCATTTGGTTGTGTTGTTTTATATGCTTTAATAAAGCTACTACCGTTTCCGTCAGGTAATCCTAGATCAACCAAAACAAGATCGTAAGTTTGCAACGATGCAGCTTTGTTGGCCATTGCCAAAGTATCGGCATGATCTATTGGTCTTTCTGGTAATAAAGCACTCACTTGCGCATGTAACCAGAACGAAACTTCTGGAATGTCTTCAATAATTAATATTTTTTGAATCTCGTTCATTGACACATTCCTAGATATTTACAGACGTTAATTTTAAGAGTAATAATAAAATAGCTGCCTTACAACTATTCGTTCAACCCCCAAAATAGGGGGGAGAATGCAACAACAGGAACATTATATGCTGTCACTCAAAACGCGTATTTCAGCAGGACTTATATTGGTACTTATGTATGGAATGTTGGCAATCGGATTGTCTGTTTCTTTACCCAGTAGCAACTACACTTTTTCCACAACTGCGACATCCATTTTAGCGCAGCTTCCAAATCAAAATGCATTTGAAGTTGCGGCGTTTATTACGCCAACCGGGGAAATTGAAGCCGAACCTACTCTAGGTTATGAAGAGCCGGACATCTTGCCTGATTACGCTAGCTTAAACCAGTTTTTTCAGCATCATCAAGCACTGCATGATGCGTTGGTTGCAGGACGCTTGCAAATTAGAGATACACATAACAATATCACTGAGGTTTTGCTGGACACTCGATCTATATTTGACTTGCCTGGGTTGTTTTGGTTGCAGCTGATTTGTGGTTTGGCAGGTATGGTTATGTGTCTGATGGTTTGGGTACCTGCCAAGCGAAGTACCGCGATAAATGCTTTTACCTTAACTGGGTTAAGCTACGTTATGTTTTCTTCTGCGGCTGCAGTATATAGCACAAGGGAATTGTTCATTTCGTCTGATTTATTTGTATGGCTGTCTGGGTTAAATCATTTTGGCGCTTTATTGTTCTCTGCTTCGCTCAGTGTTTTTATTTGGAACTATCCAGTTAAATCCCCTTCTCCTTGGTTAACTCGGGTATTCTATGCCGCTTTTTTCTGTTCATTTTGCATCGACCAAGCCCAGTTGGTGACATCACCTGTCGAAGGATTTCACTTGTGGGTAATGGGGATCTTTTTAACTGGGTTATTGGGCTCATTGTGGCAGTGGTGGCAAACTCGTGGGCAGCCTATTCCTCGTGCCGCTTCGCGTTGGATTGTTGTTTCTATATTGGCAGGTACAGCTTTTTTTGCTGGTGGGATGATATTACCAGCCATTTTACAAACGGCAACGCCAGCTTCCCAAGGGTTGTTATTTACGACGTTTTTACTAATGTACGCAGGCATGGCGACAGGGGTGGTTCGTTATCAACTTTTTGACTTAGACCGATGGTGGTTTGCCTTGTGGGGGTGGTTGCTGGGCGGACTAGCGATTATGTTGGCAGATATGTTATTGGTCTCATTGTTAAGCTTATCTGGCCCTGTCACTTTAACGCTTTCCGTTGCGCTGGTCGGTTGGTTGTATTTCCCGTTACGACAGTATGCGTGGAAAAAATGGTTTATGCATAATCAACGCGAGCTAGATAAATGGTTGGCAAATGCTTTGCCTGCAATGTTGGTTGCGCAGCAATCACAGAACCGTTCTGGCCTAGAGGATGCGCTCAATGCGGTATTTCACCCATTGTCGATTGAAGAGCATGATGCACTCGAAAATGATAACAGTGTTAGTTTATTAAGTAATGGGCAAGCGCTGAAGGTGATTGACACCTCAACTGAAAAATTTTGGTTGTTACAACATGCGCAACAAGGCTCTCGACTGTTTAATGCACAAGATGTCAATATCGCTAAACTCGTACTGGCATTGTATAAATTGGTTGCTCAAGCGCAAGTGGCATTCGTTGAAGGTGCAAAAGAAGAAAGGTATCGAATTCGCCGAGATATGCATGATGATTTAGGTGCGAAGCTATTACACTTGTTACATAAATCAGACCCAGATAGTAAGCCATTGGTTCGAGATGCTATTCGAGACTTGCGTAACTTATTAAAAGATATGGAGGGTGAATCTTTATCTTTTGACGCCGCATGTATACAGTGGCGCGAAGAAACCACTCGCCGTTGTAACGACCATGGAGCAAAATTGGCGTGGCAAGCTCAGCAGATAAACTTAATTTTAGGTGTAGGGCAGTATGCCGAACTAACTCGAATTGTGCGCGAGGCCGTGACAAATGCGCTCAAACATGCGGATTGTTCTAACTTAACTGTTACTTTTGCTCAAGACGCGGAAGTCTTGCGATTGGTTGTCGATAATGATGGTGTTGCACCAAACGCTATTGCGGGTGAAAAGCGGGGACTCGCAATAATGTCTAGCCGGGCGCAAAAATTAGGCGGGAAGTGTTCATATCATTGCCGTGCTGGTCATTGGCAAGCTTGCATCGAACTTTCATTAGCGAGCTTATCAATAGGCGCAAATGCCCCCGCGTTTGAATTTGATTATTCGTCTGGAACTGCATGATATTGGCTCAGGAAATATTATGAATTTTGTGGATTTGTATTTAGTCGCTTTTTGGGGCTTGTTTACTATCATTCTCACTTGGTTGATTCAGTGGTTTGTAGCAAGCGGAAGTAAAGGTGCTCAAGCTGGGGCGATCCCTGGAAAAATTGACCAGAATTTAAGTCATTCGTCATTCGTGTTTAGGTCACATCGTACTTTTATGAATTCGATAGAAAATGTGCCTGCAATGCTAGGCACTTCTTTTTTAGCAATTCTTGTTGGTGCGGATATTTTTTGGACGGGGTTGCTGGTTTGGATTTTTGCAGTGTCGCGCATAATACATATGCTACTGTATTACGTAATTGCCACTGAAGCTAATCCTAGCCCAAGATCATATTTCTTTTTGATCGGCCTAGCGTCGAATGTAGGTTTACTCGGTTGTTGTGCCGCAGCCCTTGCATAACGCATTTAACCTGCGCATAGGATAAAAAGATCAATGCACTTGTTCAACCTGTTGTAGCTCTTGTTCTAGGGCGGCTTGTTCATGGCCTCTCGGTTTGTGAAATTTAGCTGTGGCTAAATACACAACAGGGGTTAAATACAAGGTAAATAACGCAGCTAAACCTAAACCACCAAACATTACCCAACCAATGGCGCTGCGTGCTTCTGCACCTGCTCCCGCGCTTAAAATAAGTGGTAAGCCACCGAGAATGGTTGAAACCATGGTCAGCGCTATGGGTCGTAAACGTACATTAGCGGCTTGCTCAATTGCTTTGCGTATATCAAAACCTTTATCACGTAGCTGGTCGGCAAATTCAACAATCAAAATACCGTTTTTAGCCATTAAGCCAATTAACATCACTAAGCCAATTTGCGAATAAATATTCACGCTAGTGTCGGTTAACCATAACGCGTAAATGGCTGCGGCTAAACCAAACGGCACCACAGTCATAACATTGATTGCGCTGGCGATACCTTCAAATTGTGCACATAACACTAAAAATACGACTAACAAAGCAATTGCATAAGTAAAGGCAACTTCGTTGGAGGTTTCTTCAAGGGTTTGCGCTTCACCTAAAAATATCATGTGCACATCATCGGGTAACACTTGTTTGGCAATATTTTGCATTTCTTGCATGGCATCAGCTAAGGGGTAACCTTCAGCTACATTAGCTTTTATTTCTATAGCTCGGCGTTGTGCGTGGCGGTCTAATTCAGCCGCAACACTATTTTCTTTCATTGTTACCACACTCGAAAGCGGCAATTGCCGCCCCGATGCGCTAGATACATATAAGTTGGCTAAATCTTGTGGAGACGACACTCGTGTCGACGAGGTTTCTAACATAATTGGAATCGATTCATCAGCAATGCTTAAGTCAACTAGATCCCAACCATCTACGACTGCGCGTAAAGTATTGGCAATTTCATTCAGTGATATACCTAAATCGGCAGCGCGGCGTCGGTCAATTTCTAGTGACAATTGTGGCTGAGTAGGTCGGTAAGAAATATCAGGTTGGCTAATGTGGCTACTTTGTTGATTAATGGCATCCACCATAGCCAATGACGCTGCATAAATGTCGTTGTAATCATTGCCTAATAAAGCTACTTCAATGCCACCAACATTGCCACGTATCGATAAACTGTTTGGACTGCCAACTCGTACTCGAGCACCTGGTATTTGGCTCACTTGTTGTTTAATTTCAGCCATGACACTTTGTTGACTCACTGTCCTTTGTTCCCAAGGGACAAACGGCAACATGACTTGTGCTCGATTTGGATCGTATCGGCCCACTGTTGTGAACATATCGGTTATGATGCCCTGCTGAATATAAGGTTGAGCAATCGCCTCAATTTGTTCTGCTTGGCGGGCAATATAATTTAACCCAACACCATCAGGACCGGTTGCGTCAATGTATAGGACACCTCGGTCTTCACTGGGTAACAGCTCGTTCGCCAGTTTTGGATAAACCCAACCAGCGGCAATTGCCGAGGCCAACGCGAGTAAGAAAAACCAAGTAGCGTGATTCAATACAAAATGTATTGAGCGAGCATATAAATTTGCCAATGCTAGGCCACAACGCGCAAGAATATTGGGTTGCGCCGATTTTTTCGCTTTAACCAATGGGAAACGTGCCGCCATTGCAGGCACTATCGATAAAGCAACAAATGACGAAATAATCACAGCGCAAGCTAAAACAAAACCAAACTCACGGAACATTTTACCGGCAGAGCCTGGAATGAGCGCTATCGGCACAAATACACTGACTAACACAGCTGTGGTTGCGATAACGGCGAATATCACTTGGCGCGTACCTAACACCGCCGCGGCTCTTGGTTTTAACCCTTGTAAACTTAAACGCTGAATGTTTTCTAGTACAACTATTGCATCATCTACCACTAAACCTGTGGCTAAAACAATGGCTAATAAAGTTGTGATATTGATAGAAAAGCCCATTAACCAGATACCCGCTAAGGTGCCAATTAGTGCCAATGGAATGGCAGTACTGGGAATAAGTGTTGCACGTAAGCTGCCTAGAAATAACCATAATGACGCAACTACTATGGCGATTGTCATTGCTAAACTGGTTAAAACCTCACGAACTGAGCTTTTAATAAATACAGCGTTATCAGAGGTGATGGTTAGTTGAATGTTGTCATATTTGTCATTGAGACGAGCGATGGCTTGGTTAACTTTGTCAGATATTTCTATGGTATTTGAGTGCGCTTGGCGAATGACCCCTAAGCCGATGACGGGTTTTTTGTTTAGATACACCAGCGAGTCGACGTCTTCTGGGCCAAAATAGACTTGTGCAACATCACCGATACGTGTCGTACCATTGATAATGATATTTTTAACTTGTTGCTCAGTGACTGTGGTTGCATTGGCTCGCACGAGTAACTCTTGGTCTTGTGCACGAAAACTACCCGTTGGCACATCTAGTGGTGCATCGCGCAAAACATCAGCTAAATCATTTACCGTTAAGCCAAAACTGGCTAAACGAAGTGGGTTTAGCACCACATGTAATACACGTTTTCTATCGCCAAATAGTGGCACATCGGCAACACCGTTAATGCCAATAATTTCAGGCACAATATCTTTTTCAATAATACGCGTGAGTTCTTCTTGTTGTAAATTTTGGCTGGTAATGGCGATATTAATAATTGGCCGCGCATCGTCTTGTGCTTTTACCACACTAATACGCTCAACATTGTCGGGTAATTCTCGCTGCACTTGATTAACCGCTTCACGGACATCTGACGCTGCAGTCATTAAATCGGTTTCGGCGGTGAACTCAGCATGAATACGAAAGTTGTTTTCTTCACTGGATGAACGAATGTTTTTTATGCCAGATACACGCGCCATTGCCCCTTCGATTATCGCCGTCACTTCAGCATCCATGGTTTCAGGTGTAGCCCCTGGCAATACACCTCTAACAGATACAACAGGGCGATCAACGTCAGGTAACTCGCGTACTTCAACGTAAGTAAGTGCTGCTAAACCTGCCAACGCGATTAATAAATTAATTACTAAAATTAGAAACGGGCGACGTACGCTTAACGAGGCCAAGTCGTCTTTAATAAATTCACTCATTGCCTAATAACCTTTGCTGAACTTGCGCGGTTACATCTGCTACTTTTTTGCCTTCACGCATACCCTGTATGCCTTCTTTAACTACGATACTGCCGCTGGGTAAATCACCTTCAACTAAAATTTCACCTTTAAGCCTTTGCACAACTACAACTGGCAAACGTGTCGCGTGCTGATCAACAATTTGCCAAATATAAGCGCCATCGCCTCCCCACTGTAGCGCAGTTTCTGGCACCACTGGGTACTCGCCGCCAATCAAACTCAGCATAACTTTAAAACTCATGCCGGGGCGGTATTTATCTAGCGGGTTGTCTAACTTAGCTTGTACAGTAAAGGTCCGACTTTGTGGGTCTACGCGGCTGTCGATATCAACCACTTTAGCTTGCTCTAGCGCACTGGCGTTTTGCCATGGCGCTACCGCTATATTTTGGCCCATTGCTATTTGGTTGTAATAGGCTTCGGCAACTTCAAACATAATTAGCAAAGCACTTCTGTCGTCTAAGCTAACTATGGGCGTTTGTGTGTCTACATATGCGCCAGGGTCGAGTTGAGTAATGCCTAAATGGCCGGTAAACGGGGCTTTTATTTGATGATAATAAAACTTTGGCGCGGTTTTGGGCTACTTGTGCGCTGGCAAGCTCGGTATTTGCTTCATCTAAAATAGATTGAGTAACACCACCACTGCTAATGGCTGAGTGGTATCTATCGTAAGTTCGTTTTGCGTCATCTAAGGTGATTTGTGCTTGTTTTAACAGCAATATTTGTTCGCTTGCATCTAGCTCAACTAGTGTCGTACCGGCGCTGACTTTACGACCTGCTTGAATGTTTATTTTGTCGATAATGCCTGTGATTCTAGGATATAAAACAACTGACTTAAGCGCTCTTGAGGTGCCCACCGCGGTGATATCAATGGATTGTTGGTACATTTTTACTGCTTGAGTTAATACCGGCTCTGCGCTGATGCTGTTTTTGGCTGTTGAAACTTGCGAGTTGTCGTCAGATTGGCAGGCACTCAATAACAAAATAAGGCAAGACAACCAATACAAGGGATTGGTGATGCGAGTGGAGAAAGTAGACATAAAACCGACCTAAATATACAAATAGAATCAACGAGTTTGCCTACCACTATATGCGATTCAAATACGAACTTTAATACCTTGTAGTGTAAATATCCTGTAAAGCTAGTTGCTTTTATTGGCTGTTAGGTTTCTTGCCACTTTTCTTTTATCGCTAAAAACTCAGGTAAATGCTGCAACAGTGCAGTAACTAATTTAGGATCAAAGTGAACGCCACTTTGTGATTGAACAAAATCGAGTGTTTTTTCAATCGACCAAGCTTTTTTATATGGGCGCTCGCTCGTTAGTGCATCAAACACATCGGCTAATGCAACAATCCGACCTTCTAATGGTATATTTTCACCAGCCAAACCGCGCGGGTAGCCTGAACCATCCCATTTTTCATGGTGGGTTAATGCAATTGAGCGGGCCAATCTTAATAGTGGTGAGTCACATTCACCTAGTATTTCAGCGCCAATTTCCGGGTGTTTACGCATTTCATCCATTTCTTCGTCGGTTAGCCGTCCTGGCTTTTGCAAAATATTATCTGCAATGCCAATTTTGCCAATATCATGCATAGGTGCTGCGTTCATAATTTTTTCCGCATGAACATCTGACAAGCCAATCGCTTTAGCAAGTATTTTCGCATAATGACTCATACGAATAACATGCATCCCCGTTTCATTGTCTTTGTACTCAGCCGCTCGACCCAGCACTTGTATCACTTGCATGCGGGTACGTTTTAACTCGTCGGCTTGCACTAAGGATAAATGGTTCTTGACGCGGGCTTTAACTAAAGCTGGCGAAACGGGCTTAGTGATATAGTCAACAGCGCCTAACTCAAAACCTAACGCTTCATCTAATTCATCATTAAGTGCTGAAACAAAAATGACAGGAACGGATGCCGTGCTGTCATCAGCTTTGAGTTTGCGGCACACATCATAGCCAGACATATTGGGCATCATAATGTCGAGCAGAATAAGGTTGGGTTTATTGTCAGCAACAATTTTCAAGGCATCTTCACCAGACTTAGCAAAGGTCAACTGGTAATCCTGCTGTAATATCCCTTTGAGTACCCTAAGGTTTGTCGGCTCGTCGTCGACAATTAATATAGATGGGGTTGCGTCTGGTATGTAATTCATTTACTGGCCTCCAACGGCATCTCGTTGAATCGTTTGAATTAATGCAATTGCTTTTTTAAATTCAAAATCATTCAATAGGTCAATTGCTTGGTCAAGCTGCTCTTTAAACTGAGCCGGGGTCAATTTAACTAGCTCAGCGTTAAGCTGGTCGTCTACTTGGCTGGCTAATGCTAATTGACTAATATGCTCTAGTCGTTTTACAAATTCATTATTCGCTTGTTTTATGACTGGTGCATTAACTGAGTCAGTTATTTTTTCCTGCTTGCATTTGTTCTGTAGTTTAGCCTGATGTTGGGCAATTTGCGATATCAGTGCTGGTAACGCTTTTATGTCACGTCGTCTAAGTGTTTTTTCCAACTGACTAAATAAACTTGTCAGTTTGGGCAAAGATAAGTTACCAGCCGTGCCTTTTATTTTATGTGCATAATGCTGTAGCTCGCTCCAGTTTTGTTGCTCAACGAGCTTTGACAGCTGTCCATCTATATCTGGGTTGTCTTGCATAAACCTTTGTATTTCAGCAAAAAATGTTTCTTTATCCCCCCAAAGGTTTATTCCTCTTTCCATATCGATACAGCTAACTTGGCTATCGTTGTGCGCTGCGGGTGCCTCAGGGGTTATTGCAATATTTAAAACTCGGGCCATTTCTTGTTTGATTTGCAATGGGTCAATTGGTTTATTGGCAAAACCATTCATACCCGCTTGTTGAGCACGTAGTTTGTCATTCGGCATTACACTCGCGGTTAAGGCAATAATTGGAATGCTAGTTAAGTCGTGTTCATTTTCATAAGCACGCCATTTTTTGCTTGCATCTAGCCCATCCATTACTGGCATTTGAATATCCATAATTACTAAGTCGTAATCATGTTTGTTGCGCAGTTTAGTTAGGGCTTGTTCGCCGTTAAAACAACTATCTACAATATGGTCGTCTCGTTCTAAAATAACGGTAAGCAAGTCGATATTCTGTTGAATATCATCAACTAACAACACTCGTAGCTGTGGCAAAGTGACTTGATTGCTAACTTTAACTTTTTGTGCAGGTTTAACCCCAGGTTTGAGTGGTAACAGAATTTCAAATGTACTGCCTTTGCCTTGCTCACTGGATACATTGATGGAGCCATTCATCAGTTTGGCTAATTTAAAGCTAATGGTTGTACCAAGACCTGTGCCGCCAAACTGACGGCTAATTGAGGCATCAGCTTGAGTGTATGGCTCAAATATTTGTTGCATTTGTTCTGGTGACATACCAATACCAGTGTCAACAACCTTAATTGACACGCAATCGTTTTGTGCAACTTCGATTTTAACTGTGCCCGCCATGGTAAACTTGATGGCGTTACCAATAATATTGGTTAAAATTTGTCGGATTCTGTTTGGATCGCCTAGGTAGTAGGGCAGTACACTGTCATCCATTGTGCTATACAACTGCAACCCTTTGTTTTGTGCTTCGAGGTATAGGGTTGATATCACAGTGTCAACTTCTTCAACTAAGCTGAAATTTGTTTGCTCTAGCTCTAATTTTCCTTTGTCGAGTTTTGCACTGTCCAACACGTCATTGAGCAGATATAACAGAGACCTTGCTGAGTGATTAATGGTTTTAATATGCTTTAGCTGCTCAACGGGTAGTTTGGAATCTAATAAGATGTCACTAAAACCAATAATCGCATTCATCGGAGTGCGTATTTCATGGCTCATATTGGCGGTAAATGCTGCACGCGCAGCCGCTGCTTGTTCAGCTTCTTCTTTCGCAATACGTAATTCATCTTCCATGTATTTGCGTTCGCTAATGTCCATAATAAAACCGTCTAAACAGTTTTCACCTGTTGCGGGGTCAATAGTTAAGCTACCTTGCTCCAGCAGCCAATGTTGTGCACCGTGTTTGTCGAGAATACGGTATTCAAAAGCATAACGGCCTGTTTCGTTGTAATAATCAGAAACGCGCTCTAAGTCGTCAGGGTGGATCAAATCAGAAAAGTAGCGTGTTTGATTAGGGTAAATGAAATCACTTGCAGGGTAGCCAGTAATTTGCTCTACCGCATTACTGATGTAGAGCATTGGCCAGCCTTCTTTGTCTAAACAGCGAAACGCAATGCCAGGAATATTAGTGATCAGCGAACGAAACTTACTTTCATTTTCTCTGAGCGCTTTTTCCATTTTGGCTCTTTCGGTTAAGTCAGAGACAATAGCGACATATAAAGTCTCGTTGTCCAATTTCACTGTGCCAACCGACACTCGAACATTGACTAAGTGTCCTTGCTTGTGAATAACTTGCACTTCTCGGCTGCGGCCAACAAATGCATTAATCCCTGAGGTTAGCTGCTTTTCAAATTCAACTCTAAAGGTATCTGGTAAATAGTCAGCAATATGTTTGCCTTGCATATCTTGCTGGCTCCAGCCTAACAAAGCTTCACATGCTTGGCTGATTTCAACAATAGTTCCTTTATTGTCTAGGGTAAATATCGCGTCTATGGCTGTATTCATTATTGCGCGCATACGGCGCTCGCTGTAAGACGACTGTCTAGATAAATCTCGTATTTTAAATAAGTAGTGCGTGGCTAGTACCGCGCCAATCATCAGCAATGTAAAAAAACCAATGCCATAACCAAGGTAGAGTGAAATTTCGCCAGTTTGATTTGATAATTCTAACCCCGGCGGCAATACAAAACGCGCTGCTGCCATGCCTGTGTAGTGCATACCTGCGATTGCAAGCCCCATCACAACGGCTGCAACAATACTTTTAGAGGTAGGGTTAGTAAGGTGTATCGGCAGCTTACCGAGGGCAAATTTAATTGACAGCGCCAGAATGGATAAACTAACCGCAACTACAATTGATAATAAAAATAACCAAAGGTCATATCTCAGTAACGGAGCCATATCCATCGCGGCCATCCCGGTATAATGCATGGTTCCAATGCCTGAACCAACCAACATGCCTCCTATGAGCAAGGTTTTACCCTTAATATTAGTATTGCTGGTAATCCTTAAAGCAACCCAACTGGCCAGCAGTGAAGGGATAACCGATAAAATAGTTATCGGAATATTATAGTCGACCGTGGTACACAGCCTAAACGCGGTCATGCCAATAAAGTGCATTGACCATACACCACCACCCAATGCCAAAGCGCCTGTTGCTAGTGCTAAGTTTCTGCGGGGGCGACTTTTGTTCGAGGCAGCATAGTCAGCAATTTGTAATCCCATAAACGAAGACAGTATGGCAACCAAAATGGACAGCGCCACTAGCCAAGGATTGTAGTCGCCATCAGTCAATAAACTGTTGGCTGGGATTGCAAATAAAGTGATGATTTCATTGAGCATGTTAAACGTTATACCTGAGTTACTTTAAATGGTTGTTTTAACCACTAGGCTATTAAACTGTTTAAGTGGCTTTAGGTCAATCAATTGGGGTCGGGATTGTGAACTATTTGCTATATTTTAACTGTGATAAACAAGGGATATAAAAAATGCAGCCGAAGCTGCATTTTTTTAGCGATAAATAGAAAATCTAAAATTAGATTTCGTTTTTATCAACAATTGCTTTCATATCGGTCATGTAGCCACGTAACTCTTGGCCAACCCATTCAACAGGGTGGTTGCGAATTTCGTCGTTTACACGTACTAACAATGCGTTGTCTACAGAGTTAGACGCAGGTGCTTTGTATTGACCGATAAACGCACTGTCTAAGTTGTTGACGAAGTCTTTTAATAATGGCACAGCAGCATGCGCGAATAAGTAACAACCGTATTCAGCTGTGTCAGAAATAACTACGTTCATTTCGTATAATTTCTTACGCGCGATAGTGTTTGCGATTAACGGAGTTTCATGCAAAGACTCGTAGTATGCTGACTCTTCGATAATACCAACTTCAGTCATAGCTTCGAACGCTAATTCAACACCAGCTTTAACCATAGCAACAAATAAGATGTTGTTATCGAAGTATTCTTGCTCGTCAATTGGCGCGTCTTGAGAAGTTGATTTCTCAAAAGCAGTTTCAGCTGTTTCTGCACGCCATTTTAATAGGTTTGCATCATCATTTGCCCAGTCTTCCATCATTGTTTTAGAGAAGTGACCAGTGATGATGTCATCCATGTGCTTGCGGAACAATGGACGTAAAGTGTCTTTTAACTCACCTGCTAAAGCGAAACATTCGATTTTAGCTGGGTTAGACAAACGATCCATCATACCAGTGATGCCGCCGTATTTAAGCGCTTCAGTGATGGTTTCCCAACCGTATTGGATTAATTTAGAAGCGTAACCAGGCTCAACACCGTCAGCTATCATTTTTTCGTAACCTAAGATAGCGCCAGTTTGCAACATACCACAAAGGATAGTTTGCTCACCCATTAAGTCAGATTTTACTTCAGCAACAAATGAAGACTCAAGTACACCTGCACGGTCACCACCAGTTGCAGAAGCATATGCTTTAGCCCACTCTAAACCGTGACCTTGAGGATCGTTTGCAGGATGAACAGCGATAAGTGTAGGAACACCGAAACCACGCTTGTATTCTTCACGTACTTCAGAACCTGGGCACTTAGGCGCACACATGATTACAGTGATGTCATCACGAATTTGCATGCCTTCTTCAACAATGTTGAAGCCGTGAGAGTAAGCTAAAGTTGCGCCTTGTTTCATTAAAGGCATAACTGCGCTAACTACAGCAGTGTGTTGTTTATCAGGGGTTAAGTTACAAACTAAATCTGCAGTTGGAATTAACTCTTCGTATGTACCAACAGTGAAGCCGTTTTCAGTTGCGTTTTTCCAAGATTGACGCTTAGCTTCAATTGCAGATTCACGTAAAGCATATGAAATGTCTAAACCAGAATCGCGCATGTTTAAACCTTGGTTTAAACCTTGAGCACCACAACCAACGATAACAACTTTTTTGCCTTTCAATGCTTCACAACCGTTTGCGAATTCGCTACGGTCCATAAAACGACATTTACCCAACTGCTCTAACTTTTCAGCCATAGTTAGGGTATTAAAATAATTTTGACCCATTTTGATTATCCTATCGAATTTACATGATAAAAATTTGCGCACACTTTACCTAATTACAAACGTTGCTTAAAGTGATATATTTAAAAAACTGTATTTCATTTTTTGAAATAAAATGTCAAAGATAAATAACCCATGGTCAATCAAAAGGTAAGGTGTTGATGGAACTGAAGTCTTTGCGCTGCTTTATTCATTTGGCTGAAAGTTTGCATTTTGCGAAAACTGCAGAAGCAATGCACACCAGTGCGCCAACTTTAAGCCGTATGATCAAAAAGCTCGAAGAAGAAGCGGGGTGCGTGCTTTTAGAACGAGATAATCGCAGTGTCGCACTAACCGAAGCGGGCAATCAGTTTTTATCTTTTGCGCGGCAGACTTTAGATAACTGGCAAAAGTTTCAGCAGCATACGCAAGTGAATAGCCATGAACTACGTGGTCAACTTAAAGTTTTTTGTTCGGTCACGGCATGTTACTCGCATATTCCACCCATTTTAGCGCGCTTAAGTCAGCAACACCCGAAAATTGAAATTCAATTAGAGACTGGTGCAGCTTCACTTGCGATGGCCAAAATTTCCAGTGGTGAAGTGGATATTGCTTTATCAGCCAAACCCGACTCAATGCCGAACAATTTAGCTTTTCATCCAATTGACCGTATTTCAATGTCATTAATCGGTCCGGTAATGAATTGTGATGTGAAAGAGAAATTAAATGTGGATAAACCAGATTGGCAATCAATTCCGTTTATAATAGCGGACTCTGGATTTACCCGTACGCGCAGTGATAAATGGTTTAGGTCGCATCATATCAAACCGAATATATATGCCACGGTTGCAGGGCATGAAGCCATTGTTTCTATGGTGGCATTGGGTTGTGGGGTCGGTCTGGCGCCAGATATTGTAATTGAAAACAGCCCAGTAAGAGAGAAAGTTACTCGAATCGAAGCGGCTGGTGATATTGAGCCATTTGAGCTGGGTGTATGTTGTATGCAAAAACATTTGGTTGAGCCATTGGTTGCCGCTTTCTGGCATGAAGCCTGTGCAACACAAAATTTGTCGTAGGCTTGAGTTTAACTGTAAATCAATCTTTTTAAGGGGTTAATTAATTATATGCAATCATTAGATTTAACCAGTATTGAACAGGTAGATGACGGCATAATCTGCAATTTTGGCCAAACGTTGAGTTACGATACAATTCAACCGTTAATGTCGTCTTGGTTAAAACAAAATGGCTTTATTAGTCGAGAATGCACGGTTGGTGCCGATAGAATGAGTTGGCGGTTAGATGTTGAACAAGCAATTGTGTGGGTGCATTTTGATGAATTATCAAAAAGTTGCTGGTTTGACCAAGCAAGTGACGATTTACTGGCTAAACTTAAACAAATCGTAGAAAATAATTGAGTTTAACTCGATTAGCCTAATTAGATAGATTGCGAAGCAGTAGCGCGGTTTGCGCATTTGTAAAATATCTTTCAATTGATTGAAAATTTTGGTCAATTTCGCTTAAGGAAAGCTGTTATTGAGAATTTACAGACAACACAACAATAAGAAAAACAGATAAGTGACTCTTCAAATGAGATTTTTACCAAAGTTATTTTTTGCCATCATTGTCCTGACATTCTTTTCATGGCAAAACGTTGCGACCGCTCAGCCGTTGTCAGTTGAGCAAGTGAAACAAAATAAAAAAGTTACACTCGGGCAGTATTTGAGATATCGAACACTTGAATCTCAGGTGGATATACAAACTGTAATAGAGCGTTTTGAGCTGATTGATTGGCAATCATTTGATAAACCCTTGCCCGTATTGCCTCACACCGACCAAGCTTATTGGTTTTATTTTGATATAAAAAATAATGCTTCGTTGCAACAGGCATTATATTTGGATTATCAATTTCCTTTGGTTGAACATATTACAATCTATCAGCAAGACTCTATAAATGGGGTTGTTGAAATTTTAGATGTAAATTTAGACCAAGCCATTGAAGAGCGAATGTTTCCATCAGCTGACTTTATAGCGCCACTCACCTTAAGTGCCAATAGCCATACGCGTGTTTTGGTCAGAGTGGAAAATGACGGTTTAGTGCAAGTCCCTATGTATTTAGTTGATCAACTTTGGTTGACCAATGACAAATCAACCAATAGTTTCTGGTTAGGGGCTGGCTTGGCGCTATTAGTGGTATTGTCATTATTTTCTATTTTAGTATTTATCCTCAATAAGGATGTGAGCTTTTTATATTATGCGATCTTTTCATGCTTTTTCTTTGTTTATTATAGTGCGGCCACAGGTTATCCCATAGAGTTTTTATGGCCAGACTTTCCGGCGATATCACAAAACTTATCTATGTTTGCTTTAGGCATTGCGCTAGCGAGTGTATGCCTGTTTGCCTCTGAATTTTTGCACCTACGAGAAAAAGTCCGCTGGTTATATAAAATTGCTTTAACTTTGTGTGTGTTGTTTGTATTGGCGTCATTTATGGGCCTGTTTGTCAGCCATTATCAACAAATTATGTTACAAGTGGTGATGTTTGCACTGTGCTCGGTGTTCTTGCTGACCAGTGGGGTGTATGTTGCAACTAGGAAATATCGTGATGCTGGCCGTTTTGTTGTGTGTTTCTCGTTAATTACCCTATCGTGTGCTTTGTTTGCTGCGAATCGCTTTGGGTTGGTACCACGCAATTTGTTTACTGAATATAGTTTATTGGTGTCTCAATTTTTTGCGTTTATTGTTATTTTTGAAGCTTTGTCGAGCCGCATTAAAAAAGAGCGTAGCCAACGGCTTAAGGCTCAACTTGAGGCTCTGCACCACTATGAACAATTCTATGATATTTATGAAAATGCGGTGGAGGGGCACTTTACCACCACGGTAGACGGTCGATTGCTCCGAGCGAACAAAGCTTTTTGTGACCTAATTGGTTATATGAATTTTGAAGAGCTGGCGCATAGTATTGAAAATATCCTAGAGTTGTATGTATCACCAGACGAACGCGAAAAGCTAGTGAATCGAGCGAAAGAGTTTGGCCGAGTTTACGGCTTTGAAGCACAATGGCGGCGCACCAATGGTAAAAAAATCTGGGTGTCCATCAACCTCAGGTTTGAACCAAAAACACCTGATGGTGCAGTGTTGATTGGCTCACTTATCGATATTAGTCAAAAGAAACGTTCTGATAAGCAACTGCAATTCTTAGCTGCACACGACTCATTAACAGGTTTATTAAATCGCCGTGAATTTGAACGTATTTTGAACGAAGCGCTGATTGAATGTAGCCAATCAAAAGTGAAACACACCCTGCTGTACATGGATTTAGACCAATTTAAAGTGGTTAATGACACATGTGGCCACAAAGCGGGTGATATTTTACTTCGACAACTGACAGACGAGCTAAAAGATGTATTAAACAAACAAGGTATTATTGCCCGTTTGGGTGGTGATGAGTTTGGTGTGCTGGTCAAAAACAAAGTCGGTGATGAAGCGTTTGTGATCGCATTTCAGTTGAAACAAGCTGTCCAAGACTTCCGATTCGTGTGGGAAGGGCGTGTATTTACGGTTGGTGTGAGCATAGGCTTGGTTGAACTAAACGAAGAAAATCACTTCATTGATGAAGTGATGAGTATTGCCGATACCGCTTGTTATGCGGCTAAAGATAAAGGCCGTAATCGTATTCATGCTTACACTGAATCAGACGAAGATGTTAAAAATCGTCACAATGAAATGCAGCAAGTATCTAAAATTAACGATGCGCTGGCAAACGACAGGTTTGCCCTGCAAGCACAGTTGATTTATAACATGCAACACCCAGCGGAAAGTTTGCACTATGAGCTGTTGATTCGCATGTATGACGAGGAAGATAAGTTGGTTCCGCCTGGATTGTTTTTACCCGCAGCTGAGCGCTATGGATTAATGCCATCGATAGATAAATGGGTGATTAACCACTATTTTTCTTGGTTGCAGCACAACCCTTTGCATATGCAAAGAGTGGCTAAGTGCGCAATCAACTTGTCGGGCCCTTCGTTGGCTGAAGAGAGCATGCAAAATTACATCTTAGATTGTTTTGAACACTACAAAATACCATACAACAAAATATGTTTTGAGATCACTGAGTCTATGGCGATCCAGCAGCTTGATGCCACGTTAAGTTTTATTAAATGTTTTAGAGATTTAGGTTGTTCGTTTGCACTAGATGACTTTGGTAGCGGATTTTCATCTTATGGATACCTTAAAAACTTACCAGTTGATTATTTAAAAATTGACGGCAGTTTCGTCAAAGATATGCTGGTTGATCCAATTGACCGAGCTATGGTCAAATCGATTTATGAGGTTGCTAAAGCAATTGGTATGGAAACCGTTGCCGAGTTTGTTGAATCTGAAGATATTTTGGCCGATTTGCGTAGCATAGGGATTAATTATGGCCAAGGGTACGGTATTGCCAAACCTATGGGATTAGATGATTTTGTGAAAAAGTTTGGCCGCAAAAGCCGATTTGAGATGGGGAGTTAACCGCTAGCATGCGTAAGTTAGTTTGGCGGTTTTTTATTAGCCTAAGTTTAGTTTTTGTTTGTGCTGGTGCGATAGCTTCAACTTGTCAGAGCAGTGGCTACCATAGCCAAGTGCAAGTTAAGCGCGTCATTGATGCTACTACTATACAGCTCGTAAGTGGTCAGCACGTCCGCTTAATTGGGGTGAAATTACCGACAACTCAAGGCAAAGCCAATGATAAGCAAGCGCGCCAAGTTGCAGAGCAATCTAACCTGTTATTAAAACAAACTTTGGCTACAGCGCCTGAGATTAAGCTGGTATTAGATAAAAATTTGTTAGACCACAACAACCATATGTTAGCGCATGTTTTTTTGCCCAGCGATCAGAATGTCCAGCAACTGTTGTTGCAGCAGGGGGCTGTGCAGCTTGATATTCAACAGCCCAATACGATGTTTTGGCGCTGTTACTATCAGGCGCAGTTAGATGCACTTAATCAACACACAGGTTTATGGGCGTTTAAAGCATTTCAAGCTCAGCCCGCCGAACAAGCAAAAGCGAGCCAGCAGGCAAATCAAAATTGGTCAGGTAAGGTTGTAAGAGTTTTTCAACATAAACAAGCCACTTGGTTAGTGATTAACGATTGGTTTTATGTCGAAGTGCCAGACAAAGTCAAAACACGCCATTTTCGCCAGACCAACTTTAAAAGCCTAATTGGCCAGCAAGTGATTATAAACTCACCAGTGCATTACAAAAACAGGCGGTGGCAAGGTTTGTTGGCGGAGCCGTGGCAACTCATTAACTAATTTTAACTCGCCTAACTAGGTTAAATTTGCTATTTTCCCGACTCATTATATTGTGAACATGGTTTTATATGCTTTTACTGATCGACAATTACGATTCTTTTACTTATAACTTAGCGCATTACTTTATGGAGCTAGGCTGCAAAGTAAAAGTGGTGCGTAATGATCAAATCAGTATAGAGCAAATTGAGCAGCTAAACCCAAGCCATATTGTTATCTCGCCTGGACCTTGCACGCCGAATGAATCAGGCATTTCGCTTGAAGCAATTGGGGCTTTTGCTCAAAGTAAACCAATATTAGGGGTTTGTTTGGGCCACCAATGTATTGCTCAGTATTTTGGTGCGAGCGTGACTAAGGCGAGCCAAGTAATGCATGGCAAAACCGCTTTGGTTGAGCATAACAGCCAAGGAATATTTGCCAACATCCATCGAGATTTTATTGTGACTCGATATCACTCTTTGTGTGTTGAACCTAATTCTGTACCCGAAGATTTAGAAGTGACAGCTTGGTGTGACGAAGGCCAAGGAAATAAAGTAATTATGGGCTTGCAGCATAAAAGTTTGGCTATTTTTGGTGTGCAATTTCACCCAGAATCAGTGCTATCAGAATTTGGCCACCATATACTGAAAAATTTTATCAGCCGATAAAAACGACAATTGCGTGTGAAGTGTTTATTAAACGCAATTGTTTAATTGGTAATGCACTAACCACTAAGCTACACTCAGGTTTACATCGTCGACCACAACAGACTCTATGCGAATTTAATGACCGACACTCGATACTCCACACTAATTAACACTCGCTTTCACGACCTCCTGATTAGTTATGACTTTGCGCGTAAGCACAATGGTGCCCATTTGCAGGCAATGGCTGAGATGTTCACGGAACAAGAGCAACGGCAATTATTGGATGTAGAAGTTAAAGCCAAAAGTGAGCGAGACGCTGTTGAGCAGGCAAAAGAGCAACATAGGCAAAAGAAAGATTTAGAACTCAACCAACTGGTGTCTGATTCAGTTATTGAGCAATTAAACGATGTCGATAATATTTTCGAAAATACTTTAAATATTCAAGACTCTATTCCTGCCATATTAGATATTTTGTCCGTTAGGGCGGCCAATATCGCACGCATTGAACCCTTAGTGATGAATTTAGCTTGGTTAGAGCAAGATATGGTGCAATTTGTAAATTTGCCAGGGTATCGGCCAACTAAAGAGGGCAAGCCGATACGTGTAGATAAAGCGCGTAGTGCCTTAAGTTATATCGGCATCGACAATTTAAAAATGGTGGTGCCGACCTTTGCTTTACGTAAGTGGATCCCACATAGCACAGAGCCATTTCGTTTGATGAAACGTAAAATGTGGGAAGCAGGACTTGGCGCAGCAGTGTCTTGCAAGCGTTTAGCGTTAATTCACAACCTTGACCAAAATATTGCGTTTACTGCTGCGGCGTTTCATGGGTTGGGGCAGTCGGCGATTGTACGTTTATATTTACGTAGATTTGATGCTATTTGGAAAGAGCAGCTAGAGTTTGCTCGTGAGCGACGACTTAAACAAGATCACGAAGCGATAGCTGCATTAGAACCCAGCGGAGAAGCATTGCGTAACCTAATGATAGACCATACACCAAGGTTAAGTGCTGAGTTGATAAAACGTTTTGATTTAAAGCGGTTGATGATTCACCCTCCGATGCAAGAGTACGCAGCAGCGGATGTGCGTGAAATGTCACCTTTAGCTGTTATTATGAACAAAGCAATTTGTTATTCACGATACAAACTATTGCAGCGCCATGGCTTAATTGCAAAACACGAAGCAAAAATCTATTTTAAAGAAAATAATCTAACAGCCGCAGAAGTGACGGAGCTGAATAAACTGTCTATGCGCAGGTTAAACTTACGATTGGAGCAACAGTACAACTAACCAGAGATTGCTTGTTGTAATATGGTTAAAGTGAAGGATTTTTTTAAATAAAAACCACGAGGCAAAGTTTGAATGTGCTCACCATCAGAGCCAATTCCTTGAGTTCGCACCCGACTGTTTGCAGCTTTAGGTCTAATCTGTAAGTATTGACCTGTTTTCGCGGTGATCTGATTAACTTGCCCCAGCGCGACCATATCCATTAGCTCTTCCCAATCTTGTTTGAGCGCCTGATCTTGTGCTGGTGTTGGCGACCACAAGATGGGGAGTCCGACCAACCTATCAGCGACCGCAATGCCTCGCTCTGCCAATATAGGTACCCATAGAACGCGGTTGAGCTTAACTCGAACTGGACTGTTCTGCCATGTTTGACCCGCTATGCCCGTTAATGGCGCGACACAAATGTAAGTGGTTTCTAACGGTGTTCCTGTTCGATCAACCGGTATTGTTTTAAGTTCGATACCTAGGTGTTCAAAGTCTGGTACCGGTTTAGAACCAGCGGTAGCGCCCAAATGCCATTCTAATAATTGCCCTGTCCACCCTTTATCTTTGAGTAAATTATTGGGCACATGCACACCTGCCATAGATGCGAGCTGCGCCAGGTTAAGTCCAGCGATAGCTTGCGCGCGCGACATCAAAACGGCTTCAGATGTCGGAGCTGCTGGTTGTGGGATAGGGCGGTATTGCACTAATTGACCTCTTTTTGCCAAATACTGATATCAGCATCAATACTGATGGTAAATTGCTGCAAGGCTTGCAACTGGGCGAGCTTATCGGCGCTGGCTTTATGACCGTGTGGGGTCATTATCAGCAAGTCTTGGATTTGTTGATTATTTAAGGTTTGTGTGTATTGAACCTGTTGACGGTCGATTAACTTAAATCCGGCATTGATCGCTTCTTGCCGATTGGCGGCGACAAAAGGTTTAACTTCAGGATAAATGGCTTGGCGGAGCTCTATTAAGTGATTTTCACCACTCTCTACCAAAACTAACTGGCCCGATTTATCTAGCTTGCGTGCAAACTCACAATAAACTGGAAAACCAAACATGCATAAAATATGGCTAAGAGAGTTATCGGCAATGGGGATGCTTTTGTTTGAAGCAACTAGATACTGGACATTTTGTTGTGCCAGCCTATTTTGCCGAGCCGCTGAGATAATCGCCTCTTTGGAAATATCTAAACCAATTAACTCAGCCCCCGCGACCTGTTGGGCAAACTGGCGCAAATAATAGCCCTCACCGCAGCCTGCATCTAGCAGAGAGAGCCTGCTACCAGGTTGTAGGCATAAATCGACTACTGACAGTGCAATCTGTTGATAAACGCCTGAGTTTAAAAAACGGCAGCGTGCTTCTACCATTGTTTTGTCGTCGCCTGGTTGTTTTGAACGTTTGAACTGCACGGGCAACAAGTTTAAATATCCTTGTTTTGCGTAATCAAAATTATGCTTATTAACACAGCTGACAAATTTGTTGTTGGGTGCTTGAATTAAAAGTTCGCCGTCTAACGGGCAAATTAAATTAACAGACATACACAACTCACCTAAATTTCAATGCCTATACTATACCTGTATTTGCCTCGGCTCTGCGCAAATGTTACAAAATTTATTGCTGTTGAAATTACAGTTGGTGGAAAAATATACTGAATGGCTAAAATAACTGCGGTCATTTACCTCAAATTAACTTTTTGTTGAATTTGTGCTTGAATTTGTGCGGCTAATGCATATCTTAGTATCTAACCTGTACAAGCAGTTAAACCGCGTTGAGCATGAATGATGCATTTTCAACTCGAGCACTATAATACAAAGAATTAATGGAGAACCCCAATGTTTAAAAAATTGGTTCCGATCAACTCAAACCAACATAAAGATATTAAGCTTAAGCGCGCACCGAATTATGACTTTGCTAAGACTGTACATGTAGCACCGTTATTGGCTCATGAATTTCCACAAGCGTCTTCTAGTTTCCCGATTATTTTCCATAAAAATGAAGAAACAAACGAGTACCACCCACTTGGCTTGTTAGGCTTAAAGAAAGAACAGAATTTATTAATTAAAGACGGTCGATGGACTGCTACTTATATTCCAGCTTCAATTCGTCGCTACCCGTTTGCTGCGGCATCGGTTAATGGCAACGATGACAACATGGTTGTTTGTTTAGACGAAGAAGCAGAAATGTTTAACACCGAAGAAGGTGAAGCGTTATTTAACGAAGATGGCTCAGAAGCTGAAGTGTTAAACCAAGTTAAAGAGTTTATGAACTCGTTTATTGAGCGCGAAGCGGCAAGCCGTGGATTTGTTGGTTACATTGCTGAAAAAGAATTATTAGTACCGCGTACTGTCGGTTACACCAAACAAGACGGCGAGCGCGTAAATATTGGTAGCTTCCATGCGTTTGATGAGCAAAAATTTAACGAGCTATCTGACGAAGAATTCTTAGAAATGCGTAAGCGTGGTTATTTACCAGTCATTTATGCGATTTTAACCTCTATGCAGCATATGGAATCTTTATTCCGTTTACAGCAACAAGCTGACGCATAAACTCAATTTTAGCTCTATCTAAAATTGTAAAAACAGCCCACAAAGCAATTTGTTGGGCTGTTTTTGTTTTAAGGCAGCTAATATTAAAAATTGCGTTTGCTCATTAATATGAAGCGAGTTAGTGTTGGTACGGTTTTATGAATTTGCTTGATAAAAAACACATCGTAAAAACGAGCTTTAACAAGCTAATTGCTAGTTATGCTGAGCAATACCCAGATTTAACTGGCTACTCTTTAAAGTTTAATCAAGGTAAACGTCAACTTGGTAGCTGCCACTACCTAAAAAAACAGATAACAATTTCGGCACATATTCTTGAACATAACCCTATAGAATTGCAGTTAGACACGCTAGCGCATGAACTTGCACACGCATTGGCTTATATTGCTGATGGCCATAGAGGGCATGGCAGACCTTGGCAAAAGTGGGCAAGGGCACTTGGTGCAACGCCAAAAGCACGTACGCGCGAGCCAATTAAAACCCAAGCTAAATATCAGCTGGTATGCAAACGCTTGGATAAAATTGAAGAATTACCTCGCAGTTATCATAAAAAAGTCAGTCTAAAAAACCGTTATATTGGCGGTGATAAAAGCAGCTTAAATTGTTTGTACTTAGTGGATATGCAGCAGTGGCAAGCGTATTTGCAAGGGGATATGTTGCGTGAAGAGTTGCTGTTGATTCAGTGAATCCGTGTAATTTAGCACAATAGTGAACTTTCACTCGTATTGGATGGAAGCAGAGGCGAGTGCTGATTTTCTAAAACTTCACAAGATAGGGATATCTTGTGGGAGCGACCAAGGAAGGTGTATAGCGTTTTTAGAAAATTATGCTTCGTTTCTGCTTTCGTTTGCACTACTCAAATCTAAAAATTATCCGAATATTGCGCCTGCAAACCACGCTCTAACTCCGCCATACCCGTTGGTAAATCAATATCACCACCCAAATCACGAATGGCACAGCCAAAAGCATGCAAGGTTCTAAATAAATGGTGAGCACGGCTTTGTTCACCCATTTGACCAATGCGCACGATATTTAAGCCAAACGAACCCGCTATTTCAACGCGGTAGCGATTTGATATATGCTGGCACAAAGCTTTTTGTGCAATGCCATTTGGTACTTCAATACCGATAACTGAATTTAATCGAGCGGCTTCAGGTACAAACAATTTTAACCCTAATGCTTCAATGCCACGTTGCAGTGCTAATGAGCAACGCTGGTGGCGAGCAAAACGATTTTCCAATGTTTCTTTGCAAATTAACGCCAAAGCTTCATGGATAGCCAAAATACCCGAAACGGGCGCGGTGTAATGATAGGAACTTTGGTGCCAAAATTTTTCGGCTAAACGCGCATCTAAACACCATTGAGGGCAATCTTTTTCACGGCTATGAATACGCTGATATGCACGTTCAGAAAATGCGATGAGTGAAACGCCAGGAATAGACGACAAACCTTTTTGTCCACCTGTGATCACAGCATCAATATTCCACTCATCCATTTGCAACGGCATAGTGCTTAATGTGCACACTGCATCAACAATCACATAACAGCCATAATTATGGGCAAGTTTGGCGACCTCTTCTAAATTTTTATTGCAAACGGTATTAGAGGTTTCGCCTTGCACTAGCGTGATAACTTCAGGTTTAAAGATTTCAATTGTTTGCTTGAGCGCATCTAAATTAGCAATTTGCTGCTCAGGTACACTAAAAACTTCAACGTTAGCGCCCACTCGGCGGGCCATTTCCGCTAGGCGGCCACTAAAAAAACCATTGGTGATGCTGAGTACTTTGGTGTCTTGCCAAATTAAATTGGTAATGGCCATTTCCATTGCGGCGGAACCTGGGCCAGCAACACCCATTATCCATTTAGAATTGGTTTGAAACACATACCGTGACATTTGTTTTACTTGTTCAATAATTTTTGCCATTGTGTCACCTAAATGGTTGATCACAATTGAATTGGCCTTCGCGACTGGCTCTGGAATAGGTACCGGGCCTGCACCCATCATGAGTAATGGTTCAGTGGGCAGGATATCTTCTAATGCTGTGAGCTCAGGCGTTGGTATGTGCATAAACAATAAAACTTAATCAAAACAGGGTTTAACATTGTCGCTTAAACTGCTTGTTTTCGCCAGCGTAGCGAGTAATAAAAATGCAATTTACACAATCTTTTTTAATGAAATAAAAGCTTTGACAATGTCATTGCGAAAGTTTTCGTCTTTGTCTAAGCCATCCGCTTTGTATTTATTGCAATATGCCTCTGGTGATAATTGGTTATTTAGATAACGGTTGCTGTTTTGCGTCAATAAAGCCTGCCATCGGCTTTTTATCGATTGAGAGGGTTCAGGTAGTTTTTGCAATATTTGTTTAGCTTTTTCAAATTGTGATTGGCGTGAAAAAGCAATTGTGTAATCGTTGACTGCCAACCAACTCTGACCATTTGGTTCTACACATAAAATAGGCATATAAGGCGCAAGTGAAGCGCAAACACTATTTTTATACATTTGCACCTGCCAATAGCGTTGGCCAATATCAACAAATGTTTCAAAATCAGTAATTTCAGCAAACCCAGACTCAGCCATTGGCAATATTTCAATTCTCGGCTTGTTTGGGTTAACTGTATCGTTTGAAACATCCAAGTAGTAGTCACCTATTTGAAATGCATTCTGGAAATAAGCATTTCGTAAGCCACCCCAAATTTTATTTAAGCTATGCCCTTGTTTCATATAGTTAATCAGTAAAGACAAGCCTTCGTGACTATGGTTCGACTTGATGTCGGAAATAATAAGCTGATATACAGCATCGCGGATTTCGCAGCAGCGCCCAAGTGGGAAAGGTTTGCCCGAAAAATATGGATATTTAGGCACTAATTCTAAGTCAGCTTTGATGCGAGCAAACGCAAGGTAGTCGATAATCTTGTCTATTTGTGCTGGGGTGAAATAGTTGATGGAACTCATATAGATTTTTCTCGGCAATATTGTTGGCTAATTTTGTGTTTTATCAAGCTACTTGAAATGTTGGGGGTTTCGGGTGCAAAGGCCACATTAATATTGTGATTGGCAAGCAGCGGAATCAATTTATTCCAACGTTCGCTGTTTTGCCATTGTATACCACTTACAACAGTAGCTATATCTAAACTTAACATCCAATTGAACACATTGTCTGTTTCAATTATCGGTGACTGTACAAGTGTAACTTCATCAACGATAGCAAGTGCTTGAATAATGGCCATACGTTGGGTTTGTTCAATGATAGGCAGTTTGCCTTTCGACTTTAAGCACATTGCATCGGGCGCTACGCCAACTAATAATTTATCACCTTGTTCACGTGCAAAGTTCAAAAAGTTAAGGTGGCCGACGTGAAATAAATCAAATACGCCCAAGGCTAAAACTTTGTGGTTATTGTGTTTCATGCTGCAATTCCATCTGTAGTTGTTTTTCTAGCTTAACAAACAATTGATCTGACGGGGTAAAACGACGTACTTGTTCAACAAGCGGTATAAGCTTAGCCCATCTATGTTGTTGCCACAAAACACATATTCTTGAATAGGCAAAACATTGAGTAAGTAAACTAAAACCTTGTAAGTTTTTCGCACATATTATGGTATCGAAATTTACATCTTTAATTTTCCATTGGCCATATAATGCCTGCAAAATTGCTTCTGGTTGTGCTGGATGCCATACAGAGCCGAATTCGGTTTGTTTATCAACTAAGTCTATTTTGGGGTAGACAGTTACCCGGTTCCATTCAAAAGGAATGCCCGCCATCCACAAACCCGCAATAGTTTGCCCATTTGTTTGGTCAACCCCATAACCACACAAGTCTAAAATCACGCCGTTGTTATGCATAAAACAGCGTGGGTTAATTAAATCGTACGAGCGTTTATGCTCTTGCCAACCATTTTGTTTGAGTAATTTGATCGCCTGAGGCATTTGTCCCCAATCAATGCCGATATCAATATCTTTGTCAAAAGGTAATAAACACTTGTCTCTAGTTAAACCCAATAAAGTACCTGAAGTAGCAAATGACCTCAGGTTGTTGTGTCGAAATAAGTGCAAAGTCTGCCATAGTGTGGCTTCATACAAGCTTTGATCAAAATTGGCTTTGGCCGCTGGTTTTGATGGTTTAAATTGTGTGGTGAGCAATAAGCTTAGCGCAGTACGATAGTACTCAACTGCTTTGGGTAATTGTTTGTTTTGTTGATAAACAACCCCCAACAATTGATGCAATATAATCGAGTCTGGGTGATATTGCATACAAGTGTGGATATGCGGTATAACTTGCTGACTATCACCCATATGCAAAGCAGCTTCGGTTAAGTGGCGGATGGCGATTATTGAATCAGGATCTGTTTTTAAAACCGCTAAAAATTTGGCTTTAGCGGAGGAGCATTGATTTTGCTGACAAAGCTTGATGCCTTTTAAAATTAAATCTAAAGATGCCATGTTTATTAACGTATCTGTTATTACAGATTGTAGTAGATAGGGTTAGCGTTTTATTTAATTTATATTGGTTCAATTCAAAAAGAAATCTGCTTAGTATTTTATTTATCATTTTCTTACCAATCACTCCTTTTGAGTAAGTTAAAAATTAACTTCAACATTATTTACCAAATAAACAGACATTATTTGATCTGGTAATATAAAGATTGGAATTATCATGGAACAAAGGTAGCCAAACCATTAGCAAATTTAATTTCAATTGGACAACCTACAACTTGGATTTCTAATACTTTGTTAGCGTTTCAAGTTACTAAGCTAAATCTTGCTGACATCATAAATTGCAGCTGGCATTCCAACATGTTAATCGAACCTATAGCTCAGGAAAAGGCACGGGAGCAATAAAAAATTACAAATAACAGTTGATCTAAAACAATTTGACCTTTACTTGTTCAATTTAATTAATGTGTCTTCTATAATTGAGCTACAAACAGTAATGGTCGCTATTGAGCCTGTAAGTTTGATACCTAACTAATAAAGTTTTTAGGGTATGTTGACCTTCGTGATTTTTTGTAGATAGCTCATCAGTTCATCAAAACAAATTATGTTGGATCTCGAAAAGCAAAGTGTTACTTGAATTTAATCAAAGTGCTTTTGCAATAATTAAATATTTTATAACTTTTAAAAGTTGTATGAAAAATTTAACTGACCTTAGTGAGAATATTAACTGATGTATAAAAAAGAAGTTTATCAGCTTTTTAATCTATTAAGGCTAAAATTGGTGCAGTGCTTTATATTTTTTGTTTTCTTCATTAACACTGCAAATGCTCAGGAAATGGAATTTGTTAATTTTGGCAAAAAGATAACACTTGAGCGCAGCGGTTCTGAGGATACGAGGGTATATAGGTTTGCTGATTCAGAACAATTAGTGGAACTGAGTAACAAAATAATCATAAAAATAAAGGTTGGGATGGGACGTGACGTTGCAAACGCGTTAAAACAAAAGATAAATGTGGATCAGCTAGCGACCTTTGGACCTTTTGCCGAGCATGAATTTATGGTGGTGTCGTTAAAGGGGGAATCTGCGCTGAGTTTAACTTATGCGCTTGAAGTAGCCGTTGCTTTGAAAGGCGTGATATATGTTCAGCCAGACCTTTTGCAAGTTAAATCTAACCTTGAGATTAAAAAGAAAAAAACTGAACACCCATTAACAAAAATATTATCAGAAGCGAGTGCAGCTAAAAGCTTACCATATCGATTGTTTCGCATAGAGAAATGGCAAGAACAATTACAACAAACGACCCAAGGTGAGGGAATAAAAATAGTTGTTATTGATGATGGTTTTGATTTAAAACATGATGCCTTTAGCAAAACTAACATATTATTGACTTACGATATTGAGAGAAGAGTCAAGGATGTCCAGCCGCAAAGCAGATTGGATAATCATGGTACAAAGGTATTGGGGGTGATTTTTGCCAGAGCAAACGAATTCTTGCCTGATGAAGTGGCTGGGCTTGCAACCGATGCCGGACTTATCGCGATTAGACAAACGAAAAGCTGGACTAGCCATACATTAGAGTCATTACATATAGCCAAACTGGCTCAAGCAGATGTGATTAACATGAGTTGGCAAACGCAGTTGCTACTGGAACCAATAAAAGATGCCATTGATGGCTTAGCGCAAACCGGCCGAGGCGGTAAAGGGGCGTTAGTAGTAATAGCTGCCGGAAACAGCGGGAACATGATTAAAGAAAATAGTACAGAGGCGAGTATTGAATCTGCGGTGGTGGTGGGAGCACTTGATACTGGTGGTATGCCTGCAAGGTTCAGCAACTTTGGTAAATCGGTGAGCGCTTGGATGCCTGGTTACAGCGCCAAGGTAACTGCAAAGAATAATGCATACAGTGGTTTTGGCGGCACCTCTTATGCAGCCGCATATGGTACTGGCATAATTGCACTGCTGTTGGCCGCTGAGCCTGAATTGACGGTAAATAAAGTTGAGCAAAAATTAGCCCAAATTTCGGGTGTTGTATTAAATAATATAATCAATTGAAATGATTTAAGACGTTGTGTTAGCTGTTATTGACACAATAAGCTGAATAAAACCATTCCTACCTTAGCAAAATGCTTCGGGGTACAAAATGTGGGTAAAACTATGGATACAGAATATAAAAGCGCAGTGATATTTAGGCACAGTAAACTACAAACCCATATTAAGGCCGCATTGCTATGCAGTGCAGCCATTCAGTTGCCTGTGGTGGCTTCATCAACGCTAGCAAATGCCGAGACATTTAAGGGCGGGGCGGCTCATGCAGCGGTTAATCAGCAAGCGCTAGAGTACGTGCAGTCAAGATTAACTAGCAAAGCCATTACGGTCACGCGCGATCCAAGTTGGGGGCGGCTGGAATTTCTGCAATGTGGACCTGCTGATGGGAACCCCGTAAATACGTATTGTAGTCAATTTGGTACCGAGACGGCATGTAGTGCTTACGCACCTCTTTGTGCTTGGGATGCAGGGACGCCTAGTAATAATCCTCCATCCTTTAACAGCAACGCATCTACTAACTTTGCAGAGAATGGTACGGGCACAGTGCTTGATGTTAATGCTGACAATGGTGATGGTGGTAGCAACGACTCAGGGATCACTTACTCTTTATCTGGTACAGACGCTTTACGGTTTAACATTAACTCAAGCTCTGGTGTCATCACGTTTAAGACTGCACCGGATTATGAATCACCGGCAGACAGTGGCAGCAACAATATTTACAATATTACAGTTACTGCAAATGACGGTGGAAGTAGCAACAATACTGCTTCGCAAAACATTACCATTACGGTAACAGATATAGATGAAGCGGCACCTTCTTTTGAAAATTCAACCCCTAATGACAATGCCACCGACGTTAGCATTAGCGATAATATAGTTATTGATTTTGACGAGAACATAGCGCTTGGTACAGGTAACATCACTATTCGAAATGTTACCGATAGCAGCGACTTTGAAGTATTTGACGTATCGACAGAAAGTGATGGTACTACAACCAGCCCAAGTGCCGGTCGTATTGGTATCACTAATGATAAAATCTATTTAAATCCAACCAGTAATTTAACTGGCAATCGTAGTTATTCAATTCGAATTGATGCTACTGCGGTGGATGATACAGCGGGCAATAGTTTCGCCGGTATTAGTGACGATACTAGTTTCAACTTTAGTACAGTCAATACAGCTCCCATTGTGGATTTAGATTCTACTTCAGGTAGTGATGACAGTAGTGCATCCTTCTCAGAAGCAGGTGGAGCAGTAAGTATTGCCAGCAATGCCTCTGTGACAGAATCAGATGGTGATAATTTAACGACTATCACTGTAACTTTAACCAATGATCAAGACGGTGCTTCAGAAGGTTTAAATGTATCAGCATCTGCGCAAGACGCATTAAGCGGGATTAGTGGCTCATCTGATATTACCTTACAAGACACTATTTCAATTACAGGCGCGACTGCATCTGCTGCAGAGGTAACAACCTTTTTGCAGGCTATCACTTATAACAATACTTCTAGCTCTCCTAACGAGACAGCACGTACGGTAACAGTTGTTGTAAACGATGGCACGGAAAACAGCACCAGTCGCACTTCAACTATTAGTGTTAGTAATGTCACAGCCGCTTCTTCAACGGCTGCTAGTTTTAATACCACCAATGGCACAAATTTAAGCCCTGCCATTACCTTTACCAGTGAAGATGAATCTTTAACTATATCTAACACCACTCATGCCAGTGGTTCGACTGCGGATGGTGGTTCAGGTACAGATACTTTAAATGTGGTCGATGGCACTGATTTAACTCAATTAACAAGCTTAACTGGGTTCGAAACATTAAACGCCCCCAACGATGGTGGCTTAACCCTTTCTGAAACCCAGCATGAATCTTTCACTACAATTAATGGCTCGGGCACTAATCAATTTACCTTAAGCAGTGCGAATGGTGATGCGACCATTACCGGTGACAGTGATATCGAAACCTATGTGCTTAGCGCTGGCTTTACCTTTACTTTAGGCGATGCTGCTCAGAATGTGACGGGCAGTAGTTCAGATGACACTGTCAATATTGCCGCTCTAACTGTTACTGGTTCACTTGATGGTGGCAGTGGTGCAGATACATTACAAATGAATACAGGTGCCAGCTTAAGTGGAGTTGGTGCCTCAATCAGTAATTTTGAAACCCTGTCTCTTACCAGTGGTGCGTCAGTCACTTTAACTGAAGCTCAACACGACAGCTTCTCTAGCATAGTTGCAGCTGGTACTGAATCTATCACTATTAGTTCAGCTGATGATGGCTTAACGGGTGCCTCAGCAGTTGAAACTTATGTGTTAGGCGCAGCAAATACGATTACCTTGGGCGGCGCTGCACAAAATGTTACGGGTAGTAGCGAAAATGATACTGTCAATGTAGGCTCGCTGACTGCTACCGGCATTTTAAATGCAGCGGGTGGCACAGATACATTATCTCTAAGCACTGGAGCTAACGTCTCGGGTGCGACCATTGCAAACTTTGAAAACCTAACTTTAGCCAGCGATGCCACCGTCACTTTGTCTGCTTCTCAGTCTTCGCTATTTAGTGGAACTATCACTGCTGCAGGGACTGAAACCATTAACATCACTGGTGATGGTGATTTTACAACTTTATCTAATATCGAAAGTATTTCAGTTGATGATTCTTCAACAAATAGTCGAACTGTCACAGTTGCGGCTGCTAGCACGTCAGTAGCGGCTACTTCGAATAACGACGCTGTTACATTTGACATTGGCATGTTAAGTTACACGGGCACGCTTACCGGTGAAGGCACAACCTCAGATACGCTTTCTATGTCTTCAGGGGCTAGTATTTCTGGCGCAACACTGTCAAATATTACCAATTTAACCCTGACCAGTGGTGCGTCTGTGACTATGAGTCCGTCTCAAAACGCAGCTTTTAGTGGCACTGTAACGGCAGCTGGGTCTGAAACCATTACTATTTCAGGTGATGGTGATTTTACTACCTTATCGGGTATTGAAACTTATTCGGTGTTAGATGACAGCACTAATACAAGGACTGTTACGGTTACAAACTCGTCCGCTACGATAGATGCAACATCTTCGAGTGACGCTATTACATTTGATATCGGCGGTAGCTCATTTAGTGGCACGTTGTCGGGCGATTCGACAACCGCAGACGTCGTGAGTGCATCCGATGGAGCCGATGTATCTGGCGGTGGCTTCGCTAATATCGGAACCTTATCGTTAACCAGTGGTGCAACAGTTGCCATTGATGCGGCTAATGTGAGTAATAATTTTACGACTGCAATAAACGGTGCGGGTGGATCTGAAACCCTCAAGTTGATGGATGGCGGTACTTTTAACTTTAGCAACACGAGCGTTTCTGAAATCGAAAACTTGGCTATTGGTACCAACAATATATTTACCATTACTTTAACCGATAATTTCGATTCGAACGGCAGTTCTGTCACCGTAACCAATGCGAGCGGTGGTGCTACTGCTGGTGCAATTGTCCTGAATGCCAGTGCGTTAACTGGTGATGCGCTAATTATTTCTGCTACTGATTTTGACGGTTCAGATACCTTCACAGGCGGTAGCGCTGCAGACACTATCCGTCCGGGTGGTGGTACCGACTCTATGACGGGTAATGAAGGCAACGATTATTTTGTTGGTGAAGCATCTGACCTAAACGGTGATACCATTACCGACTTAACTATAGGCGACATTATTAAGCTGACTGGTGTTACGGGACTAACAACTAGCAACGTGCGTTTTAATGGCACTAGTACTTTACAAATTGATACCGATGCGACAGATTTTAGTTCGGTAGAAGTATCTATCAGCTTGTCTAATGGACCTGCCAATAGTCTAGATTTCACTGTTGGGGATAATGGCAGTGATACAGATATAACCTTTATCACGCCTAATGATGTTCCTGTTTTTAGTAGTTTAAATGGTGCGTCTTCATTCACTGAAAATGGTTCGGCAGTCGTTATTGATTCTGATGCAAGGGTTGCAGATACAGAGCTAGATGCTTTAGACAGTGGGGCTGGCAACTATAACAATGCATCGTTAACTATCGTTAGAAACGGTGGCGCCAACAGTGAAGATGTTTTTGCAAACAACGGATTATTAGGTGCGTTAACTGAAAGTAGCACTTTTACTTATAACAGTACAACTGTTGGCACGGTGACAACTAATTCATCGGGTACGCTGGTTTTAACTTTTAACTCGAATGCAACCTCGGCTATCGTTGATTCGGTCATACAAAATATTACTTATCAAAATACTTCGGAAGATCCTGCAAGCAGCGTAACTTTAGATTTCACCTTTAATGATGGCACCGCCAATAGTACAGGGACTAATCAGGCTGTTATTTCGATAAATGCACAAAATGATGCGCCAACTGATATTAGTTTAGATAATACGTCGGTTAATCAATCTGCTACAGGAGCCGGTGCAAATATTGGTGTTCTATCAAGCACGGATGTTGATTCGAGTGATAGCCATACTTACTCGCTTGTGTCTGTTGACAGTAGTGGTTCAGGTAGTTGTAGTAGCGCGACCGGCAATGATAGCTTCCAGATTGATGGCAGCATATTGGAATCTCAAACCGATTTGTCTGCGGGTAACTATGCTGTTTGTGTTCAAACTAGCGATGGTTCAGCCTCTTATCAAGAAGTATTTACCATTACGGTTAACGATGACGTTGCTCCTGATGCTCCATCAACTCCAGATTTAGATGCTGGATCGGATACGGGGCTGTCTAGTACTGATAACGTCACCAACAATACGACACTTACGCTAAGTGGTACCGCAGAAAGTGGTTCAACTGTGACCTTGTATAGTGATCAAGTTGACGGTGGTACAACGGTTATCGGGACTGGTACAGCAACAGGCGGAAATTGGCAAATCACCACCACAGCTTTAGCTTCGGGGATAACCCACTCGATTACAGCTAAAGCAACTGATGCAAGCAGTAATGAAAGCTCATCGTCTAGTGGATTAAATGTCACCATAGATACGGTTGCACCATCGGCACCATCAACACCTGATTTGTCTGCGGCTACTGACACCGGGGACTCAAATACAGATAACTTAACCAATGATACAACTCCGACCTTCACAGGCTCGGGGCCAAACGGTGGCGCCATTACTTTAATTTCGAGTGTTGATGGTACTATTGGTAGTGGAATTGCAGACCACGGTAGTTGGTCGATTACAAGTTCCACATTGACAGCTGGTGTACATACGATAACTGCAAGATCAACTGATACAGCAGGCAATACAGCTGATAGTTCTGGGTTATCAATAGAAATTGATGCAAGCGCAGAAGCACTAACTATTACCACACCCATTGAAGGCGATGGCATTGTCAATGCGGCAGAAGACAATGATGTATTAATTGCAGGCTCAGGCGCAGAAGCTGATGCAAGTGTCACCATTACAATCTCGGATGGTGCTAACAGCTCAGTTCAAACCGTGACAGCTGATGGCAGCGGCAACTGGACGTTAAGTGGTAGTGAGTTAGACGTTAGTACTTTTAATAATGGCACGTTAACGGTATCAGCGACCCAAACAGACGATGCAGGTAATACCTCTACTGCGGCGACACAAACAATCACCTTAGACAATGCAGCGCCAAGTGCATTAACCATCACCACACCAATTGAAGGCGATGGTTTAGTCAATGCAGCCGAAGATGCGGATGTATTAATTGCAGGCTCAGGTGCAGAAGCCGATGCGACTGTGACAGTCACTATCACAGACAGCAACGACACATTAACTCGCACTGTCACCGCAGATGGTTCAGGCAACTGGACCATTAGTGGCAGCGAATTTGATGTAAGCGCATTTAACA
>NZ_ARZY01000026.1 GCF_000568405.1 Catenovulum agarivorans DS-2
AGTCAGTTGTTAACTGACTGGCATTACGCTTCGGCGGGTTTTTTAGTTTTAACTTAACAAAGATAGGCTTTTTAGCTTATATAGCTTTGCTGTGATGGTGAATGCTTCCGACTTTGTATAATGCCAGTACTTCTTTAACTGCACGTCTATTTTCAACTTTTTGGCTAATGACTCTTGATACTTTAGTCGAACGAATTTTGGCACTATGGTACAAACTGCGACTAACAGGCGTATCATGATTACTGATCAATACTGTGTTTAAGCCTTTATGAGCTAGTTCTGCTGCGGTATGAGCGAGTCGCTGCTGATCATGATAAGCAAAGCCTGAGCGTGCATATTGGGTAAAATTTGCTGTTTCACTTAGACTGACATAAGGAGGATCACAGTAGATAACAGCCCCTTTTGGTGCATGTTGCATGCAAGTTTGAAAATCGATTTGAGTAAACGTTGCGTTTTGCGCTTTGTTTGCAAAAAAATACATTTCGCTTTCGGGGAAATAAGGTTTTACATAACGCCCAAAAGGCACATTGTAATGCCCGGATAAGTTATATCGACACAGACCATTGTAACCATGACGGTTTAAATAAGTGAAGATAACTGCTCGTCGAAAAGTATCTTTTTCTTGATTAAATTCGTTGCGAATAGAGTAGTATGCATCAGCATTATTGTATTTGCCTTGATACAGTTTGGCGCATTCGTTAATGAGTAGCTCAGGTTGCAACTGTAAATGACGATATAAACCAATCAAATCTGGGTTAATATCATTTAGAATATAGTGCTTGTAATTGGTGTTCAAAAATACCGAACCAGCCCCAACAAAAGGCTCTACCAAGGTGTCTGGCCGCTTAGGCAATAACTGGGTAATCTTTTCAATTAAATTGTATTTACCACCGGCCCATTTCAAAAAAGCACGTTGTTTTTTTAAGTTTTTAATTGTCATTTATACGCTTTTTTATATCTACAACCTTTTTCGCAAATGCACCTTTGTTCTTTAGCCGTTCGGGCAAATCTTTGATCGCCAGATTTGCTTGCGCTAAGTTCGAATATAACCCAAGAGTGACTGCATAGTATTGTTGGTAATGATAGACCTTAGTTTGATCAGTGAGTTGATAATCGGCCAGATACTCTGCTAACAAAGCTTCAGAGCTCAATAAGGTTAATTGTATCACATAGTGTTGCGAATCTTGCTGAATAAACCAAGCATTGTGATACATATCTGGCTCTGGCTCTGGCTCTGGCTCTGGCTCTGGCTCTGGCTCTGGCTCTGGCTCTGGCTCTGGCTCTGGCTCTGGCTCTGGCTCTGGCTCTGGCTCTGGCTCTGGCTCTGGCTCTGGCTCTGGCTCTGGCTCTGGCTCTGGCTCTGGCTCTGGCTCTGGCTCTGGCTCTGGCTCTGGCTCTGGCTCTGGCTCTGGCTCTGGCTCTGGCTCTGGCTCTGGCTCTGGCTCTGGCTCTGGCTCTGGCTCTGGCTCTGGCTCTGGCTCTGGCTCTGGCTCTGGCTCTGGCTCTGGCTCTGGCTCTGGCTCTGGCTCTGGCTCTGGCTCTGGCTCTGGCTCTGGCTCTGGCTCTGGCTCTGGCTCTGGCTCTGGCTCTGGCTCTGGCTCTGGCTCTGGCTCTGGCTCTGGCTCTGGCTCTGGCTCTGGCAACACAGATTTATTGTTTTCGGCTTGCTTAGCAAGCTGCTTTTGCGTTTTTTGCGCGAAAAATTCAGCTGCCGTCATATCTGGTTGATACTTCAACGGCTCGTCCGTCGGCTCTGCTTGCGCTTCAATACTGTCTACTGGCTTATCAAGAGTTGATTGAGACGTTATGGCAATCTCAGGTTTATCTGCCAGATAGAAAAAGTAACCACTAGCGGCAAGTGTAATACAAACACTCAATAACAAAATACTCCAAAGTAAATTTGTTTTGTTATGCTCGGTCGGATTAACCATTAAACTGTCTAATCGCTGCTGCTCAGTAACTATCGGCCCAATATTAACCACGGGTTGTGCACGTTGTTCGATAAAATACAACCAATGTGCCGCCTGCAAAGGGGTTGATTCAAATATGACTTTGCATACCCCTGTCTGATTATTCATGCAATCAGACAGTTCAGCAACAAGCTCCTCGGTAGGCGCGTGTTTTATCACAATTAAATAAACAGAATTTCCGTCGTCAAATTGGTTGAACTGAGCTAATAAACTATGGCTAGGATCATGTAATGGGTTGTTAAACAGTTGGCGGACAATTTGACTACGTGCAGCCTGAATATCTTGATATTGGCTAATATAAGCGACAGTGAAGTCATTTTGCAGCGTTTCAATATAACGAACCAGCGGTTGCTGCTCGCTATAAATAATCAGGGCGTTGTTATAAGTTAAATTATGCTCGAGTCGTTCCCAGACTGATGACTGCATAAAACGCCCCTAATATACTTATTTGAGGATATTCTCTAACTCTAGCTCTGTTACATCATCCATAATTTGGCATTGGCCAATTTGGGTTGGCACAATAAAACGCATTACATTGTTCTGAACTTTTTTGTCTCGTTTCATATGTTTAACGAAATCTGCACAGTTCATTGATTCAGGCTTTTCCACCGGAAGTTGATAAGCGGCAATGGTTTGTTTAATTTCAGCATAGTCTTCAGGGCTGATGTAGCCACGCATTTCAGCTAGCTTAGCCGCTAAAACCATACCTGTACCAACAGCTTCACCATGCAACCATACGCCGTAACCCATTTCAGCTTCGATCGCATGGCCGAATGTATGGCCTAAATTAAGTAAAGCGCGAGCGCCTTTTTCTGTTTCATCTGCGGCAACTATCTCAGCCTTAATTTCACAGCAACGGCGAATAATTCGCACCAACTCTGTTTGCTCAAGAGCCGATATTTGTGGCTTATTATCAATCAATGATTGCCAAAAGCTTCGATCGAAAATAATCCCGTACTTAAGCACTTCTGCCATGCCTGCTGCAAATTCACGAACGGGTAAAGTTAACAAAGTATCAGTATCAATCACCACAGCTTCAGGTTGTTTAAATGCGCCAATCATATTTTTGCCTAGGGGATGATTAACCGCAGTTTTACCACCAACTGATGAGTCTACTTGAGAAAGTAAAGTAGTGGGTACCTGAATAAAGTCGACACCTCTTTGATAGCAGGCAGCAACAAAGCCGACTAAATCACCAACAACCCCACCACCAAGTGCAACTAGAGTTATATCTCGACCACAGTTGTGTTCAAGTAAAAAACTATTCACCTTTTCAAAAGATTCAAGCGACTTATATTGCTCGCCGTCTGGTAATTGATAACTCAGGACTTCAAAAGACTCAAGTGCACCCAATAGCTTAGATAAATATAAAGGTGCTATTGTTTCATTAGTCACCACAACAACTTTTTTGCCTTTAATCAAGCGATTAAAAGTTTGTTTGTCGCCTACCAGCCCTTGCCCAATCACAATCGGATAACTGCGGTCGCCTAATTCAACTTGAATCTCTGAAGTACTCATATCTAATTTTAAAACCCTAATCTGTCTATTATTTCACGCGCGACCACTTTGGCGCTTTGATTGTCAGTTTTGACAATTAAATCCGCTACTTCTTCATACAGAGGGTTTCTGTTTTCTGCTAAGTCAGTCAAAATTTCTTCTGGGTTGCCGTTTTGTAGTAACGGTCGGCGTTTATCTCTTGCCGTACGAGCAACCTGCTTCTCAATGGTCGTTTCTAAGTAAACTACAAAACCTCGTGCCGAAAGGCGATTACGAGTTTCTTTACTTATGATAGAACCACCACCTGTAGCTAACACAATTCCTTGTTTTTCAGTTAAATCAAAAATAACTTTTTCTTCACGGACACGAAAGCCTGCTTCGCCTTCAACGTCGAAGACCCATGCTATGTCCGCACCCGTTCTACGTTCAATTTCTGCATCAGAATCGTAAAACTCTAAATGTAATTCTTGAGCCAATTGGCGCCCAATTGTGCTTTTACCTGCGCCCATAGGGCCTATAAGGAATATATTTCGTTTTTCAGCCATTTTAATTCTTACACATCTTATTGATTAAGTTTAAGTTGCTCCGAAAATCCAAGTGTACTTTTGAAGAGCGGCGATTATCCCAAGATTCAGTGTATAAAAGCAAGTACAGTATAATAAAATGACAACATTCTCGCTGTAATTGTTCATTTACTTACAGGAAAATGCTGTCATTGATGTTTATAGCACTATAATTTTTCAGTTACGATTCGTGGTGTAACAAAAATTAGCAGTTCTTTTTTCTCATTAAACTCAGTGGTTGATTTAAATAAGGTGCCAAGATACGGGATATCGCCTAACAAAGGCACTTTCTTTTCACTTGAAACCATTTGTTGCTGATAAATCCCACCCAAAACTATCGTTTCGCCATTATCAACCAACACCTGAGTGCCAATTTCTTGAGTATCAATTGCAACAGCTGAACCTGTCGGCGTAGCAACCGTATCCCCACGGGTATCTTGAGTGATCACCAAATCTAACACAATTTTATTGTCAGGAGTGATTTGAGGTGTCACCTGCAAGCTCAACACTGCCTTTTTGAAAGTCACCGCGGTTGCGCCGCTAGATGAGGCTTGAACAAAAGGTATTTCAGTACCCTGTTCTATATAAGCAGTTTTTTGGTTTGCGGTTGTTATGCGTGGGCTCGCAATTATTTCGCCCTTGTTTTCAGTTTCTAGTGCCGAAAGCTCTAAGTCTAAAATCGTTCCGTCATCTAAACGCGCTATGCTCAAACCAATGCTGCCTGCAGGGTTAGCAACCGGCAAATTAACATTCAGCCTATCACTCAGCGCTGGGATTGTCCCACCTGCAATAGTATTGGCACCGGCAATGGTTCCAGATACACCGTCTGAGTTTTGTTGATCACTGAATCCCCATCGGATACCTAACTCTTCAGATAAATTATCATTCACTGTAACAATTCGAGACTCGATAGTGACTTGTTTTACTGGCACATCCAATATGCTAACCAGCTTCTTAATGTTATCTATGCCTTTTACTGTATCGCGAATCAATAAAGTATTAGTGCGTTCATCAACAGTTACAGTCCCTCTTTCAGACAACATACCTGAACCTTGGCCTGCCAACATGGTAGATATTTCACTCGCTTTAGCGTAATTCACTTGAATGAATTCTGAAAACAATGGAGACAATTGATCAACTTGTTTTTTTGCCTCTAACTCTCTGGCTTCTCGGGCAGATATTTCATCACTTGGTGCCACCATTAGAATAGACCCTTCCATGCGTTTGTCTAAGCCTTTGATCTTAAGGATGATATCTAAAGCCTGATCCCAAGGTACCCCATCTAACCTTAGAGTTACATTGCCTGTTACCGAATCGCTAGTGACCAAATTGAACCCATTATAATCGGCGATAATTTGCAGTACTGTTCTTACTTCAACATCTTGGAAGTTTAATGAGATTGGCGACCCTTCGTATTTTTCTGTGGCCAATAAACCACCTTGAACTCTGTCCTCTTCAACTTCAAGGGTAAAAATGTTGTCGAGCTGTTGGTATTGATAAGTGAAAGGTTTATTAGTTTTAATTTCGACTCTGGTGTGATTTCTATCTTTAAATGTTTCAACCGAATCAACAATTGTCCCAAAATCAGTTACGTCAAGCTGATATAACAAATCTGGCAAGATATCTGTGTTATGAAACATTACAATAATTTTGTCTTGTTTCTCACGAACATCCACTGCAGCCATACTGCTTTGTAAAAAGATCAATACCCGACCAGACTCGTCTTTACCATGGCGAAAATCCATAGCTTGAATTTTATTTACGTAAGACTGTTCTTTTTTCGGTTTGTCGAAACCGGCATTGTCTGAAACTAAAATGAAGAAACTATTGCCTTCGGTGCGTGTTTGATACACTTTTAATGAATCGAGCAATAAGTTGATACGTACGCTTTCATCTATGTACTCAATTTTAACCTTTTGTACACCTGCAATATTAATCGGAATTTCACCTAAATAGTTTTCAAAATCGGCTTCATCAATATCGATTTGAATCCGTGAAGGGTTATTCAATACTTGGATAACAGGTTCGTGAGCCAACGCTTGGTCGAAAACAAACTCCAACTCAGTTTCACCAGCCATGATAGGGTTATATTTAACCTCATATAATACTGACATAGCCCAACTGCTAACAGGCAACATGGCCACCAAAGCACCAAAAACTAAGGCTCTAATCTGACTATGTATCTTTAACTTTGTTATCATTTTTGTTTACTTCCCGCGTCTGTTTCTGCATCCAAAATCGTGATTTCTGCTTTTCTTATGTCCCAACAGCCTGTTCCGTCAGGCACCATTTCTTCAATTTGTATGTAGTCTGGCGTTATTTTAACCACTCGGCCATGAAACAAGCCCAAATAACTGCCAATACCCACCCGATATAACGCACCATTTGAGGCCGATGCCAGTGCATAAATCCTATGTTGATTTGCCATTGTTCCACGCATTTTTATATTGTCGAGTGGAAACTTCTCCAAAGGCTCTCTTACGCGCCTAAAGTTAGGTTGCAAACAGTCCAGTGATTGGCCTGACTTATCTTCCACCAGCTGAGGTTCTGGTTCAACAAACGGGCTACGTAAGCCGCTGGCAGCATATTCAAAACTCTCAAATTTCTCTACTTGTGGAATTGGCTCAATGCTCGGCTGAGTTGTACTTTTTACTTGTTCAGTAAACGCTTGCAAATCACTAACATCATCACCACAAGCGGCCAACAAACATGCTGCACTAACAATTAATAGTTTTCTCATTGGCCGACAACCTCTTTGTATCTATAGGTTTTAGCCAATAAACTGAGCTCGAGTACATCGTCGCCTTTGTTAGAAATGGTAAAGTTATGCAAAGTCACAATCCTTGGCAGTGCTGCAACTCGACCTAAAAATTCACCGAACTCATGATAACCACCAACCACTTCTAACCTTAAGGGTAGTTCAGTATAAAATTCTCGTTCAATTTCTTCTTCCCAGTTGATCTTTTTAAACGATAGACCACTGGTTGTGCCAACATAAGTGATATCGTCTAACAATCCTGGCGTTTCACTTTCTGTTGGCAAGCGTTTAAGCAATTCGGCGAAATTCTTTTCCATTTCTGCCATTTGCACTTTGTATGCATCAGCATTAATTGCAACTTGGTACTTAGTTTGAAATTGTAGTTTTAAACTTTGCTCTTGTTCGGTAATTTTTTGATACGTTTCAATTTTTTCGCTAATCAATAAATAATAGCTCAATACAGCCACTAGAATAGCCAACAAAATAGCCACGATGATTTTTGCAACTTTGGGCCACTCACCCATGTTGTTAAAGTCGAGCTCTAACTCATTGAGGTCATTTAGGTCTATGTTTTTCCAATCCATGCGACTACTCCTTTCCTTTCGCTTGGTTGCGATTCAACCCTTTAGATTGAATTTGCACTGACATGGTAAAGTCACTTAGCACTCGTGCACCTTCATCGATTTTAGCAGCGACGATCGCGTTTAAAACAGGCGTTTCAAGCAAGTAAGATTCTTCGATTTGTCGCATCATAGTTGAAACACGATTATTCGACTCAGTTTTCCCCTGCACTGTGACTTTGGCATCAGTTTTTTCAAGTTTTACCAAATAGATACCCGGCGGTACAACTTTAACCAGTTCATCCATAATTTGTGCGCCGACGTTGCGGTTTCGCTGTAAATCAGCGATCAATTCCATGCGTTGCTCCAAGTTGGCACGCATATTCTTCAGCTCTTTTATTTCTTGAATTTTAGAATCTAACACCGCAATTTCGTTCAACAAGTATTGATTGCGCGCTTGTTGATTAGAAATTAAATTGTTGTAGTAGGTATTGACCATCATCATGACAAACAATGCAGCCGCTGCACTCATTGCCAGCATTAAAATATATTGTTTTTGTTTGCGCTGTTTTGCTTGTTCACGCCAAGGCAAGAGGTTTATATGTGGCACGGCTCAATACTCCTCATAGCTAATCCTGTAGCAATCATATATTGCGCGCTGATATTGACGGTTGTCGCTGCTGGCGTATTCTGCTCTGCAGCTTGTTGCTCAGCTTCCCCCTGTTCGGCAAGCATTTGCGCAAAAGGGTCAGCAATAACACAATGTAGCCCTAGTTCATCTTCGATTACTTGCTGTATACCTTCAACCAAGGCGGTACCGCCAGACAAAATGAGGTAATCAATTTTTTCTTCTGCGCTTGAAGTCAAAAACATCTGGATTGCACGGCGTATTTGCTGAATTACAGCTGTTTGAAATGGTGCCAACACCTCGAATGTATAATTGGGTGGTAAGTCTTTAGTTAGCTTTGCTAGTTCAGCCTCGTCGTATGTTTTGTTGTAGTAGTTCACTATATTTTTAGTGTATGCATCACCACCAAAAGATTGGTCTCGGGTATATAAAACCTTATCGCCTTTTAAGACCGACATAAGCGTCATGTTGGCACCTATATCCACCAAGCCAACGAGTTTATCTGAGGCATCTTCTGGCAACTGCGCTAAACAGACTTGAGCAGCACGCGCTAACGCGAACGCCTCAACATCCATAATTCTGGCGTTAAACCCACCTATATCTAAAGCTGAAACTCGAGCTTCTACACTTTCTGTTCGCGCAGCACTAAGTAAGACATCAACTTTCGATGGGTCTGCACTATTAACAGCCAAGCGCTCGAAATCAAGACTAACCTCTTCAATTGGATAAGGGATTAAGCTATCCGCTTCGATTTCTATTTGGGTTGCGAGCTCTTCATCAGTGAAATTTACATCCATATAAACAGTTTTTGTAATAACGGTAGAGCCAGAAATGGCTACTGCTACTTCTTTATGTTGTTTGGGGAATTTTTTACGGAGACGAGCTAAAACTTTACCGACAGCTTCTATATCTTGCAAATCACGTTCGTTCATCGCCCCTTTAGGCATAGACTCGGATGCATGCTGCAACAGTTTTATTTTATCTTCAGTTTGTTCCAGTAACACTGCTTTAACTGAATAAGAGCCAATATCAACACCAATAAATAGCGACTCTTGTTTATTGAATATTTCCTTAAACATAAAACAACCACATACTTGTTATTATTTTCTCCACAGTGCAATAATAACGCAAAATATTATTCGCTTTTACATTTTATTGCTCAAGATAGCTGATAATATCCACTATCAAGGCGAAGTGCCAGTAAGTTTTAACACTTGGTGAATTTTGTGAAAAAATTTCTTATTTATTTTACACTTTTTTCGATTTTTTGCGTAATTTTAGGCGTAACTTCAATTTATGCTGTGTATTTGCATTTTAAAGATGAACTGCCTCCAGTAAATACACTAAAGCAAGTTGAATTCCAAACTCCGATGAAAGTTTATACGGCAGACGGTAAACTTATTTCTCAATTTGGTGAAAAGCGTCGCATTCCATTGCAATTCGAACAAATCCCTCAACCGCTTATAGATACCTTATTGGCCACAGAGGATGTCCGCTTTTATTCGCATAAAGGGGTCGATTTTATTGGTATTTTCCGCGCAGCATTGGCGGTTATCACCAGTGGTAACAAAACCCAAGGGGCTAGTACCTTAACCATGCAGGTTGCAAGGGGGTTCTTTCTAACCCGAGACAAAACTTATATACGAAAAATTAAAGAAATTTTTATTGCTTTGCATATTGAACAAGAGCTCACTAAAGAAGAAATTCTGACTCTGTATATCAACAAAGTTGAATTAGGCTATCGAGCATTTGGTTTTGGTGCTGCAGCACAAGTTTATTATGGTAAAGATCTGTCTGAGCTTAACATAGCGCAATTTGCCATGTTAACCGGTTTGCTTAAAGCGCCAACCGCATACAACCCGCTGCGCAACCCTAAACGAGCAAAGTTTAGAAGAGATACAGTTTTATGGCGCTTAAAACAAACAGGCCATTTAACTGAACCACAATACCAAGCAGCAATTGCGCAGCCGCTGACAGCTAAATACCACGGAGCACAAATAGAACTAGATGCGCCTTATATTGCCGAAATGGTTCGACAACAAATGGTTGACCAATTTGGCGAAGAAGTTGCGTATACCAAAGGCTATCAAGTTTATACAACTATCACAGAAGAAGCACAAAATGCAGCACAATTAGCACTTCGTGAAAACCTGCATAATTATGACGAACGCCATGGTTATAGAGGCGCATTCAGTCAGCTCTGGCAAGACCCAGAAACACCTTGGCAAGAACAGCAAATTTTAGAACATTTAAACCGCCAAAGTGAATTTGGTTTGTTAAAAGTTGCTGTTGTTACCGCGATAGATGATGAACAAAAACGTTTCCAATATTTAGATAAATCGGGTGAATATGCTTGGGTTAACTGGGATGGCATGTCGTGGGCACGCCCATTTATTGACGATGACCATCAAGGTGAAGCCCCACAACTGCCGAGTGAAATAGTCAAAGTTGGCGAACAAATTTATTTGCGACAACAATCAGCAACCCAATGGCAACTCAGTCAATTCCCTGATGCATCTTCTGCACTTGTTGCACTCAATCCGACAAACGGTGCCATTATTGCGTTATCTGGCGGCTATGATTTTTATCAAAGCGAGTTTAACCGTGTCACTCAGGCAAAACGCCAAGTTGGTTCTAATATTAAACCGTTTATTTATTCAGCTGCACTCGAACACGGCTTTACCCTTGCAAGCATTATTAACGACGCCCCCATTAATCAGTGGGATCGCCAACAAGGAACCGTGTGGCGACCTCGTAATTCGCCACCAGTTTACGATGGTCCAACACGTATGCGCACCGCGCTCGCTAAATCGAAAAATGTTATTTCGGTACGCCTACTGCGTTCCGTTGGTTTAGACAATTTAATTGACCACCTAGCACAATTTGGTTTTTCTCCACATGATTTGCCTAGAAACGAATCTTTAGCATTGGGATCAGCGTCGTTTACACCAATGGAACTTGCATCCGCATATACAGCTTTTGCCAATGGCGGTTTTATCGTCGAGCCATTTTTAATTGATAGAGTCGTGACACCTGAAGGTGAAATGATATTTGCAGCCAATCCAAAAATCGCGTGTGATCCATGTGCTCAAGCCACTTCTGATGAACTCTATCCCCAAGAGCAACAACCACAGGCTAAGCGAGCAATTTCCGCACAAAATGCGTTTTTAATTGCCGAAGCGATGCAAAGCACTATTTGGGGCGGTGGTAACTGGAATAAAGGCACAGGCTGGAATGGTACAGGCTGGCGCGCACAAACCCTTAAACGTACAGATATTGGAGGCAAAACTGGCACAACCAATGAAGCAAAAGATACCTGGTTTAGTGGCTATGGACCCAATATCGTTGTGACTAGCTGGGTTGGCTTTGATGACCACTCTAGAGCACTAGGCTCCACTAGACCCAATCCCAATTTAGGTAAAGACCAAGTCTTTGGCAAAGAGTTTGGTGCACAAACAGCCCTACCCGCTTGGATTGAATTTTTGCGTGTAGCTTTGGCTGATGTGCCGCAACAAGCTTCAGCAATCCCAGATAATATAGTGTCTGTACGTATAGACAATGAAACTGGCAAGTTAACCACTCAGGCCGATCATACTTCATTATTTGAATACTTTATTAAAGGTACAGAGCCTAGTAGCTATGTGGAAAGGGATCCACTACCAGATATTCTCAATGCAGAAGCCGCAGGTGAGGTTACAGAAAAAGCAGTAGAAGGCATTTTTTAATGCCTTCTATCTTTCTATTTGATACCACTCATCCAATTTGCGCTTGAGTTGTTTTACCCCCAGACCTTTGAGTGAAGAAAACGCCTCAACCGTGACATCACCACAAAAAGCTAAACTCGCTTCTCGGATCTCTTTTAATGTTGAGTTTCGCGCGCCTTGTTTAAGCTTATCCGCTTTTGTTAGCAATACTAACACTGGTAACTCACTATCGACTGCCCAATAAATTAAATCTTGGTCAAGGTCTTTCATTGGATGCCGAATATCCATTAATACCACTAATCCAACTAGAGATTCGCGCTTTTGTAAGTATTCACCTAACGAGCGCTGCCACTTCTGTTTAACAGCCAAAGGGACCTTAGCAAACCCATATCCTGGTAAATCAACCAACTTGCGTTGCTCATCTAATTCAAACAAGTTAATCAATTGAGTACGCCCTGGCGTTTTACTTGTACGAGCTAACCCCTTTTGTTCGGTTAAACAATTTAAAGCGCTCGATTTGCCTGCATTCGACCGTCCAGCAAAAGCGACTTCGAATCCTTCGTCTGTTGGCAAGCTCTGTATATCAGGTGCACTGGTTAAAAATTTGGCATCTTGGTATTTCATGTTGATTCTCCAAACAATAATCGGCCTAGTTTACTCTTAATCGATAACAAATTCAGTTTGTTACTGTTATTTATTGGCAAATCGCGATAATTCAGTCAGAATTAATACAAAGCAATTCGAATAAAATGGCAGGGAATGGACAATTTAAAGCCACCAGCAACGATTACACCAGACGAACTATCAAAGCTGACATTAGCTTGGTTAAACAAGTACCAACTCGCCCCCACACCAATAAATTATGCGGTTATCTACGCTTGTAGCCACCCAAACAATCAAAAGCTGCGTAGTGAATTACAGCAATTAATTGCGAACAATCAAACGCCCGATAATTATTTACTGGCTGAATTGCACCAAAAATATTTAGAAGAAAACTTACAAGCTGACAATGAAACCTTATCAGCTATTCACAAAGTCATTGTGAATCTACAAACTGTATGTGAAAAAAGTCAATCGGATGTATCTCAATACCAATCCACATTACATTCACAGGCGAGCAAATTAAACGATACGGACAATCAACACACTGTAGATATCGTCAATACAATAATCGTAGCAACCGAAAAAGCTCAACTCGCCCAAAACCAATTTAAAGACAGCATATATGCCTCGCAAAATGATATTAAAACATTACAACAAAAGCTGAAAACTGCACAACAACAGGCTCAAACAGATTCACTGACTGGCTTAGCTAACCGCCGTGGCATGGAAAATTTTTTAAACACCCTGACATCGACCAGTCACATTTGTGCGCTGCTATTTGATATAGATAACTTTAAACAGCTCAATGACACATATGGCCATGGCGTAGGCGATATTATTTTACAAAAAGTGGCACAACAAATAGCTCAGCTGTTAGGCCCAGAACATATCGCCATTCGTTACGGTGGTGAGGAGTTTTTAGTTTTAATGATTAATCAAGCTCGTGATGATGTATTTATGTATGCAGAAACGGTTAGGGAAAATATTGAAAAGCTTAAACTGGTCCACGGAAAAACACGTAAACGCTTGCCACAAGTGACGATATCAGTAGGATTGTCGTTAAATCGTCAAAAGTTGAGTGTAGCAGAGGCCATAGAGCAGGCTGATAGTGCACTTTATCAAGCTAAAAGTAGCGGCAAAAACCGTGTGTGCTTATCCAGCTAACCATTTAGGTAACAACCAATGCAACCTTTTGAAAAATTATTAACTGAATACTTTGCAGCCAAAGACAAAAAAATACAAAAACAAGCGGAACAAAAATTGTGGGACCTATATGGAACCAAAGGCGCAGTATTGATAATGGATATGTCTGGTTTCTCATTGGTTACGCAAAAATATGGCATTGTCTATTACTTATCAATGATTTATCGCATGCAGCAAATCACCCGCCCAACCATTGAAAAACATAAGGGTACAGTGGTTAAATTTGTTGCAGACAATGTATTTGCGCGTTTTGATTCAGCTGCAGACGCAATCAACGCAGTCATAGAGATAAACCACTTGTTAGACATTGAAAATGCTAAAACACCAGATCTTTGGGATATACAAGTGGCTGCTGGAATTGATTATGGCAATTATTTGCTCACCGATGAATTAGACTATTTTGGTGATGTGGTTAATAAGGCCAGTAAGTTGGGTGAAGATATCGCTCGTGGGGGCGAAATTTTGATAACTGAAAATGCCTATAAAAGCATATCTTCACCTAAAGAATACAAGGTTGAACCCTTGGAGTTCAATATTTCCGGTATCAAACTCACAACATTTTCAGTATTGTATAAAGACGAGTAAATTAACCTCGAATGGCCAGCTGCAGTTGATTTAAGAAATTTTGGTATAAAGACTCTCGCTCGTTTAAGCCATTGTTTCTTAGGCATTGCTCAAGTTCAGCTGCCGCATCGGTTAATTGTGAAAAACCAAAATTGCCGGCACTGCCTTTAATTCTATGTGCCACTTTAGTTAACAATGACCAGTTGTCAGCTTGACGAGCATGCTTAACCATTTCTAATTCACAGTCTAACGATGACTTATAATCTGCTACCAGCTTTTGAAACTCTTCACTCGCCAAGTCAAACAAAGGTTCATCCTCGTCAGCTAAATCAGATAAATATTTTGACAACAACTTCTGGAAAACTTCGACATCGACAGGCTTAGCTAAATGATCATTAAAACCAGTTGTAAGATAACCATCAACCTCTTGTTTAAGCGCATTGGCTGTTAACGCTATGATTGGGATATCATAACCATTGGCGCGGATCATGGTTAAAGCTTCAACGCCATCCATGTGCGGCATTTGAATATCCAAAAAGATCAAATCAAAGTCAAACAATAGCGCTTTCTCGACCGCTTGCTCGCCATTTTCGGCTTCGTCGACCTGAACGCCACTTTTTTCTAACCAGTAACGAATTAGTTTTCGATTGTCTTCATGATCGTCAGCTAATAAAACTTTAGCTTGGTATTGGGCAACTTGCTGATTCATCCTTTCTTTCGCTGTTGTGTGGGTGGGTGCATAGTTTAACCAGTTAACTGGTTCGGGTACAGTTACTTGAATATCAAAACTAAAACAACTCCCCTCGCCTGGCACGCTTTTGACTGCAATTCTCCCACCGAGTTTATCGATAAGTTGGCTGGATATGTATAACCCTAACCCAGTTCCACCAAACTTGCGACTATGCGAGCTGTCGGCTTGATTAAAAGCGGTAAACAATTGTTTTAGCGATTTTTTATCCATACCAATGCCAGTATCTGTAACCGAAAATTGCAGTTTATTTGCTTTGCTATCAAATGAAACTCGCACACTGACAATGCCTTTGTCGTTGGTAAATTTAATTGCATTGCTCGTCAGGTTTAATAAAATTTGCCTTAACCTAGTTGGATCCGTTATTAAGTACTGTGGCAATGGCCATTGATAATTAATGGTCAGTTGCACACCTTTTTCTGACGCTACACGACTTTGGCTATGTTCAATAGATTGCAGCAGTTCAACAATATCTATCTCCAACATCTCAAATTCTAGTTTGCCCGCCTCAATTTTTGATAAGTCTAGAACATCGTTGACGATTTTTAATAAATGCAAACTGTTGGAGTGAATAGTTTTAACCGCATTATCTTTTTGCTGCTGGCTAAATCCTTGATCGAAATAGGAATGGGAGTATCCGAGTATAGAGGTTAATGGTGTCCTGATCTCATGACTCATATGCGCCAAAAATTGGCGTTTAAATTGGTTTGCTCTAGCTTCTTTGTCCAACAAAGCCGCTTTTTCTTGGCTCGATTGCTCCAGCGCCTGCTCATACCTAAACAGCTTACGATTGTTTTTCTCTAATATAAGTGCCGCTAACCAACTAATAATTGCCCAAATAACCAGAAGCACCATTACCCCGATATCCGCGGGTGACCAAACATCAAATAAACTGATGAGTATTAAAGGCACACTGATCGCAATTAAGCCTGCATATAGCTGAACTTTGGCACCAATTTGTGCGATGACCAAGCCAATTAAAAACATTAGGATACTGGGAACAGAAAATAGTTGGTTATCCATCAATATAGAATTGATATAGGTTACAAAAGTAACGCCTGAAAAAGTGTAAATAAGATATGACTGGCGCAAGTTCAAAATGGCAAAACGGGTAAAAGTTGCTAAGCAAATCATTAGCCAAATCGCTAAATAGATCAGCCTAGGCTCTGCAACCTTATAAAAAAAATCGCTCGATACGCTTAACGCGTACAACAGGAACAAAAGAGGGACAATGCCCCCGATAACATAGATGTATGCGATGATGGAGCGAGCCCGTTGTTCAAGTTGCTGCTTGAATAAGGCTTCCAATGGTGGCGCAAAAGCTTCGCTGACAAAAAAACTTATCACACTACGTAGATTCATCTAACCTGCGCCCCCACAAACTTGTGAAGAATGCATATGTTGTTGCGCTTTTAACCATTCTAAATATTCGCCAATTGGCATAGGTTTGGCTAGATGAAAACCTTGTGCAAACGGAATACCTTGTTCAATCAAATATTGATGCGACACAGGCTCTTCAACCCCCTCAGCGACAATTTCAGCACCAATAACCCTTGCAACAGATTGAATTAAATTGATTACCGACTGATTTAAATCATCAAGACTTGCTTGCTGAATATAACAAGCATCTATTTTTATTTCTTTAATCGGTATGCGACTTAATTCAGCTAAAGCACTGCGAGCACTGGCAAAGTCATCAATACTCAAGCCCACGCCAAATACTTTAAGCTTCTCGACATTTAAATGGATTAAACCAATACGTTCAAATAGTTCAGCTTCAGATATTTCAAGAATCAAACTATTTTGCGGCATGTTGAAATCTTCTAAGCTATGTTTAACATGCTCAACAAACAGCTCACTCACCAGATCCGTAGCACAGACATTGACACATATATGATGCTGTGGGCTAATTTGTTGAATCAGCTTATTGGTTTGTAATGCTTCAGTAATCACCCAAAAAGATAGATCAGAAATAATGCCCGCATCCTTAGCCAAAGGAATAAAATCATTCGGCTCTATCACCCCATACTTAGGGTGAATCCAACGCAGTAATACTTCAGCTCCGACAATGCTCTTATCATTTAAATTTATTTTCGGCTGCAAACATAAAGACAATTCATTGCCCGATATTAATGCTTTTTTCAGGTCGTCCAATAGCTCTAGCTTAAATTGAACTTCGTTTGCTCTGTCTTCGGCATAGACTAATACGGGTAATTGCTTGCGCTGGGCATCTACCACTGCAAAACTGGTATTTTCGAGAAGCTGCATAATATCTTGGCTATGGTGTGGATAGATACTCGCCCCCATATGGCAATCTATGTGTACTTGCGCAGAGTGATATTCTATCGGGTCTTTGAGGATATCTTGGACCTGCTTAGCCAATTCAGATAACGCGACATGGGTTCCACGGAATGCCATCACCATAACACCATGATCAAGTTGACCAAGTTTTTGAGGTTCCAAATCAAGCATTTCAAACGTCACCGCACGACGCTGAACTCGAGCCCAAGCGTTTAATTGCTCAACACAACGACATAACACTGCATTGGCGACTTTAAGTCCTAACTTAAGCCGGATTTCATCTAGATTAGTTAGTTTTAGTTGGATTAAGGTAAAGCCAACACGACTTTTAAAACTTTCTAAACCGAGCTGAACTAGGTTTCTGTTGGGTAAACGCGTTAAAGGATCGTGCGTGGCTAAATGGACTTTTTCGCGTTCAGTTTGTCTTAGCTTGTCAGCCAGCGCAAGCGACATTAAAAATGCTTCGAGTAAAATTGTTACTTCGATAAAAGTTTGGGTAAAGTGCGTGCTCGGAATGACTTCCCACACAGCGAGCTGCACAATAAATGCCCCTATCACCAAAGGTATCCAAGATGCGACATAAAACCGCGCAATTCGAACACCTTTGTATAAACAATAACATCCGACAACAACACAAATAAAACCACCAATTGCCAAGCCAAACACAACAAAAGAAATAGTTACATGGATGGGTAAAGTTGTCGAAATAAGCGTTGCGATACCTAATACCCAACACACTGCATGCATGATCTTATCTAAATAAAAAGCATGGCGTGCTGTTTCTAAAAAATGAATACAAAACAGCATTGCAAATAGAATATCAAGCAGGACAAATGGCACCAGTAAATAAGCGGCTTGGGTATACAAAGGAATATCCATGTATGACCACAAACCATATAACGCACTGCGCCAAACGACTAAAGCGAGAATATATCCCGCATACCAAATATAGGCTTGCCGCCTAACGGCAAAAAAGATAATCAGGTTATACAGCGCTAAACAAATCAGCACCCCAAAAAATAGTCCCATAGTTAAAAATTCAATATGGGCGTGTTGTTGGTACTCGCTATAGCTCCACAATACTGGTTTAAAGGTTGTGGAACTATTTTCCAAGCGAATCAACAGGGTGTATTGAGTATCGCTGGTAGTGGACAATTGATAGATAGGGCTATGGTGTTTTATCTCGAAAGAAGATAACAATAATGCATTTTCAGGTTCAGTTGATTCAAAAAAAAACACTGAAACCCGCGATGCTTTCGCGCGCTTTAACTCAAAAATAAAATCACTGGGTTTAGTTGTAGTAAAGTCAAAGCTGATCCAAGTCACACCTGCTTGTAGCCCAGTGTTGATGTAATCGCTGTCGACAATTGGGTGACGTTTAATCACATCAACAACTTCGGTGTGCTGGTAGCCATTCACTTGATCCCGCATCATATGCGCGGTTTGGCCAACAAACACTTGGCCATCATCTGGCGTAATTTCGATTGCCCGAGACTGTGCCGAAAATATCAGTGCAATACTGATTAGCAAAAGATAAAGCAGTAAGAGTTTATGATGAGCTATTTTTTTTTTATTCATTATTATTCATAGGCTCGTTTAAAGCCTTCTACAACTTCCTTAATTTCAACTTCGATTTCACGTCCTGCGTCGCCCAACTCCATCACACGCTCAATACCTGTTTCGATTAATTTAATTAAATAACTTTCTTGTTCTTCTGATAAATCTAACACGTGTAAAGATGATCGTACATCAAGAATTAACATATCAATTATTTGATGAGTTTGTTTCTCAAACGATGAAAATTTATCGCTTAGCGAAAACAAGATAATTTCAATGTTCTTGATCAGTACTTCCGTCGATTCTTCATGTAAGATTTCTACCCACTTGCTCTCTAAGCCTTCAATTAAAGCTGCGAGTAAATCATTATATCGTCCATAGGTCATTTCATCTTCAAGCGGCATATTTTTAATCAATACCGACACATGTTTGTCATTAACCATGGTCCGACTTTTAAAGTGGTACAGACGGCCCGCATCAGATAACATTTCAAACAGATTGTCTTCAATTGGACTACACAACTGCCCAACCCCTCGATAACTAGCTTTCGAGCGCGTTGAACGAAATTGAATACACGCTGATAATTGTAAGTTATCCATCAACCCAAAAAACATTTCAATCAGCTGGCTTTGAGAAGTACAACTAAAGGTATCTTTGAAAAATCGCAATATAGCACCATACTGCGATGCCTCAGTCATAGACTGAAATGCCATATTGCGCGCCATTTCTTCTTGGGCGGTTAAGGTATTCTTGCTTTCTTGGTAGCGGCGCATAGTTCTTAACTTAGCAAGCAATTCTCCATAAGCAATTGGTTTTGCAATAAAGTCATCTCCACCGGCAGCAAATGCCTTGAGCCTTTGCTCTTTATTGTCAGCACCAGATATAAACAACACCGAAAAATCTTTGTCTGCCGTTTCTTTAATGCTCTGACATATTTCATAACCATTTTTATAAGGCATATTTACATCGAGCAAAACGATGTCTGCTTTGAGACTTGAAAACTCGTCTAAAAATACTTTCGCATTGGTAAACGGAATAAAACTAAACTCTTCAGACAATATATCAGTCAAAATTTCGATAAAGTCTAAATCATCATCTAAGGCCACTATGGTAAAGCTACAATCAGAGGCTTGGCTTTGTTTGTCTGTCAAATAAGTTGGATTGGCTTTAACCCACTTTTTAAACTGATCAGCTGGCATTGGTTTAGCGTAATAAAAGCCTTGGCCTTCATCACAACCTGCTTGCTGCAAGTAATCAATAGCGCCTTGATCTTCTATGCCTTCTGCAACCACCCGAATGCCAAGTTTATGCGCCATCTCGACTGTCGATTCAATAATGGTGCGTGACTGCACTCTTGACTGAAAATTTGATACAAAACTTTTATCTATTTTAAGCTCATTAAATGGTAGCGTTTGCAATTGTTGGACAGACGAATACCCCGTACCAAAATCATCGATGGATAAGCTAAAACCCTTCATACGAATGCGCGTCAGAATCTCCATCAGCACGGAAATATCATCCGCTAGGGCACTTTCAGTTAGCTCAACAATCACATGTTGTGGTAAGACCCCATACTGCTCAGCTAAATCACTTAGGTAATCTGGAAAATCTAGCTCGTGTAGAGCCCTTGCTGAATAGTTGAACGATACATGTAGCAATAAACCTTGACTATTCCACTCATTAATTTGCGGGAAAATCTTTTCTACTAAACACTTGGTTAATGGTTCAATTAGGTCATTATCTTCAGCTAACTTAATAAATACGCTGGGTGGGATTTGTTGCCCATCAGATAATGTCCAGCGAGCAAGTGACTCAACACCAACTAATTTTTTAGTTTTTAACGAAAATCTCGGTTGGTAATAAACTTGTATTTGATTATTTTCAATCGCCAGTCTTAGTTCAGGCAATAAACTAGAATCTTGCTGTTTGTTTGGATTAGACTCAACCAACATTAAACCAGATGTAACATTGGTACCATCACCACGTAACAAGCTTAATAAATCATCCAAGGAAAATGGTTTAGCCAAAGCACGCGCCATATTTAGCCCATAATTTTCCCCAAGCTGATGAGCTGAATTAATAACCGAACGATCACAACCTGACGCAATCACCACCATACCAGCATAATTTTGCTCTTTTAAAAAGCGCAGTAACTGAACACCATCAGGGCCAGGCACGGTTAAATCTAAGATGACAATGTCAAATTCATTAACCTTCTGAGTTTTAACATCATAGCCGTTGCCGACCACAGTAATGGCAGCTTGAGCCATTTCCGCGGCATCACGCACATATTCGGCAAACAATTCGTCATCATCTATAAGCAATACCTGACGCATTTCCTAATCCCTTCCTTATTCAGATTATTTTGCGGTAAGCTCTTTTTGATTGTATTTATCGCTAGACCATTTTGCTAATTCAGAACTTAAGTAAAAGCTCACACTTTAAAATTTACTTAAGTGAAATTTGAGTATAGATCACAATCAAGAATTACACGCACTCATCAGTGCAACATTTGTTGCATTTGATTCAATAACTCTTTTTTTCTAAAAGGCTTGTTAATAATAGGGATATTTGCCAACTCTTGTTTATCTGCTAATCGGTTATCTGTATAGCCACTCATAAAGATTATGGTTGATTGAGGCTTTTGTTTAAGCACTTCACCTGCGAATTGAGCACCATCTAACTGACCAGGCATAACTAAATCACTCAAGATGATGTCAAAATCATTATCTTGAGCAAGTTGTAAACCCTGCTCGCCTGAGTCAGCCGTTTCAACTTCCAAACCATAAATTTTTAGAAACTCGGATAATAATAATAAGATAGGCTTTTCGTCGTCTACCACCAATACACGTTTGCCACGAAAAGATTGCTCAAAGTCCATATTGACCGCCTTGGATTGTTGTTTTGGTTTAAGTGGTTGTTCAAGGGTGTAATCTATAACAGGGAAATAGAGATTAAAACAGCTGCCCTGTCCTATTTTTGATTCAACGTTAATATGCCCTTTACAACTTTTCACAAAATTATAAGCTAAGCTTAAGCCTAATCCACTACCTTTTTTACCTTTAGTGGTATAAAAAGGTTCAAATATTTGTTGCTGGGTGGTTTGATCCATCCCAATACCAGTATCAGAAATAGACAAATGCACATACTCACCCGGAGCCAATTCCGTAGCAAATACATCGTCTGTATTCAGTAGTGTGTTTTCAACCTTAATGGATATCTTGCCGTTTTCTTGCGTTTGCATTGCATCCTTGGCATTTACACACAAATTGATCATAGTATCCAATAAGTGATGTGGATCTATATTGACCCACCTTAAATCATTTTGCAGGTCAAATTCAAACTCCACTCGCCCATCAGCGATATCTTTTAGCAAATCGACATGTGATTCAATTAAGAGACTCAAATTAACTGGCTCTGCATCACTTTTATCTATTCGAGACATGCGCGACAACCTGTTGGTTAATTGTCGACCTCGTTCGACACCTTTCAATGCCGACTGGGTTCTTTTAACCACAGATTCATCTTGGCTGTGTTTAATTTGTAAAATCTCTAAATGGCCAGAAATCACATTTAAGATGTTGTTGACATCATGGGCTATGCCGCCAGCTAAATGGGTTAAAGCATCTAAGCGGGTATTTTTATGCGCCAGAGATTCTGCAATTTTAACTGCGGTTAAATCTTGCACTAAACCAACAAAAGCAATTTCATTGTCTGTTAAATCTTGCACATTAGGCAAAACCGATACGGAAAGGCGCATTTCAAATGTCTCGCCACTTTTGCGCACTGCAGTTAACTCTCGTTCGGCATTAATGACGTAGGTGTCGCCAGTTTCTAAGTATCTTTGAATAAAGCTGTTGTGATGGTGAGCAATTTCATCCGGCATAAAGATCGCCACATTCTTACCGATAATTTGCTCTTTTGAATAACCAAAACATTTCTCAGCTGCTTTATTAATAAATTGAATAGCTCCAGTTTTACTAATGGCAATAATGGGCTCTATAATATTTTCAATAATGCCTGTGATTAAGCTCTGCTGTGAATAGGCTTGCGTATGGCCCAGCAAGTTGAAGGTGACGACCCCGTGTAGTTCATCACCTTGAGGATGACTGACATACTCAGCTTTATGCTCAACGCTAACAACAGTATCCGCTAGCAAGATGCGGTAAGCTAAGGTAAAACCAACTTTGTGATTAATTGCCTGTTTATATGCTTGAACAAATTTGCTCTGATCTTGTGGGTGAATATATTTTAATTCGGCGGCAAAACTAAGTGGTTTATCCACTTTATATAATTGAAACATATGTTCAGACCAATCAATTACGCCTGAATCAAGGTATTTAGTATACCAAGCTATGTTCTGCTGTTGATTCATTAAAGTTATATGATGCTGACTAATCTTCCCATTGATTGGCTTGCTTTTGGACATATTGCTTTCCAGTTCCTTACTTTCACTAGCTGTGTTTCAGTATAGCTGAATGTCTAAACCTGTCATTTTTTCGCCTATACTAATTTTATTGATTAATTTCAATATGGTGACACACCTTGCAAAAGTTGCTTCTAATATGCTTGATGGGCTGGCTAATGGCGCCACACGCGCTTTATGCTCAAAGCAATGTGATAGTGTTGTTGGCGCATCCAGATGACGAAACATGGTTAAGTGGGAGCATAGCTAAATTAGCACTGCACCAACAGGTGCATATTGTATATGCCACCTCAGGAGGAGCTGGTAAAGACAGGACAAAAAATAGACGCCAAGGTACAGAGCTTGCCCACGCACGTGAAGCCGAGAGCCGGTGTGCTGCAGATAAATTAGCTGCACAGCCATACTTTCTAAGGCTAGACGATAAAAATTTAGAACAGTATCCAGATAAAATAAATGCGCATTTAGCCAAGCTATTTGACCGATTAAAACCGAGTTTATTTATCAGTTTTGCTCCTGGAGGGATAACTGGACATAAAGACCATGATTTTATAGCCCAAGTTGCAGCTGCTTTTTGGCAACAGCATTCAGGCTCAATCACAAGTTTTTGGCAAGTAGTGGTGTCAGATAAACGAGCACATATTGCTAAACAAATAGCCAAGCAAGCCAACTACCCACAACCAATTCGATCAGCAACGCCAATCCAAGCAATCAACAAAGTTGTCGACGTTAGCCAACACCACCAACAGAGAATTGACGCGTTTGGCTGTTACCCTAGTCAATTTCCAGCCAAGCTGCAGCTGATATGGCAAAAGTTCGTTTTACAAACTCCATATGAAGAATTTATCTACTTAGGTATTAATCATCCTAGTTAACCTGAACTCGGGATAACAAGTTAGCTAATGCATTGGTTTTATTAAACAATAGAATTATTCCAGCTCTAGTGTGATATTTTTTCTTAGGACAAGGCGAATTTGCGTACGTAATAGCTCGCTATTACTAGCGAATTCAATGATGTTATAAGGAAAAATAGCCACTAGAAAGCAATTTGTTATCCCGAGTTCAGGTTACTTAATAATGATTGAACAAAAAGGCGTGTCGATTCGCTTCACGCAGAATGAATATGCCCATGCCACAAATAATTGCGAATAGTCCAAAAAAAGCCAAGGCGTCAATTCTGCTTATGTAAACCAAACACCCAATAAAAATGTACGCATAGGGCAAAAATTCGTACAACCCATTTGGTAATTTATATGATTTATTGACTTGCTTATCTTTGCGCCGATAATTGGAGCGTTTGACCAGCATCCAGCTAGATAACAGCATTAGCAAAGCAGACCAAAAATAAAAGTTTTCTAATTGGAAAATAAAGCAGCAAAGTGAAAACGCAAATAATGCAAAAGGCAGTGGCTCATAAATAATGCGGGGTAACATGCTTATAGCCTCCTAGGTTAGGAACTTATATAAGCATGAACCCTTTTGATTGTTTTTTCAACAACCGGACTAAATAAATTAATCTAAATCCATAAAGGCAAAGGCATCGGCAAAAACATTGTCTTTGCTTAAGCCTTTCTCAATAAAAGCTTTGCGCGCTTTACCAACCATTTCAAATCGGCCTGCACTGTATACTTGATAATCTTGCAACGAAGGAAAGTCAGCCAAAACAGCGTCAATCACATTTCCGCTACGGCCACTCCAATTTTCATCAGGGTTTTCAATAACAGGAATAAACTTAAAATTTGCAGATTCTTGCGCATACCAAAAATCCAGTTCATATGCCGCCGCTTGGTTACGTAGTCCCCAATATAAATAAACAGGTGCAGTTGGTTTTTGTTGCAACAACGCTAACGCAATTGAGCGGGTATAACTAAACCCTGTACCACCTGCCATCAATATAACCGGCTGTTGTGAATACGGGCGCAATCCTGCATTACCTGAAGGGCCTGCTATAGTCACAGTTGAATTGTTTTGCAAATGCGCCATAGCCGCTGACGTGTAGTCATCTTGAACGGCTGCGCCAATTTGCAGCTCAATAAAGCCATCTTTAGATGGAGCATTTGCAATGGAGAAAGGTCGTTTATCGCTTTCTGATAATAGCAATTCGATATATTGGCCAGCAATAAATTCAAATGGCTGTTTTGGTTTTAACTTAACTTGGTATACAAACTCTGTAAGTGGTGAGATTTCAATAACTTCGCATTGATGTAACATTATGAACAATCCAAACTTTGATCAAGAGACAGTTCAACATTTGAGATAGGGTATGCAATACAGGCATATACCAACCCCATAGCTTGCTCTTCATCTGTAAATATTAACGGTAAATCACCATAGCTTACCTTCCCTGACAGTAACTTACAATGACAGCTACTGCACGTCCCCTGCATACATTGAAAAGGGAAATCAATATTATTGCGCAGCGCCGCTTCAACAATGGTCTCAAGCGGTTCAACATCAAACTCTATATTATGCGGCAATAGCTTAACTGTATAGGTTTGCATGGTCTGCTCAATCTAGCCCAAGTTCAGACCAAATTTCATCAACTTTATCTTTAACGGCTTGATCCATTTCGATTTGCGTACCCCACTCTCGGTCAGTCTCGCCAGGCCACTTGTTGGTGGCATCTAGGCCCATTTTTGAACCTAAACCCGATACAGGTGAAGCAAAATCTAGATAATCAATCGGTGTATTATCGATTAATGTGGTATCACGGCTTGGATCCATCCGAGTGGTGATGGCCCAAATAACATCTTGCCAGTCTCTAGCGTTGACATCATGATCACACACAATGACAAATTTGGTGTACATAAATTGACGCAAAAACGACCAAATACCCAACATAACTCGCTTAGCATGACCAGGATATTGCTTATTAATCGTCACAACAGCAAGCCGATACGAACACCCTTCAGGCGGTAGATAAAAATCGACAATTTCAGGAAATTGTTTTTGTAAAATAGGCACAAAGACTTCGTTAAGTGCAACTCCTAATACAGCTGGCTCATCCGGCGGCCGACCTGTATAGGTACTATGATAAATAGGCTGTTTGCGCATCGTAATATGCGTTACAGTAAATACTGGAAACATATCCGTTTCGTTGTAATAACCAGTGTGATCACCATATGGGCCTTCCTCAGCCATTTCACCTGGCTGCAGATACCCTTCTAACACAATCTCAGCACTGGCAGGTACTTGCAAATCATTCGATAAACACTCGGCAACTTCACTGTTATTCCCTCGCAATAATCCAGCGAATGCGTATTCAGAAAGCGTATCAGGTACGGGCGTGACAGCACCTAAAATTGTTGCAGGATCCGCGCCTAAAGCAACAGATACAGGAAAAGGCTCGTTAGGGTGTTCTCGCTGCCACTCTAAAAAGTCTAAGGCACCACCGCGGTGAGAAAGCCAGCGCATAATGACCTTGTTTTTACCTAATAGTTGCTGCCGATAAATACCTAAATTTTGTCGCTTTTTATTTGGACCTTTAGTTACGGTCAGTCCCCAAGTAATCAAAGGTGCAACATCACCTGGCCAACAATGCTGAATAGGCAACTTGGTTAAATCAACATCATCACCCGTTAAAACGACCTGTTGGCAAGCCGGCTTTTTAATAATTTTAGTCGACATATTTAATACCTGTTTATAAACAGGTAACTTGGATAATGCGTCTTTGAACCCTTTTGGCGGTTCCGGCTCTTTTAACATAGCCAATAATTTACCAACTTCGCGTAATGCATCAACCGATTCTTGACCCATGCCTAATGCTACACGCTCGGGGGTACCAAATAAATTAGCGAGCACAGGCATATCGAAACCAACTGGGTTTTCAAATAATAACGCTGGTCCGCCGGCTCTTAATACCCGGTCACTAATTTCAGTCATCTCTAAATGAGTTGATACAGGGTAATGAATTCGCTTTAATAAACCTTTCTTTTCTAACTGTGCGATAAAATCACGCAAGTCTTTATATTGCATTTCACGCCTAATTTACTATTCGCCCTAATTTATCTACGCATTGTAACAAGTTTTGTTTAAAACAAATGCACTAATTTCAGTGCAACCTTGGCTATTTTGACTTAAGCTTTAAGCTTAGATAAATAATGAAAAAATGGATCAGCATCAGCCAAACTTTATGCAAAAAACCAAACGGCTAACACTGCTAAATATCATCACTTGTGTTTTGTACTTTTTGGCTGCCAAGCTTGGGTTGCTGTTGGCTATTCCCCCTGGTTTTGCTAGTGCGATGTGGCCCGCAGCTGGCATTGCATTAGCAATTGTTTTAGCTTGGGGCCGAGGTATATTGCCAGGCGTAATGCTGGGTTCAGCCCTAGCAAACTTAACCGTTGTTGAATCGATTACCCCTGCAAACATAGTGTTTGCGTCACTGCTGGGTATAGGTGCAATGCTGCAAGCTGCATTTGGCTATAAGCTACTGTCTAAGCAAATTCGCACTGGTGAATGGTTGGTTTCCCTCAATTATATTCGACTATTTTTGTTAAAAGCAGGTCCAATCAGCTGTTTAATTTCAGCAACTATAGGTTCGTTGAGTTTAGTCGGTTTTTCCTATATCAATATTGCTGATATGCCTTTTACTTGGTTCACTTGGTGGGTCGGTGATGCTTTAGGTGCGCTATTTATTGGCCCAATTGCATTGGTGATATTTAATCGACATAAATTAAAATTACACAAAAAATTATTCCAAGTTATAACGCCTTCTATTATGGTGTTTGCTTTGGTTGTTATCGTGTTTGCGTTTAATCGTGCCGAACAAAGCCAAATTCCAGAGCAAGAGTTAATAAAAGAGTCTAACCAAGTTGCAACAGCACTGGCAAATGAAATAGCTAGATATCAGGCATATGCACGAGCATACTCTGGTTTGTTCTCCAGTCAATCGGATGTTACACCAACTGAATTCGAACAATTCTCCCAGCAAATAATATTAGAAGAAGATGCAATTCTAGCTGTCGCTTGGATACCAAAAACGAGCCGAGCAAACAAACAAACTTTCTTAGACAATGTTCGGCAGCACCAAGCCAGTTTTAACATCCACACGATTGACTACTCTGTGCTGCCACATATTTACCCAATAACTTACATTTATCCAACTTCCAGCACAACACAAAACATGTTGGGGTTAGATATGGGTTCCGAACAGCTGCGCTCTCATGCGTTAATTAGGGCTGAAAAATTGCAAGCGAGTACAATCACCGCCCCTATCATTTTTCATCACGCACAATATAGTGAACCAACATTTATTATTTTCACGCCGATTATTAAAAATACTCAAGTGAGCGGACATAGCGTATTATTAATTCCTTCGAGCAAGCTCATTTCTAATGTGTTAGAGAAATATATCCAACAACAAGCAAGCTTAAACTACAAAGTCGACTTAACAACACAATCTGGTGTTGTGTTGTACCAGCAGCTCGCAGACAAAAATGTTGATCTTGTCCAACTAGAAAAAATTCATTTATTAGATCAAGTATGGCACTTGCGAATTGGTGCAAGCAGCTCAGAGTTTATTGCCAAAAAAGATTGGGGCAGCTGGATGATTTTAACGGTCGGCGTTATTCTAACCATCTTGCTGCAAACTTTTATTTTATGGCTAACCAGTAGCTATACCTTTGTTGAGCGTCAGGTAAAACTTAAAACTCGCGAGTTAAATAGAGAAAAAATTAAAGCGGAACAAGCGACAATTCAAAAAACTTATTTTCTCGCGAACATGAGCCACGAACTTAGAACTCCACTCAATGCAATTTTAGGCTTGAGTGACATGCTAAAAAAAACTAAGCTGTCTGATGAGCAAGCGGATTTCTTGCGAAAAATGCAACAAGCATCCAAGTCTTTGTTATCTCTAATTAGTGACATACTAGATGTTTCAAAAATTGAGACTGGCAACATTGAGCTGGAAAAGTCACCCTTCTCAATTCGTAAATTAACCGCAAAAGTAAAAGACCTATTTGAAAGCCAAGCAGAGCTTAAAAATCTAACCTTTAAAGTTGATTATAATGGCAATGGTAATGACTGGCTGCTCGGTGATGAACATCGCTTACAACAAATACTATTTAACCTGTGCAGCAATGCGTTAAAGTTCACTGAAACGGGTGGTGTAACTGTGCGCATTAGCAACCGACGAGATAATAAAAATAGCGAACTAAACTCTATTTTATTCGAAGTCATAGATACAGGGATTGGCATTGATGAACATAGAGTAAACACAATATTTAATTCCTTTACCCAAGCCGATTCGAGCATTACTCGAAAATATGGCGGTTCAGGTTTAGGTTTAGCCATCAGTAAAACGCTGGTAGAGCTTATGCAGGGGCAACTGCGCTGCCGCAGTCAGTTGGGGATAGGCACCCAATTTTGGTTTGAAATAACCATGAAATCCGCCCTTCAACAAAATAACGTATCTCAGGTAGATGTGCCTGAAGAGAAACAATTAAAACAGCTATTAAATGGCGCTATGGTGCTAATTGCCGAAGACAATGAAATTAATCAGCAAATTATCGCATTTCATATGGAATCTTTAGGAGCCGAGCTAACGCTTGTGGAAAATGGCTTACAGGCAGTCCAAGCTGTGCAAGACTGCACTTTTGACTTGATTCTGATGGATATTCAAATGCCAGAACTAGATGGTATACAAGCAAGTAAACAGATTCTACAACACGAAAATGGTATAGATGTGCCAATTGTCGCATTAAGCGCGAATGTATCGGTTGAAGATAAACAAGCTTGCTTCGATGCAGGTATTTTAGCCCATATACCTAAACCTTTTGAATTAAACGTATTGCACACAACGCTATTACATGTGTTATCAACCAAAATATAGGGACCCAATTCTATGACAACACAGTTTGAGGACAGCAGGCTCAATAGTTTGTTTGCAAACACTGTGTGTTCGGGACTCAGCCAGCAACACGCTGCACTGTTAGTTGAAGTGATCCAAACGTGCACACACAGCATAACAAACGATAAGCAACTCAATTTAGCTTTAACTTTGTTAGAGCAATTAAGTGACATTGACTGTGAACAAAATAGCCTGCTAGCGTTATTGCTTGATAAGCTCATAAACCAAATTGAGTTATATCAACAGTGCCATTCGCAAAACTCAGCGAATGAAAAACTCGCCTTACTGATGAAAAGGCACAATACGCGGCAAAAAGATTTGGCTCACATCGTTCCACAAAGCATAATTTCTGAGTTGGTTAATGGAAAACGACAGTTAACGCTAAGACACATGCAAGCTTTTGCCAACTATTTTGATGTGCCAGTGCAATATTTTATTTAATCAACAGGTCTAATTTAACAGGTAAAACAAACGGAAACGAAAAGAATGAAAACACTTTTATCACTGCTAACAAGTTTTTCTTTAATGTTAAGTCCAGTGGCGCTAGCCGAAACCAGTTGCCCTGACCTACTCCAATACTCAGCGCAAAAACTCCGCAGCAAAGAAAAAATAGATTTCTGCGACAAGTTTTCAGGTAAAACGCTGTTGGTTGTAAATACTGCGAGTAAATGCGGTTTTACACCTCAATTTAAACAGCTTGAAACCCTATACAAAAAGTACCAAAACCAAGGTTTAGAAATTGTTGGCTTTCCATCAGACAACTTTTTCCAAGAACATGATGATGCAGAAAAAACAGCTGAAGTATGTTACTTAAATTATGGGGTAACCTTCACTATGTTAGAAACGTCTGAAGTTCGTGGTAGTGATGCTAATCCATTTTATAAAAAGTTGATTGAAGCTGCTGACACTTCCCCCAAGTGGAACTTTTATAAATACTTGATCGACAAAAACGGCCAATTTGTTGATGTGTATTCATCAAGAACTGAACCTTTAGACAGTAAACTTGAAGCAAAAATAAAACAACTACTACAGTAATTTTATTGTCAGCTTAGCTTGTTTCACACCTTAGACCGAGTAAAATAACGGCTCGCTAACAAAGGAGCCTCCGTGTCTAGCCCAGCATTAAACACCCTAAATACCGTTTTTGGTTATAGCGAGTTTCGTCCAGGCCAACAGCAAGTTATAGAAGCTGTTATGAAGGGACAAGACTGTTTAACCATAATGCCAACAGGTAGCGGAAAATCGCTATGTTATCAAATCCCCGCCATTAGCTTAGCAGGCTATGCAATTGTCGTTTCTCCGCTAATCGCTTTAATGCAAGACCAAGTAGCCCAACTTGAAGCACAAGGTGTCGCCGCAGCCTTTTTAAATTCAACGTTAGACTATCAGCAGCAAGATGACATTTTATCGCAAGTAAATCATCACCAAATTAAGATATTGTATGTTGCACCAGAGAAGCTAATGCAACCAGCATTTTTGGATAGGCTTGCACAGTTTCCTCCAAATTTAGTCGCAATTGATGAAGCACACTGCATTTCACAATGGGGTCATGACTTTCGACCAGACTATGCGCAACTCGGTTTGCTCAAACAATATTTTCCACGTAGTCCATTTATTGCTTTAACCGCTACAGCCGACAGCGCGACCCAACAAGATATTATTCAACTGTTAAAGTTAGTTAATCCACACCACTATGTTGGTAGTTTTGACCGACCAAACATTAGATACATTCAGCAAGAAAAATTTAGGCCTCTCAACCAAGTTGAAGCTATAGTTAAAAGCAAAAATAACCAAGCAGGCATTATTTACTGCACATCTCGCAAGCGCGTGGAAGAAGTAACAGATTATTTGCAGCGACATAATTTTGCCGCTGCCGCTTACCATGCAGGTTTAAGCTTAGAGCAAAGAGAAACAGCCCAAACCGCCTGGCTGAAAGACGACGTGCAAATTATGGTCGCAACCGTTGCATTTGGTATGGGGATCAACAAACCAGATGTTAGATTTGTTGTTCATTATGATATTCCAAGATCGATAGAAAACTTTTATCAAGAAACCGGTCGAGCTGGACGAGACGGTTTAGATAGCGAAGCCATCTTACTCTATGAATATGCCGATGCCGACCGAGTACGTTGGTTAATAGAACAAAACCAAAACCTTGAGCGCGCGCAAATAGAAAATCATAAATTTGACTCTATGTTGTCATTAGCTCACAGTGAAACCTGTCGTCGTATGGTGCTATTAAACTATTTTGGCGAAGGACGCAATCAAGGTTGTGGCAATTGCGATATCTGTATCGATCCACCGAAAAAATATGATGGTTTAGTCGACGCACAAAAAGTGATGTCAACCATATATCGCATAGGTCAAAATGCTGGCTTTAATTATGTTATTGAAGTTTTGCGAGGCGCCAATACTCAAAGAGTACGCGAACTTGGGCACAATGCTTTATCTGTATATGGGATTGGCAAAAGCAAGAGTCACGAATATTGGATCAGTATAGCGAGACAGTTAGTCCACCTAGGATTACTGCGAATAGATATAACCGACAACGCACATTTAAAATTAACTGAGCTGGCTCGTCCTTACCTTAGAGGGGATATGCCACTTGAGTTAGCTCAACCGCGTATTAATCAGAGCCAAGAAATAGCTAAAGGTCAGAAAGATAAAATTAAACCAAAACACGACAAACGCTTATTTGAACGCTTGCGCCAACTTAGAAAACAGCTCGCTGACGAGCAAGATGTTCCACCATATATTATATTTAACGACGCAACCTTAGTAGACATGTGTATTGTTCAGCCTCAATCAGAACAACAAATGCTGCTTGTAAGTGGGGTTGGAAAGCGAAAATTAGAAAAATATGGCCATGCATTTTTGGCTGAGGTGAACAACTACCTCAGCCGATTTGATTAACCACTATTGCTTAAATGTGGTTGCCATAGTGTGAATATAGTCCGTCGTTTGTGATAATTGCTGCGCGTCAAAGTCTAGTTTATCGACTAATTGCAAACTTTCATTTGATAAACCATCGACCGCTTGAATATTCGCATTAATTTCTTCACACGCAGTTCCCTGCTGTGTTGCAGCAGTGGCAATTTGTGTCGACAGAGCAGAAATATCTTCAATCATCTTAGTGATGTGATCAACTAAATCAGCCGCTTTAGCAGCTTTGTCATTACAGCGCATCGCTTGCTGCTCACTCTCGTGCATGGTTTGCAACCAAGTTTCGATAGTTTGATGCATGGAAACAATACTCTGTTGGATTGTGCTAGCTGATTGCTGGGTTCGACTCGACAGAGCACGAACCTCGTCGGCGACCACCGCAAAACCACGACCATGTTCACCTGCACGAGCTGATTCAATAGCAGCATTTAATGCCAATAAATTAGTTTGTTCTGCAATACTACTAATTTCATCCATGACTTGTTGTACTTTTTCAGCTTGCTCTTTTAACACATCGGCAGATTCAGCTGCGTCATGCACCATGTCAGAAAGTTGTTGCATCTCCTTGGCATTGTCAAGAAGTATCACATCTGCATTTTCGCAGTCTGCTTGAATCTCATTAACTTTATTTGAGGTGCCGCGAGTGCTATTAGCAATTTCTTGCGCGCTTGCAGACATTTCATTCATAGCTGCCGCCACTTGGCTCAATTGAAAGTTTTGCTCCTGGCTATTGTTATTCGCCTGTTTAATCAGTTGCTTTAAATCTTGAACCACATGCTCCAAAGTATCTGTTAGGTCATTAAAACGGCCAATAACGGTATGATTACGCGCACGTTCAAAGTCTATGACGTGATCAATAAAAGCTGAATCAGTATTGCCATACAGAATATCGCGGGTGATGTCGTCGCGCTGCTGTTTTAGCTTGGTCAATTTTTGCGGCAAACTCAATAACTCTTGATAGAAAATACCAAACAATAACATCAACATGGCAGCAGCCATCACTGCAGCTGTAATTGAAGCCATACTGGCTAATAAAATAAGAAATGTAATACTAACAGTCAGTGCTAAAATCAGTTTATGGTTAAAGCTTAGTTCAAAGCGGTTGGTGCTCCCGCGTTGCAACTGTTGATATACAGCTTGTGCCTTTTGCAGGTGCTGTGGTTGAGGGCGCGTTCTAACAGATTGATAACCAATAACGCTATCACCTTCGACAATGGGCGTAACAAATGCATCCACCCAATAAAATTCACCGTCTTTGCAGCGGTTTTTTACAATGCCTCGCCACGATCGGCCAGCTTTAAGTTTTTGCCACATATCAGCGAAAGCTTGTTTGGGCATATCAGGATGGCGAACTAAATTATGGTTTTTACCAATTAGCTCTTCTTTTGAAAAACCACTAACACGAATAAACGCATCGTTTGCGTAGGTAATAACCCCTCTTAGATCTGTAGTAGAAACTAGCTCTTCATTTGCTTGCACGACAACTTCTTTGTCTACCGTGTGCTGATTTCTTTTCATCATTAAATCCAGTCTTGTGTGAGTCTAGGGCATTTATCGACACAAGTATCCACGGCCTAGTTTAAGCAAAATTAACACTAAATCAGGCTTACTTATATCGCATTTGAGAAGCCTGTAACATGACTCAATTTATTATAACTGTCAAATATCTGCGCGATATTACGGATGAAAATTTGCCCGACCATGGTTACTTTTATCTGTTGTTTATTTATAGTCAATAAACCTAAAGTTTCCAACTGTTTTAGCGCCAACCACTCAGAGGTAAACGTGAGATAGTCAAGTTTGTTTACTGGTATTTCAAGATGACATAATAGATGATGTATTAAACCTTCGCGTTGTTTGTCTTGTTGAGTTCTAAAAATGACTTTTTTAAATGGCATTTGTTGTTTGTCTATCGACTGGTAATAAGCTTTCAATTGCTTTTCATTTTGCAACATAGCAGTTGAAAAGTCAGATATTGCCGAGACACCAAAACCTAGCATAACTTGTGTTTCACAGTCTGCATAACCTTGGAAATTTCGTGTTAGCGTTTCATTTTGTAATGCTTGATACAAATTATCTTCTACCTTTACAAAGTGATCTAAGCCAACTTGGCGATAGCCATTTTGTTCTAAATAATTTATCGCATCAATTAAGATCGCAACCTTTAATTGTGCATTAGGTAAATCTGCTTGTTTTATTTTTGCTTGAGCAGGAAACATTTTTGGCATATGTGCATAGTTAAACATTGCTATTCGATCTGGATTCAAACTAACCACATTTTCTAACGTTTGCATAAAACTTTGCTGATTCTGTAGCGGCAACCCATAAATTAAATCGAAATTAACACTGAAGTCAGTTTCAAGCGTTTGGCATTGACGTATAGCCAATACAATTGACTCAATTGATTGGTATGACTGCTGTCGATTGATGGCTATTTGGGTTTTATCATTAAAGTCTTGGATACCTAAACTGAACCGATTAAAACCAATATTTATTATGTTTTTTATACGCGCTGAATCAACTGTACGCGGGTCTATTTCAATTGCCCACTCACAACCATCGGCGATGCTAAAATTAGCCTTGATGGCGTCAAATAGGCGCTCTAGTTGTGCATCGGTCAAAAAGGTAGGAGTTCCTCCTCCTAGGTGAATATCCGTAACCTTTACATGTTCCGGGCAATTTTTTGCTCTTAATTCAACTTCCTGAATTAGATAATTTAAGTAAGTTTCTGCTTTATCTTTATTTTGCGTAATGAATTTATGGCAACCACAGTAGTAACATAGTTGTTGGCAGAAAGGGATATGAAAGTACAAGCTAAGACAGTTAACTTTGCGATCAACCTGTGAATATAACTCAGGCTCATCAATGATTTCATCGCCCTGCTCTATTGCGACAAATTGTTTTGCGGTTGGGTACGAGGTATATCTTGGACAGGGTCGGTTAAATCGTTCAACCAATGACATTATTGTTTGTTTTTGCTGTGCTGATATTTTTTTTTGCCAAGCGCTTAAGTTTTCCACATTGTCACCATCTAACTAGTATTGTACTTGGATAGTTTATCTATTCACTGTTGATTAGAGGTGATCTAGATCAAATTTGTCTAGACTAACAACACTAGGTAGAACCTTATAGAAAAGTAAGTAAGCACATACAAAAAAGCCCAACCTGATAGGATGGGCTTTTAGCAACTACAATATAGATAAGGTAAACTATACGTCTAAGTTAGCTACATTTAGTGCATTGCGCTCGATAAAATCACGGCGAGGTTCAACTTGGTCGCCCATCAAAGTAGAAAACAATTGATCTGCACCAATTGCATCTTCAATAGTTACTTTGAGCATACGACGGCTATTTGGATCCATTGTCGTTTCCCAAAGTTGGTCAGCATTCATCTCACCTAGACCTTTGTAACGCTGAATGTACAAACCTTTTTTAGATTCTTTCATCAGCCATGCAAGACCTTGTTCAAACGAATCAATTGGCAAGATACGTTCACCACGTTTTATATACGCGCCTTCTTCAACTAGTCCAGCAATTGTATTGCCCGTTTTAGAGATGTTTTGATAGTCAGCCGACGCAACAAACTCTGCATCTAGTTTGTATACGTAATCAACACCGTGAGTTCTTACGTTAAATACTGGTACATATAGTTGAACTTCCTGGTCAAATTCAACTTGGTATTCAAATATTGAACTGCCATCTTTTTTGCTTTCGAGTTGCTTGGATAAAGTTGCAGCCCATTGTTCAATAAATGCTTTGTCTTTAAGTTGCTCTTCAGTTAACGACTCTGCATATTTTAATTCATTAACCAAGGCTGGATTTACTGTTCGAGATAGTCTTTCGATAATATGCTCACAGCGTTGGTAATCTTTTACGATTTGCTCTAGTGCTGTGCCATTAATCGCTGGTGCATCTTCATTAACATGTAAAGCTGCACCATCCAATGCAAGGTTAGTTAAATAAGCTTCAAACGCAGCTTCATCTTTAATATATTGCTCTTGTTTACCTTTTTTCACCTTAAACAATGGTGGTTGCGCAATAAATACATGGCCACGTTCAATAATTTCTGGCATTTGGCGGTAGAAGAAAGTAAGCAATAAAGTACGAATGTGCGAACCATCAACATCAGCATCCGTCATTAAGATAATCGAATGATATCTGAGTTTATCTGGGTTATATTCGTCTCGACCTATGCCACAACCCAAAGCAGTAATTAAAGTACCGACTTCAGCAGAACTAAGCATTTTGTCAAAACGCGCTTTTTCAACATTCAGGATTTTACCTTTAAGTGGCAAGATCGCTTGGTTTTTACGGTTGCGACCTTGTTTCGCTGAACCGCCCGCAGAGTCACCCTCCACTATATACAGTTCAGACAACGCTGGGTCTTTTTCTTGGCAATCAGCTAATTTACCTGGTAAACCGGCGATGTCTAATACACCTTTACGTCGGGTCATTTCGCGTGCTTTTCGTGCGGCTTCGCGCGCGCGTGCTGCATCCATTATTTTAGTAACAATAGATTTAACTTCTGTTGGGTTTTCCAATAAGAAGTCATTAAGCTTTTCTGCCATGGTTTGCTCTACTGCACTTTTCACTTCTGACGAAACTAACTTGTCTTTAGTCTGAGAAGAGAATTTTGGATCTGGTACTTTAACGGATACAACGGCAGTTAAACCTTCACGAGCATCATCACCTGTCGTCGAAACTTTTGCTTTTTTCGACATACCTTCTTTTTCCATAAAGCTATTTAGCGTACGTGTTAATGCAGCACGGAAACCAGCTAAGTGAGTACCACCATCACGCTGGGGTATATTGTTAGTAAAACAATAAATATTTTCTTGGAAGCCATCATTCCACTGCGCGGCTACTTCAACAGTAATACCATCGTCTCGTTCACTGACGAAATGGAAAACATGACCGTGAATAGGTGTTTTATTACGATTCAAGTATTCAACAAATGCATGAATACCACCTTCGTACATGAAGTGATCATTTTTACCGTCACGTTCATCTTTTAGTTTGATCGAAACACCAGAATTCAAAAAGCTTAACTCTCGCAATCTTTTTGCAAGAATGTCGTAGTGAAATAAGGTATCGGTAAAAATAGTATCAGAAGGCCAGAAACGAATTTCAGTACCCGTGGAGTCGGTTTCACCAATAACTTCCAATGGTTTCACTGGGTCGCCTAATTGATATTTTTGTTGGTGAACTTTTCCTTCACGACGAATGGTTAGTTGTAAGTGGTCAGATAATGCATTTACTACAGAAACACCTACACCATGAAGACCGCCCGACACTTTATATGAGTTATCGTCGAATTTACCGCCCGCATGCAATACAGTCATAATAACTTGTGCAGCAGATACACCCTCTTCAGGGTGAATTGCAGTTGGTATGCCGCGACCATCATCGCGAACAGAAACAGAACCATCTGAATGAATGGTTACTATAATATCTTTACAGTGTCCGGCTAATGCTTCATCGATACTGTTATCGACAACTTCAAATACCATATGGTGCAGGCCGGTACCATCATCGGTATCACCAATATACATGCCGGGTCTTTTTCTTACCGCGTCTAGTCCTTTTAAGACTTTTATCGACGATGAATCATATTCTGACATTTTCTGACCTTATTAATTTATTAGTTTGCCATGTTTCACGTGAAACACAGCATGTTCATAATCTATTACTTGCTGAATTAGTTGTAAGTCTTTTTCAATGCAAGTAAAAAACATTTGATTTTGATTATTCTTGTTAGTGCTAAAAGCCGCGCGGATAGAATTTAAATCTAGCTCGGCGGCAATATCATCTACAATCCAAATACAGTTTTTGTCTGTATGATTTTTTATGACATCTTCTGCCGCAAACATCAAAGACAAAACATAACGTTTGCACTCCCCTCGTGACAATATATTCTTAATGGGATCTGCTGCAAATTTTAGAATCAGCTCATCTCGGTGTACACCAACCGAAGTGGTTTTGCGCTTTAAGTCATTTTGAAAGTTTTTTTCTAACAACTCTGCCAAGTCAACTTGCTGGTTCCAACCTACTTTGTATTCCAAACTAATTTGAGCTTGGCTTTGTCTATTTTGATTGACCAAGTCTACGTAATTTTTCACGGCTTGATTTAACCACTCTACCGCTTCGCTCCTGAGTTGTTGAATTTGTAGATTGAGTTGTACAAAACTATTGTTCCACGAACGTATCTGTTCTACCAGTCCTCGACGCAATGCGGAATTACGTTGTTCTAAAACTCTTGCGTAGTCTCGATAAATTGACGCTACATTTTCTTGATGTTTCACGTGAAACACCAACCAGTCCAAAAATTTTCGTCGGACACTTGGACTACCATCGACCAAATCGAAACTATCGCAAGTGAACGCAACAATGGGGAATTGACTCGATAACTCACTTAAACGTGCAGCTTTTTTTCCTTGAATTCGCACATCACTGTCGCCACTTTGACTTTTGCTCAAGCCAAATTTGAGCTTTTGTAAATGTTCCACTTGCACATTAGCAATACAGTCGGCAAAAACCGTTAGCTTATCTTGGCCAAACTGAATCAATTCAGGTGTTTTAGATTTGCGAAAAGAACGTCCAAAACCAAGTAAGTGGATAGCTTCCAATAAAGATGACTTACCACTGCCGTTTTCACCAACAATAATATTACAATGAGCATGCGGTGATATTTCAATGTTTGAAATATTGCGCACGGAATGAATCGCCAATTTGGATATATGCATATTGCTGAGGGTTAAACTATAACCTCATTGGCATAACAACATATATTGCAGAGTCATCTTGATTGTCTTCAATTAATGCACTGCTATTGGCATCACCTAAAGTAATCTTAACTTCTTCAGACTCCAAAACATTTAATACGTCGATAATGTAAGCAACATTAAAACCTATTTCTAATTCACCACCTTGGTAGTTTATTTCAACAACCTCTTCGGCAACTTCTTGCTCTGGATTAGTTGCTGTTATGGTTAATTCACCACTGGCTAGGTTTAAGCGTACGCCGCGAAATTTTTCGTTGGATAAAATAGCAGCTCGAGCAAAAGCTTGTTTAATATAACCTTTGTCGGCAATAATTTCTTTGTCACCACCCTTAGGTAACACTCGACGATAATCAGGGAAACGACCATCAACTAATTTACTGGTAAAAGTGAAAGACGCACTACTTAAACGAATATGGTTGCTGCCTATAGAGATATAAACATTATCATCAGATTCTTCAATTAAACGGCTTATTTCAGTTACACCTTTACGTGGGATAATAACTTGGCTTTCGTCTAACGACTCGCTTTCTAAATCTAAACGCATCAAAGCTAGTCTATGTCCGTCAGTCGTCACGCAACGGATTTGATTGCCAGAAGTTTCCAACGACATGCCATTTAAGTAATAGCGCACATCTTGATTTGCCATTGAGAATGCAGTGCGATCTATCATAGTTTTTAGATCTTTTTGTTTTACTGCAAAATTAATTTCACTGGCCCACTCTTCAAGATTTGGAAAGTCTTTTGCGGGTAAAGTAGAAAGTGAATACTTACTTCTACCTGATTTAATTTGTAACTTGTTATCAGTTAGCGAAAACTCGATCAATGCCGAATCACTTAACCCTTTACAGATATCAAATAACTTTTTTGCTGGAACTGTGATTTGACCATCGTCTGAAGCTTGAACCAGCTCAACAGAAGCAACTAATTCAACCTCTAAGTCTGTTCCCGTTATTGAAAGCACCCCATCATTAATATCCAATAACACATTCGATAATATAGGTAATGTATGGCGGCGTTCGACAGTACCTGTTGCAAGTTGCAACGGCTTAAGTATATCTTCTCGACTAACTGAAAATTTCATATTTTTATTATCCAATCTTTACGAAGAAAGTGTACGAACTAAGTTAGAAAAGTCTTCTTTTATATCATGATTCTTTTCTCTTAGCTCAACGACTTTTCTGCAAGCGTGTAATACAGTTGTATGATCACGTCCACCAAAAGCCGCTCCAATTTCAGGCAAACTATGGTTTGTTAATTCCTTTGATAGTGCCATGGCAATTTGCCGTGGTCGAGCTACACTGCGACTACGACTCTTAGACGACATATCTGCCAGCTTAATTTTATAATATTCAGCGACAGTTTTTTGTATGTTATCTATTGTAACGAGTTTTTCTTGTAATGCGAGCATATCGCGCAACGCATCTTTAGCGAAGTCTATTGTGACAGCTTTACCGGTAAAATTAGCATTGGCAATTACTCGGTTCAACGCACCTTCTAAGTCTCGAACATTAGAACGCAATCGCTTGGCGATAAAAAATGCCACTTCATGCGGAAGGTCAAAATTAGACTCTTGCGCTTTTTTCATCAAAATTGCTACGCGTGTTTCTAACTCAGGTGGCTCTATGATAATAGTTAAACCCCAGCCGAAACGAGATTTAAGTCTTTCTTCAACGCCATCGATTTCTTTCGGGTATCTATCACTGGTTAAGATAACTTGGTGGTTACCTTCTAACAAAGCATTAAAGGTATGGAAAAACTCTTCTTGTGAACGTTCTTTACCAGCAAAAAATTGAATGTCGTCTATCAGCAATGCATCAACTGAACGGTAATGGCGTTTCCAGTCTTCAATTGAATTGGTTTGAATAGCTTTAACCATGTCTTGCACGAAACGCTCTGAATGCATATAAACGATTTTTGCATCCGGATTACGCTGACGAATTTCATTACCAACTGCATGCATTAAGTGAGTTTTACCTAAACCCGTACTACCGTATAAAAATAGTGGGTTAAATGCTGTACCAGGGTTATCTGCAACTTGAGTAGCCGCGGCACGTGCTAATTGGTTAGATTTACCTTCAACGAAATTATCAAAGGTGTAGTTTTCTCTTAAGTTAGAACGCAAGCTCGGTGGTGTTTGGCCAATTTGCGCAGGGTTTGCTACCTGTGAATTAAACGCATGACCACCGTGATTTTGCTGTGGTGCTGACGCATGTTGATTAACCGCAGGTTTGTTGCCTAACTCAAGTTTTGGATTTGCAATTGGTGCGACCGGTTTTGACCCGACTTCCATTTTTAAATTCGGAGAGTTATCCCCTGCCAATTCCTTTAGCAATTCAGTGATACGGTCAACATACTTATCACGCACCCAATCTAATACAAATTTATTTGGTGCATATAATATCAAATCTTGGTTTAAAGCTTGGACCTGTAATGGACGAACCCACATATTATATTGTTGTGAGGGCAGTTCGCGCTGTAAATTATCTAAACACGCCTGCCATAGCGATTCGCTCAAGGAACTTCTCCACTTATTTATTGGACGGTGGATCTCATCAAATTTTATCCACAAGTTCAATATTGACAAATAACAAAAGGTAAAAACCACCCGATATTTTTCATAACCAATTGATTTTATGTACAATGTTTTTTAATTCTTTTTTGTTCTATTCGAAGCTATTTTCAATAACTCTTTTGCCAATTTGACCAAAAATGTGGATAAAATGGCCGATAAAACAAAGTTATCCAAAAACACTAAAGATCATCTGCATAATACTTGTATGGGAGGATTAATTTTGCTATAGTTCGCGCCCCTTATAAGGCCGTGCCGGCAGGCACAATTTTTAGATTAATCGGAATTATTGCAATGAAACGTACATTTCAACCTAGCAATTTAAAGCGTAAGCGTAGTCACGGTTTCCGTGCTCGTATGGCTACAAAAAACGGTCGTCAAGTTTTAGCTCGTCGCCGTGCTAAAGGACGTAAAGTTTTAAGCGCGTAATATTACGTGAAAACTTTTCCGTTTAAGCGGGAGTCGAGACTCCTCACTCCCGCCGACTTCCAAAGCGTTTTCGACGCCCGCCCGAAAAAATTCTCTTGTCGTTATTACACTATTCTTGCTGCAAAAAATTCACTTGCTGGCGCACGTATTGGTTTTACTATTTCAAAAAAGAAAGCAAAGTTTGCAACCGAGCGCAATAAGGTAAAACGAGTCGTTAGAGAATACTTTAGGCTAAATCAACACAGTTTGAATAATGTCGATCTTGTCTTTATCGGCAAACAAGGTATTGCAAACGCGACCAACGAACAATTACGTCACGAGCTAAACTACACATGGAAAAAAATCCAACGTCAGTTCAAAAACTAGCTCGAAAATTTTGTTATAGCCTAGTTAGGTTATATCAATTAACCTTAAGTCCGCTACTTGGACCAAGGTGTCGTTTTCATCCAACCTGTTCAAATTATGCAATTTTAGCAATTAATCGTCATGGAGTGCGTATTGGTGGTTGGTTAACGGTCAAACGCGTTATAAAATGTCATCCGTTTTCGTCTGGCGGGTATGATCCTGTCCCTAAATCAAAAAACAAAGAGAAATAGAGTTCTATGGAATCGCAAAGAAGTTTTCTATTGATAGGTTTAGCTTTGGTTACCTTTTTATTATGGAACCAATGGCAAATAGACCATGCACCTCAACCCGTGGCACCTATCACTGCAGAGAGCACAACCCAACAGGTTGAGCAAAAACCAGTACAAGTATCAGCAGACGTGCCCGTTGCAGAACAAAGTGTAATAGAGTCTATCGCTACAGGTAGCAACTTTATTACCGTGACAACAGATACGGTAAAAGCAAAAATTGATTTACTAGGTGGCGATATTGTTCAGCTAGATCTACTTCAGTTTGCTAAAGAGAAAGATGGTTCTGAAGCTTATCCTTTGTTAGTTGAACAAGGCGCTGATTTATACCATGCACAATCAGGCTTAACTGGTGCACATGGGCCAGATGCAAGCCCGAAAGGTCGACCTTTATACGTAGCGGCACAAACCGACTACCAAATGTCAGGCGATACTTTAGAAGTGCCAATCAGCTTTAAAAACAACCAAGGTTTAACCGTTAAAAAAGTATTTGTGTTCCGTCAAGGTGAGCATGATATTCAAATTCGATTTGATGTTAGTAACACATCCGATGCTGTGAAAAATGTGCAATTATTTGCCCAGCTAAAACAAAATACAGCACAAGCACAAAGCTCAATGATGATGCCAACCTACCACGGTGCAGCCTACTCAACTCATAATGAAAGCTACGAGAAAATCGATTTTGACGATATCTTAGATTCAAATTTACGAGTGGCATCCACAGGCGGTTGGATCTCAATGATCGAACACTACTTTGTAACCGCATTTATTCCACAAGAAAATGAAAACATTGAAATTTCGACCAAAGCATTAAGTGGCGGTAAAGTTTTGATGCGCTATAAAGGTGAAGCAGTCCAAGTTGCACCTGGGCAAACTGCAAGCTTAACAACTACTTTATATGCAGGACCTAAACATCAAGATAAGTTATCAGAGCTAGCGGATAACTTAGACTTAACCGTTGACTACGGTATCTTATGGTTTTTATCACAGCCGTTATTCCACCTATTGCAATTCTTACACGGCTTAGTTGGTAACTGGGGTGTGGCAATTATCCTTATCACTATTATTGTGAAAGGTTTAATGTACGGCTTAACCAAAAAACAATACACCTCAATGGCGAAATTGCGCCAACTACAACCTAAGTTAACTGAACTGAAAAACCGTTATGGCGAAGATAGACAAAAGTTCTCACAAGCTATGATGGAGTTATACCGCAAAGAAAAAGTTAACCCTATGGGTGGCTGTTTACCAATTCTTTTACAAATGCCAATTTTCTTAGCTTTATACTGGGTATTTGTTGAAAGTGTTGAATTGCGCCATGCTGAATTTGCGTTGTGGATCCACGATTTATCGCAACAAGATCCATTTTACGTATTACCTATCTTGATGGGTGCAAGTATGTTTGTAATGCAAAAATTACAACCTACACCAATGCAAGATCCGGTACAGCAGAAAATCTTCCAGTATATGCCTGTTGCCTTTACCTTCTTCTTTTTATGGTTCCCGGCAGGTCTAGTTTTATACTGGTTAGTCAGCAACATTATTTCAATTGTGCAAATGTTGATGATTAATAAAGCGATGGAGAAAAAGGGTTTAAAATAACCACTTCGCTTTAAATTAATAGCTTTAAAAACGGGCGTTGATGCCCGTTTTTGTTATCTGCTATTAGTTTGTAAATAGAAAACTAATTTACTAAAAACATAATCTACCATCTGAATGTAGGACAAAAAATGTCGTGAGATTCAATTTCATAAGTACATTTTAAAGACAACATCCAATTCAGTTATAGCCAAATTATGTTGTACAAAACGGCAAAACAACTAAAGCAGATAGCGTTATAATTAGGAGCAAAACTTCAAACGTCCGGGACGACGTTTGCGAGCGTACATGGAAGTATTTACAGCGATTTTGCGATAATTAAAATGCTAGCTGCTTGCTATGCTCACAGACGTACTCTGAACAAAAAAGGTTTAATATGCTAAATCAAGATACAATTGCTGCAATTGCTACCGCGCCCGGTCGTGGTGGTGTAGGTATAATTAGAATATCCGGCAGTTTAGCCACAACAGTTGCTGAGCAATTGGTCAAAAAACAACTTAAACCTCGCCAAGCAGAGTATTTAAAATTTTACGACCTCAACGGCCAAGTAATAGACCAAGGCATAGCCCTATTCTTTAAAGGACCAAATTCATTTACTGGTGAAGACGTACTCGAACTACAAGGGCATGGCGGCCCAGTAATCCTCGACTTATTACTCCAGCAAGTAGTCACGATAAAAGGCGTGCGTTTGGCCAATCCAGGTGAATTCTCAGAGCGGGCATTTTTAAATGATAAGCTAGATCTAGCCCAAGCCGAAGCGATAGCAGATTTAATTGAATCATCCTCAGAGCAAGCAGCACGTTGTGCATTACAAACTTTACAAGGTGAGTTTTCCAAACGCATACATGCCTTGTCAGAGGAAATTATCCACTTGCGCATTTATGTAGAAGCAGCAATTGATTTTCCAGAAGAAGAAGTCGACTTTTTATCAGATGGAAAAATTGAAAGTGATCTACTCAAGATTATCGACTCAACCAGCAATGTACTGGCGCAAGCACGCCAAGGCGCCTTGTTAAAAGATGGTATGCGTGTGGTGATAGCAGGTAAACCAAACGCGGGTAAATCTAGCTTACTAAACGCGTTAGCCGGCAAAGAAACCGCAATTGTTACCAACATAGCTGGCACAACTCGTGACGTGTTACGCGAGCATATCCACATTGATGGCATGCCGCTGCATATTATCGACACAGCGGGTTTGCGTGAAAGCCCAGATGAAGTAGAACAAATAGGCATAGAGCGCGCTTGGCAAGAAATAGAACAAGCTGATCGCATTTTATTAATGGTAGACAGCACAGAAAGCAAACACGCAGTTGAACAAGACTGGCCAGAGTTTTTTACCCGCTTGGGCGATAAAGCAGTTGGGGTAACGGTTATTCGTAACAAAGCCGACCAAAGCGGAGAAACACATGGTTTTGCAGATGCGACCCCCTACCCGATTATTCGTTTATCGGCAAAAACCGGCGAAGGCATGCAACACCTAACCGAACATTTGAAAAAAATAATGGGTTACCAAGCCTCAACCGAAGGACAGTTTTTAGCCCGCCGCCGCCATATAGATGCAATAAACCGTGCTGTGGAACATTTGGAAAACGGTAAATACCAACTACAAGAAATGCACGCGGGTGAATTGCTGGCTGAAGAATTACGTTTAGCTCAACAATTTTTAAATGAAATAACCGGCGAATTTAGCAGCGATGATTTATTAGGGCGGATATTTAGTAGTTTTTGTATTGGGAAATAAAATTCCATTTGCAACTTTTGGCTGTTCCAGCGCTCTATGTTATTCAACCTCACAAATAACACTATGGACAGCCAATGAAATACCTATCAATTTTACTACTGCTATTAACCGCTACGGCCTGTAGCAGTATTCCACTTAAAACCTTATACAAACTTAGAAATGCCAGCCCTTTGCAAGCACCCGCTGAGCATATTCGAGTAGCAATTCGTAGCGATAAAAACCTCCAAATAAAACAAGGAAATGTGCAATTAGAGCTGGGTTACCAAACAGCGGATAATCAGTTAGATATTCAAGATATCTATTTTGTTGAAGTGCAAGAATTCTCTCAAAAGCACAATCAACTACCGACAGCTTTACAGAATAGCCTGCAAGATAATCAACAAGTGATTATTTTAAAACTAACAGCAGCAGACGCAGCACAATTTAAACAACGCCAGCAACTCATTAGCCAGTACGAACAAACGGGCAAAAAAGGCCGAGGTAGGTTGTTAGCCAGTGTTAATGGTGGTTGTTACAAAACTGAACAACAACCAACAAGTTTGCCGACAGATATTTTTATTCAATTTGATCCACAAGACGGTTATTTATTATTTGTTGAAGACTTAGATATTTTATCGCACGAGCAAATGGCCAATACCCATATAGGTAAGTGCAATTAACATACACAGGTTAGATAACCTGATCTCTGATATCAAGTTTAGTGTTACTGCTTAAGCAACAGTGTTATACATATAAGCCATATTGTTTAGCTGTTTATAGTTATTAAACTGGTGGTATCAACAGCTTTTTAGCAGCGAGCAATCAATATGGGTAAAACCGCCAGTTTATTTTTATCTCATGGTGCGCCAAATAGAATACTAAAGGCGCATCCTGCCAATGATTTTTTGCAAAACTTAGCCACAACAGAGTTGCTTACCAAAGCAAAAGCGATTGTGATTATGTCGCCACATTGGATAACCAAACAACTCAGCATTAGCGCAACAGGCACTTTATCCAGCATAAATGACTTTGGCGGCTTTGAACCTGAGTTATACCAACAAGAGTATCAAGCTGAACAACCGCAGTGGTTAACTGACTCTGTGAGCGATGTTTTAGCCAAGGGTAAAATTGACTTCTCGGTTGTTAAACAAGGGTTAGATCATGGTGCTTGGACTGTATTAAAACTGACAAATCCAAATGGACAATTGCCTGTATTAGCTATGAGTTTGCCTGTATTAACTGGGTTTAATCCGGGTGAAGATATGTCTGCTTATGTACAATTGGGTAAAAAACTTTCGCCCTTAGCTGAACAAGGTATTATTTTTATTGGTTCAGGTAGTGCAACCCACAATTTATCTAGGCTGAGTTTAACTGGAAAAACATCAAGTTGGGCAGTCGAATTTAGCCATTGGCTACAGCAACAAGTTGCTGAAAATAACTTAGCCGCATTAGCTAATGCCTATCAGTTAAACCCACATATGCAGATGGCGCATCCGCGGCCTGATCATTATTTGCCTTTATTGGTAGCAGCTGGCATTCATGCTTCAAAGAAAAATATGCAATCCAAGCTACTGCATGACAGTTATGAATATGCCAACTTAAACAACAGCAGTTTTATCTTTAGTTAGTAGAATGCAAGCAACCAGCTCAATGAACATAAATAATTTTATTATTAATAACAACCTATTAGCTAAATAGTTATTAAGAGTTAAACTTGCCTCATACAGGAAAATCTCATTTCGATATATATCAAAATGAGATTTTATAGACTTAATCAAGACAATCTAACACACTTCATGCCTTTTACAGCGTAGCACTAGTCACCTTGTTTAATAGAAAACCTTCGACCTGACGGGCGGCGTTTGCCATTGCTGTTATTTTCAGCGCTTGACGAAGTTTGTGGTTTATCCGCTAACGACTTCGCATAAGGATCTGCACTATGAGACTGAGCATCGGTCTGTTTAACTCGTTTACGACCAACAAAACTGTCGGCATTGTTATTTGCTCTAGTAGAGTTATTTGCACGTTTCTGACCTGCAGATCTAGCCGATGTTTTGTCTGAAGTTTTATTTTTTTGTTCAGCTTTACCTCGTCGAGCATTATCAGTTTTAGGTTTTGCTTTGCGACGATTTTCTCCCGAGTTCGCTCTGCTCTGCCCTTGCTCAGTTTCATTTTGCGCTTTGGCTTTTTTCGGCTTCTTAGGTTTTTTTGCTTTTAATGGTTTTGGATCTTCCGGTGTTTCAGGCAATAAATTTTGCGCAGGCAATTTCGGATGTTCAAAACGTTTAATCTTTTTGCCAATTAATCTTTCAATTGCAATAAGTTGATCAATTTCATCTGCACAAACTAACGACACCGCATGGCCGGTAGCTCCTGCACGACCTGTGCGGCCAATTCTATGCACATAATCTTCAGCAACATGTGGTAAATCAAAATTGACTACTTGTGGTAATTGATGAATATCTAAACCACGCGCGGCAATATCAGTTGCAACTAAAATACGTATTTCGCCTGCTTTAAAACCAGCCAATGCTTTAGTACGTTGCCCTTGGCTTTTATCTCCATGAATAGCCGCTGCATTAATCATCTGTTGAGTTAATTTGCGCGCAACTCGATTTGCACCATGTTTAGTGCGGGTAAATACAATTGCCTGTGTCCACTTTTGCTGTTCTATTAGTTTTATTAACAAAGCAGTTTTATTGTTTTTATCCACCGAATAAAGCGACTGCTCTACCAAATGTGTGGTGCTATTTTCGGTATTTACCGAAACTTCCGTTGCAGGGCCAATTACTTGTTTAGCTAGCTGGCGAATGTCGGCTGAAAAAGTTGCTGAGAATAATAAATTTTGTCTTTGTGCTGGCAAAAGTTTAACGATTTTTTCAATATCGCGCACAAAGCCCATGTCCAACATACGATCAGCTTCGTCTAGTACTAATACTTCTAAATCATCAAATTTAAGCGCATTTTGTTGATACAAATCGAGCAAACGACCTGGCGTAGCAATCAATATATCGGCGCCACCACGTAATTTTTGCATTTGTGGATTAATTTTTACCCCACCAAATACCACAACAGATTTTATTTTGGTGAACTGAGCATAAGTTGCTACGTTGTCAGCCACTTGCGCCGCAAGCTCTCGAGTTGGGGTTAATATTAAACACCTGACTTGGTTACCTGCTTGTTTGGTGCTTTTATTGCTGGTTAATAATTTGTGCAAAATAGGTAAGGTAAATCCGGCGGTTTTACCCGTACCCGTTTGTGCCGCCGCCATTACATTTTTACCCGCCATAATGAAAGGTATAGCTTTTTGTTGGATGGGCGATGCGGTTGTATAACCTTTGGCGTCTATTGCACGTAATATTGGTTCGGCTAATTTAAGCTCGGCAAAACTGATTTGATCTGTCATTTAAACTCTTCAGTGGTATAAAAAAGATAGGTGCCAACTGCAAGTATCGGCAGGCAGTAGAGGTTAATTATCGCAAAACCGCAGCAAGTACGTCCATGTAAGCTTCGCTTTTTCATCCCTGAAAAAGAAATTTTGCTCTAAATTAACCTCTACCACCTTTAATGTCTGCAAACTATTACTTTCAACTATCGTGAAAAATCACATATAACCGAAGTTGAATTAGCGACAAGTGTAAAGCATTTATCCACAACTACTAACTAAAGTTTGTGAATTTGCATACTTGTTAGAAATTTACACCTTAGATAATTTTTACGAGATTTAAAAAACCAACTCGTTGACTACAACAGAGTAGCCGAATGAGAGCCTACTTTTTAATGTGATAGTCATGATTCAGCTTAATATTCTAGCGACCCTATCTATCGGCAGGAGGTTGATGATCTGCAACACACTATTAATGAAATAAGGACACACAACAACAAAATTGATTACACTGTCATTAAACAAAAATTTGATACAACGGGAATGTTTTACCTGAAGTCGAATATACTCGCTATGCTCAAGGCCCTATGGAGTTTTAATGCAACATTTTCAAACTAAACTGAACGCAGACTGGTGTTATAAAAATAGATCTGAAAGAAAAGGCAGGGTTTTTAATGGTGAAGAGCTCAGAAAGCGCTATTTAATTGAAGCACCACAAAGAATATATGCTGATGGCAATGATTTTTTCGGCTGTGCAGCAGCAGCCTGGTTAGCCAATAAACCGAAAGAGACCATAGTATATTGGCTTTATCAGGCGCATATTGCTAAACAAGCACATTTTTATTGGGTGTTAAACCCAGGCAAAGTGCATAGTTTTTCCCTGCAGGATTTGGATATTGCTTTACCAGGTAAAAAAATGCTGAACTGGAGTGATGTACACGATTGGCAAGACGCGCTCAATTTAGCAATTATATTTAATGACCAAGCTGCGCTGGCTAATTTAATGCAATATGAAGCCAGAGACTTTATTCACCCCAAAGCAGAAGGAACAAAATTACCTTTTATGCATGCGTATTGTGATTTGTTAAAAGGCTTTTTTAACCCTCAAGCGAATTTAAAAAACTTAGTGCAGGCCGTGGCTGATACCTCTCAGCCTGACAAAATACCCGTGATAAAACGCTCGCTGGTATACAATGTAATGCTGCCATTTGCAGATTTAATGTTAGCGATAGTTGCCAATAACAAAGAGCGTTTCTCGCTAACCATGCAAAAAGCCATAAAATCACATGTAACTCATTTTAACGATAGCGTCCATGACGGTCTCGAAATTGGTTGGTTATCTATGCCTTTATCAGCAGTCGCCGCGATAGCATATCGCCAGTGTGGTTTTAAACCTGAGCCTAACCCGTACTTTCCAGATTGGTTAGTATATGGTGATTTTGATGTGAATGTACCTAAACCAGATATTGATATAAGACCATTATCTGAACAGTGGAAAGATAAAATATGAAAGCTTATTTAGTACTAATTTGCATTTTATTTTGCACCAATTTATTTGCAGCTGGCAATTCTGGCCTGCAGAAAATTTGAGTGCCAACCGTCACACTAAAGAAAATATGGTGATTGGAGAGTTTCGAAAGAAACTTCAAAAGATTTAGCACAATAAATACAGCAGCAACACCAAAGAAAATAAGGTGATTGGGAGTGTTTCGAACAAAACTTCACAAGATAGGGACATCTTGTGCGAGCGTCTCATGGACGAGTTCAAAGCGCTTTTGTGAGAAATTCTCCAATCACGTTATGGATTAACTTGCACCATTTAGTCGCGCTTTACTCATAACTTTGAACTAAAACTAAGCCGACACAAACGACTTAGATTGCCAACGCCCACTACGCCAACGCCAAAACATCAACAAACCACGAGTCCATTCATCAATAGCCAACGCAACCCAAACACCAACCAAACCATAATCCAGCACAATACCCAACCAATATGAAAGGGGTACAGCTATACCCCACATAGACAAGACACCTACGTACAAAGGAAATCTTGCATCACCGGTTGCCCGCAACGCATTAATCACAATTAAATTAAAAGTGCGGCCAGGTTCCATAAATAACGTGATGATAAATAACTGGCTAACTAAACTAATAACAGCTTGGTCTTGGGTGAGCAGACCAATAAAGCTAGGGCCTGTAAATGAAACGACCCCTGCGGTAATGGCAGTTAAAACAAAACCTAACTTCAAGGCTCTAAACAACTGCGCCCTCGCCTGCTCAATTTGTTTCGCGCCTATCATATGGCCAATAATAATTTCGTTAGCCAAACCAATAGACAAACTAAACAACAAAATAAAAGTACAAATTTGGAAATAATAAGTTTGCGCCGCCAATGCTTTTTCACCCATTAAAGCAACAAACGAAGTAATTAACATAAACTGCAGCATCCAAGATAAATTCTCACCCGCTGCCGGCAAACCTATATGAAATACCTTAGCTAATAAATGCTTTTTCGGCTTTAGAATCGGTTTAATGTAAATATGAATACCCGTGTATTTAACCACAAGCCCAGCCAAAATAAGCATACCAACCACGCGACCAACCGCGGTACTGATTGCAACCCCAGCCACACCATACTCAGGAATACCAAACCACCCATACAACAACAATAAATTACCAACAAAAGTAATTAAGTTCATGATTAAGGTGACCCACATAGCTTGTTGGGTAAAACCATGCGCACGTATTGTTGCAGCCAAACATAAACCTATCGCTTCAGGCAATAAACATAAGCCAATAATTTGTAGATAAATTTTGCCGTCTTGGTGCAAATGTTCTGGTAAATTCATTAAGTGAACAATTTTGTCGGCACCAAAAATAATGGTCAATGCAGCAACCAAACCAACAAATAAATTAAAACCTATTGAAGAATAAACCACTTGCCGCGCAATGGTTTTATTGTTTGCACCTAAATACTGAGTTAATACAACACTGGCACCTATGGTTACAAAACTAAACACAGTAATAGAGAGCTGGAAAACCTGGTTGCCAATAGCAAGCGCCGCGACGCCTTGAGAAGAAATACGGCCAATCATAAAAGTGTTCATTGCCGCAGTAAAAAAGTGCAAAGCCATATCAATAAATAATGGCCATGTTAATGCGAAAAGAGAGTATTTCTTTACAGTGCTTAAGGGCATAGACTACAACCGTTAAAACGTTTTCATAATGTTCAACAAAGGGCGCGCATTAAACATGATTCCCGGTTAAAAATCCAGCAAATAGAAATATAATTCGAAGTTTATTTTGCCCCTTAAAGTCATTCAAACTAATTTAAAATAAAAGATAACTAAAAATTAACAAGGATAACTATTTAACCTGATACTTTTTTATATTCAATTGACCTTTGCCGTGGTTGAGCAAAATTAACCGACCAACCAGCTATATTATCAGCAACCAAGTTTGCCAAAACGTGGATATGCTGCTGGTCACTATTAAGTGCCTCAATATAATGATAAGTTTCACCGCCAGCTTGAATAAAATACTCGCGATTTTCTTCGCCAATTTCTTCGATGGTTTCTAAACAGTCAGCGCTAAAACCAGGGCATACCACATCTACAGATTTAATGCCTTGCTGCGGCAAAGCTTTTAGCGTTTCATCAGTATAGGGGTTTAACCATTCTTCTCGACCAAAACGGCTTTGAAAGCAAGTTAAATATTGCTCTTTATTTAAACCCAATTCCTCTGCAAGTAAACGACTGGTTTTATGGCATTCACAATAATATGGATCGCCTTTAGTTAAATAACGTTTTGGAATACCGTGATACGACATCAATAGTTTTTGTGCTTGACCATGTTGTTGCCAATGTTGGCGAACTTTATCAGCAAGTGCCTTAATATATAGTGGATTATCATGGTAGTGGCTGATAAATCTGAAGTCTGGCAACCAACGTCGTTTAGTAAAATCAGCTGCAATTGCGTCGAAAGTTGAAGCGGTCGTCGCTCCACAATATTGCGGGTATAAAGGTAAAACCAGTAATTTTCGAACACCTGCATTTAGCATATCGTCGATCGTATTAGTGATACTAGGATTACCATAACGCATTGCAAACTTAACCATCACGCCATCACCATATTGTTCGGTTAACTGTGTTTGCAATTTTTCAGCCTGCTTTTTGGTATGGATTAATAAAGGTGAACCCTCATCTGTCCATACTGTTTTATAAGCTTTAGCTGAACGGGCAGGACGAAAATTTAAAATAACGCCATTTAATATAAACCACCAGATAGCTCTAGGGACTTCCACGACTCGAGGATCAGACAAAAATTCTTTCAGGTATCTTCTAAGCGCCTGCTTTTCAGGTTGATCTGGAGTGCCCAAGTTAACCAACAAAACACCTAGTTTATCTTTCTGTTCATGACTGAAACCTGAATTGGTTCGATACATTTAACACGGCCCCTATTTTTGACTAAACCATTTAACTGACATTTTAGCCCAGTATATACCGCAAAAAGCCTTTTGGATCATTCTAATTAACTAAACAAATAACAGGATTAACGTCAAATAACAGTTTATTTATTAACCAGTGGATGTAGGTTATTTTTTAAACAAAATTAAGTTAAACTAGTAATTGCTGAAAATTTAAACGAAATGTAGCAAGTCAGTATTCATCGGCTTGATCATAATTTGATCAAAGCTTGATCAGAGTTTGATCACTACAAGATCACAAGTTATCCACATTAGGTGTTGAAAAAAGATCTCGATGTGGATAAACACTGAATATCAAGCGAATAAACTTTGATCAACTAAAGGATAAAATTTGGTGTAAGATCGGCATGTGGATAAATGACGATCTTATTTGCAAGTTGATCAAACCTTGATCAAATCATGATCACTTATTATTCAATCTGTAATTGAATGATCATTAAGGCTTTTTTTTGGTTACCCACAGAAAAAGGCTTCAGTAATAACAGTAACAATAAAGATCTATATATAAATATATATATTTTTATAAAGTGATTTCCAAAAAAATGCTTTGGCTATAAAATAGCCGCCCTTTTTTGGGATCGACGTAAGACAGGTGTATATGCATTCTTTTGAACAAAATTTTGATGTCATTGTAGTTGGTGGTGGTCATGCTGGAACTGAAGCAGCAATGGCAGCAGCGCGGATCGGCGCAAATACCTTATTGTTGACCCACAATATTGAAACTTTAGGCCAAATGTCATGCAATCCCGCTATTGGCGGCATTGGCAAAGGGCATTTAGTTAAAGAAATTGATGCGCTTGGTGGCTTAATGGCAAAAGCAACCGACAAAGGTGGGATTCAATTTAGAACACTAAATTCAAGTAAAGGACCCGCTGTAAGAGCAACTCGTGCTCAAGCAGATCGGCAGTTATACCGTGCAGCAGTAAGACAAGCGCTTGAAAACCAACAGAATTTAAAAATCTTCCAACAAGCTTGTGACGATTTAATTGTTGAACAAGATCAAGTTGTAGGGGTTGTAACCCAAATGGGTTTGAAGTTTTTTGCCAAATCAGTTGTGTTGACCACAGGTACTTTTTTAGGTGGGCAAATACATATAGGTTTACAAAATTACAGTGGTGGCCGAGCAGGCGATCCACCTTCAATCGCACTAGCAAACCGCTTACGTGAGTTACCTTTCAGAGTTGGGCGGTTAAAAACCGGCACGCCTCCGCGCATTGATGCTAGAACGGTTGATTTTACTAAAATGCAAGCACAACCAGGTGATGATCCAGCACCCGTTTTCTCGTTTATGGGTAAACAATCTGATCATCCGCAACAAATTCCTTGCTATATCACTCACACAAATCAACAAACCCATGATATTATTCGTGGCGGTTTGGATAGATCACCAATGTATTCTGGGGTTATCGAAGGTATAGGCCCAAGATATTGCCCTTCGATTGAAGATAAAATTGTTCGTTTTGCGGATAAAACATCGCATCAAATATTTATTGAGCCTGAAGGTTTAACAACTCATGAGTTGTATCCAAATGGTATATCAACCAGTTTACCGTTTGATGTGCAAGTTAACTTAGTTCATTCAATTCAAGGCATGGAAAATGCGCACATAACTCGCCCAGGTTATGCAATTGAGTACGACTTTTTTGACCCACGTGATCTAAAACAAACACTTGAAACCAAATTCATTCAAAAACTATTTTTTGCCGGACAGATTAACGGCACAACCGGATACGAAGAAGCGGGCGCTCAAGGCTTGTTAGCTGGAAGCAATGCTGCGTTAGCTGCGTTTGAAAAAGATCCATTTGTGATCAGACGTGATCAAGCTTACATGGGCGTGCTTGTTGATGATCTAACAACCTTAGGTACCAAAGAACCGTATCGAATGTTCACCAGCCGAGCAGAATATCGATTGTTGTTACGTGAAGACAACGCAGATCTTCGTTTAACTGAAGCGGGTCGAAATGTTGGTTTAATTACTGACGAACAATGGGCTTTTTATAACAATAAACTTGAAAACATTGAGCAAGAAAAACAACGACTCAAAACAACTTGGGTACACAGTAAACATCCAGGTTTGCAAGCCGTCAACTCAATGACTAAAAATCCGTTACAGCGCGAGCACTCGCTTGAAGAGTTATTGCGTCGACCAGAAATAACTTACGAAAAATTGATGTCGATTGACTCGTTAGGTCCTGGTCTGGCGGATAAAGCCTCTGGTGACCAAGTTGAAATTCAAGTTAAATACGCGGGTTACATTGAACGTCAAAAAGACGAAATTGATCGAACCATGCGCAACGAAAACACTCGATTACCAGAAGATTTTGATTATTCACAAGTTTCTGGGTTATCAAACGAAGTTATCGCCAAGTTAAAAGAATTTAAGCCAGAAACAATTGGGCAAGCATCGCGTATTTCTGGTATAACACCTGCCGCAATTTCGTTGTTGCTAGTGTGTTTGAAAAAACAAGGTTTGTTGAGGAAAAGTGCTTAATGTCACAATTGGCTAATCAACTACAGCAGGTTTTAGCTGAGCTAAAATTGCCGGCAAGTGATCAACAAAGATCACAACTGCTCGATTTAGTAGCGCAACTCGACAAATGGAACAAAGCATATAATCTAACGTCAGTGCGAGATCCACGCGATATGATGATCCGCCACATTGCCGATTCTTTAGCTTTGGTTGAACATTTGCCCAAAGGACAAAAATATATCGATGTGGGGACAGGCCCAGGATTACCTGGGTTGCCATTGGCGATTATGATGCCTGATTGCGAATTTGTATTGTTGGATAGTTTGGGTAAACGAATTCGGTTTATCCAACAAACTGTTTTTGCATTAGGTATAACCAATGTGACGGCTGTTCAAAGTAGAGTTGAAGAATATCAACAAGTTAACTCATTTGATGGGGTGCTAAGTCGAGCTTTTGCTTCACTTGAAGATATGCTCCGTTGGTGTCACCATCTACCCAAAGCAGCAAACAGTGACCAAGGCGATGGAAAAAAAGGTCACTTTTTTGCAATGAAAGGCGTTTATCCGCAGGAAGAAATTGATAAACTGGCAGCGGGTTTTAAAATCGAACGTGTCATCAAACTTAATGTTCCAGGACTGGCAGAAGAACGCCATTTAGTCGACATAGTTTCTGAATAATCACAGTGAGGCGGTCATGGGAAAAATCATAGCAATTGCAAATCAAAAAGGTGGTGTTGGTAAAACAACTACCGCAGTTAATTTAGCTGCTTCAATGGCTGCAACCAAGCGCAAAGTATTGTTGATTGATTTAGATCCGCAAGGCAACGCAACCATGGGAAGCGGGGTTGATAAATACGAAGTTGCTGCAACAGCATATGAATTATTGATTGAAGAAAAACCTCTAGACGAGGTTGTTGAGCAAGATACCAGTGGTAAATATCATCTGGTGGCAGCAAACTCAGATGTGACTGCGGCAGAAATCAAATTGATGGAATGTTTTGCTCGTGAACTTAAACTACGCAACGCATTAGCCAACTACAAGAATCAATATGATTTTATTATTATCGATTGCCCACCATCGCTAAACATGCTGACCGTCAATGCAATGGCCGCTGCTGATTCTGTGCTGGTACCAATGCAATGCGAATATTATGCGCTTGAAGGTTTAACTGCTTTGATGGATACAATCAATAAATTGGCTTCGGTTGTTAACCCTGATTTAGCCATTGAAGGTATATTGCGTACCATGTACGATCCGCGCAATCGATTGGCTAATGACGTCTCTGAACAATTAAAAAATCATTTTGGTGATAAAGTTTATCGTACCGTGATCCCAAGAAACGTCAGATTAGCTGAAGCGCCTAGTTTTGGTAGCCCTGTCATGTACTATGACAAATCATCAGCTGGTGCTCGAGCATATTTAGCTTTGGCCGGAGAAATGATCCGTCGAGCAGAAAAACAAAAAACAAAACAAGTAGCTTAAACATTTTCAGGTAAATTCAATGTCGGTTAAAAAACGTGGTTTAGGGCGCGGATTAGACGCCTTGCTTGCAACAAGCAGTGCCAAAAGTCAGGTGGAAGCAAATAGCGCTACAGAGCAAAATTCAGCAGAAACTCAAAATGCACAAAAGGGCGAATTACGTAAATTACCGGTCGAGTTTTTAAAACCCGGAAAATATCAACCTCGTAAAGACATGTCGCCAGAAGCTTTAGATGAGCTCGCCAGCTCAATCAAAGCTCAAGGTATTATCCAACCGATAGTTGTGCGCCAAGTTGGTGAGCAACAATACGAAATTATAGCCGGTGAACGCCGCTGGCGAGCTGCCCAGCTCGCTGGTCTAGATGTTATCCCTTGTTTGGTTAAGGATATTCCAGACGAAGCCGCGGTAGCAATTGCGCTAATTGAAAATATTCAACGTGAAGATTTAAACGCAATGGAAGAAGCGATAGCTTTAGAGCGTTTAATGCGAGAGTTTGAATTAACCCATCAACAAGTTGCTGATGCTGTGGGTAAATCGCGTACCGCGGTCACCAATTTGCTCAGACTGAATGGATTGGAAGACGAAGTAAAAACCTTACTTGAGCATGGCGATATCGAAATGGGTCATGCTCGGACTTTACTGGCACTAAATGGTGAACAGCAAATTGAAGCTGCGCGAATTGTTGCTGCAAAAGGTTTAACCGTGCGTGAAACTGAAAAGCTCGTCAATAAAATATTAGCTGGACCAGTTGAAAAGGCTGAGAAAAAAATAGATCCAGACATTGAAGCACTACAAAACGAGTTGTCAGAGCGAATAGGTTCAAACGTGACCATAAGTCACAATCGAGCTGGCAAAGGAAAAATGGTTATCAATTTTGCGAACTTAGATACATTAGAAGGCATTATTGAAAGGCTAAAACAACAAGCTTAACAGCCTTTTAACCTAATGATCATATATGATCATATTCGATCTGAACAAACTGAGCTTTGACCGTTTGTTTATATTGAAAAGCGGCTATAAATCTGTATACTCAGCGCAAAAATTCTGCCTCAGAATTGTGCGTTTGAGCACAAATGATGCAAGATAATTATTTAAAGAGTTATATATTTTGAACAAACTGATCCTAGCGGGCGTTGTAACCGCAAGTAAAATAATAGGTTTTCAGTTTTTGATGGTCGCTCTCGTTAGTTTATTAGTTTTAGGAATGCAAAACCAAAACGCTGCATTGTCTTCGTTTGTGGGTGGTAGTTGTGGGATTTTGCCCAACATTGTTTTAGCGATGTTTTTATTTTCGAGCGCAGGGGCTACACAATTAAAAACCACCATGAGTCGATTTTATCGAGGATGTTCGATCAAGTTGATTCTGACCAGCATAGTGCTGGCTATTATCTTAAAATCGCAGTTGTTTTTAGTGGGTTTTGTGTTTTTTGGCTTTGCAATAGCGCTGGTAGCGCATGTTTTGGCACCGATTTTTATTCATTAACTTTATTGGGAAACAACAATGGCATCAACTGGAGATTCTCTGACTTCTCAGGGCTATATCCAACACCATTTAACCAACGCCAAAGCGTGTTTTACAGACCAAGGTCTGTCTTTTAACTACGCTTGTGCTGACGCTGGTTTTTGGACTTGGCATATAGATACTTTAGCTTGGTCTATCATCTTAGGCCTCGTATTCATTCTTACTTTTCGCAGTGCCGCGAAAAAAGCAACTACAGGTGTTCCTGGCAAATTCCAATGTGCGGTCGAAATGATTGTCGAATTTGTTGGTAAGAGCGTTAAAGATACCTACCATGGTAGCAGTCAGCTTATTGCACCTTTATCTTTGACCATCTTTGTATGGGTATTCTTGATGAACTTTATGGACTGGATCCCAGTTGATTGGATCGGTACTTTAAGTTCTGTCATTGCTGGTGATTCTTGGCAGACTATTGAGTCGGGTCAATCTCACGTTTACCACAAGATCGTACCTACAACTGATTTAAATATGACTTTTGGTCTATCTTTCTCAGTGCTTGCATTAATGATTTATTACGCAATTAAAATTAAAGGTGTAGGTGGGTTCTTAAAAGAACTTTATGCACATCCTTTTAATACGCCTTGGTTATATTGGTTTAACTTAATCCTTGAAACTATTGCGTTAATTGCTAAACCAGTTTCGTTGGCTTTACGTTTGTTCGGTAACATGTATGCGGCAGAGCTTATCTTCATATTGATTGCAACAATTGGTTTATACCAATTACCAGTGCACTTTGTATGGGCTGCTTTCCACTTATTAGTTATTCCGTTACAGGCATTTATATTCATGATGCTTACAATTGTTTATTTAAGCATGATGAGTGAAAAACACTAAATTTTTAACTTTAACTTTAACATTTAAATTTTTGGAGAAATAAAATGACATTAATCGCTGTTGCAATTTTGATTGGTCTAGGTGCATTAGGTACAGCACTTGGTTTTGGTTTATTAGGTGGTAAGTTCTTAGAAGCTTCTGCTCGTCAACCAGAATTAGCGCCTCAATTACAAGTTAAAATGTTCATCGTAGCTGGTCTTATCGATGCGATCGCAATGATCGGTGTTGGTATCGCGTTATACATGCTATTTGTTATTGGTGTTTAAGATTACTTTAAGTATCTATTTCTTGTTAAACATTGATAACTTATTAAGGGGGTCGTTGTGAACTTCAACGCAACTCTAATTGGCGAATCGATAGCATTTTTTGTTTTCGTTGTATTTACAATGAAATATGTTTGGCCACAGCTAAACGGTGCAATTGAAGCTCGTCAAAAGCAAATTGAAGAAGGCTTAGCAGCATCAGAACAAGCTGAAAAAGACTTAGAGCTAGCTAAAAAAGAAGCAGCTAATAAGTTGAAAGAAGCTAAAAATGAAGCTGCAGCTATTATTGAGCAGGCTAAAAAACGCGAATCTCTTATCATTGAAGAAGCAGCTGACAAAGCTCGCGCTGAAAGTGAAAAGATTTTGGCTCAAGGTCAAGCTGAGTTAGAAGCAGAACGTAACAGAGCTCGTGCTGAGTTACGTGAGCAAGTTGCTGTATTAGCAGTGACAGGTGCAGAAAAAATTATTGCACGTTCTATCGATGCTAAAGCTCAAGCGGATATCCTTGACCAGTTGGTTGAGGAATTATAAGGGGTAATTATTATGTCTGAATTGACAACTGTTGCCCGACCATACGCTAAAGCAGCGTTTGATTATGCTGTTGAGCAAAATGCAATTGAAAACTGGCTAGCTATGCTAGTGTTTGCTGCGGAAGTTTCTAAAAATGAAACTATCAAGCAGTTAATAGAAGGTTCATCTAGTAAAGATGACGTAACTAAAGTTTTTATTGGCGTTTGCGAAGAGCAGCTTGACCAGTATGGTCAAAACTTAATCAAAGTTATGGCTGAAAATAATCGCTTGAGTTTATTACCTGATGTGGCTGCGTTATTTTCTGAACTAAAGAATGAGTACGAAAAAACAGTTGAAGTAGCTGTGACTTCTGCCATTGAGTTGTCGTCGAAACAAAAAGATGACTTAGTTCAATCGTTAGAAAAACGTTTAGCCAAAAAAGTTAAGCTTAATTGTCGTGTAGATGAGTCCATTATTGGAGGCTTGTTTATCAAAGCTGGTGATACAGTTATTGATAGCACGGTTCGCGGAAAATTGGATCGACTTGCAACAAGCTTGCAGTCGTAGGGGAATAAGAGCATGCAACTGAATTCCACTGAAATTGCAGAACTAATCAAAAAACGTATTGAAAAGTTCGAAATCGTCAGTGAAGCTCGTAACGAAGGTACAATTGTATCTGTTACTGACGGTATCATCCGTATTCACGGTCTAGCAGACGTGATGCAAGGTGAGATGATTGAGCTTCCGGGTAGCCGTTATGCTATCGCACTAAACTTAGAAAGAGACTCTGTTGGTGCGGTTGTTATGGGCCCATACGCAGACTTACAAGAAGGCGGTAAAGTTAAAGGTACTGGTCGTATCTTAGAAGTGCCAGTAGGTCCAGGTTTATTAGGCCGAGTAGTTAATACTCTAGGTCAGCCAATCGACGGTAAAGGTCCGATTGAAAATGATGGCTTTGAACCAGTAGAAAAAATTGCACCAGGTGTTATCGATCGTCAATCAGTTGATGAGCCTATGCAAACTGGTTATAAAGCAATCGACTCAATGGTTCCAATCGGTCGTGGTCAACGTGAGCTTATCATCGGTGACCGTCAAATTGGTAAATCAGCTGTTGCTATCGACGCAATCATTAACCAAAAAGGTACAGGCGTTAAATGTATCTATGTTGCGATTGGTCAAAAAGCTTCTACGTTGTCAAATGTTGTTCGTAAATTAGAAGAACACGGCGCGTTAGAGCACACTATTATTGTTGCAGCAAATGCTTCTGAATCAGCGGCACTTCAGTACTTAGCTCCATATGCGGGTTGTACTATGGGTGAATACTTCCGTGACCGTGGTCAAGATGCATTGATTGTTTACGATGATTTATCTAAGCAAGCTGTTGCATACCGTCAGGTTTCTCTACTATTACGTCGTCCACCAGGTCGTGAAGCATATCCAGGTGACGTTTTCTATCTTCATTCACGTCTACTTGAGCGTGCATCGCGTGTAAACGCTGATTACGTTGAAAAGTACACTAAAGGTGAAGTGAAAGGTAAAACAGGTTCATTAACTGCATTACCTATTATTGAAACTCAAGCGGGTGACGTTTCTGCATTCGTACCAACCAACGTAATTTCAATTACTGACGGTCAGATCTTCTTAGAAACTGGCATGTTTAACTCAGGTATCCGTCCGGCAATTAACGCTGGTATCTCGGTATCTCGTGTTGGTGGTTCAGCACAAACTAAAATCATCAAAAAATTAGGCGGTGGTATTCGTCTAGCTTTAGCTCAGTATCGTGAATTAGCAGCCTTTGCTCAGTTCGCTTCTGATTTAGATGACGCAACTCGTGCACAGTTAGAGCACGGTCAGCGCGTAACTGAATTAATGAAGCAAAAGCAATACTCTCCATTAAGTGTTAGTTTAATGGCTGTTTCATTGTTCGCTGCGGATAAAGGTTTCTTGAATGATGTAGAATTAGACAAGATCCTTGATTTCGAAGCAGCTCTTCATTCATATGTACAGTCTGAGTATGCAGAATTAATGGCTAAAATCGATGAGAAAGGCGACTATAACGCTGATATCGAAGGCGAATTAAAAGCTGCTTTAGAAGCATTCAAATCGACTCAAACTTGGTAATAGTCTGAGTCTACGATTAATTTAATCGGAGTGAAGAGAAATGGCCGGCGCTAAAGAGATAAAAGGTAAAATTGGCAGTGTTCAGAACACTCAAAAAATTACCAGCGCAATGGAGATGGTTGCCGCGAGTAAAATGCGTAAAGCACAAGATCGCATGGCAGCTTCTCGTCCATACGCAGAAAGTATGCGTAAGGTGATCGGTCATATCGCGCTTGCAAGTTCTGACTATAAGCATCCTTATATGGAAGAACGTGAAATCAAGCGCGTAGGTTACATTGTTGTGTCAACAGACCGTGGTCTTTGTGGCGGCTTAAATGCGAATGTATTTAAGAACGTTATTAAAGAGTATGCGGCATGGCGTAAAAAAGATGTTGAAGTTGACTTTGGTGTTATTGGCGCCAAAGCAACCGCATTTTTCGACAGTTTTGGTGGCAATATTGTTGCACAAGCGTCTGGCTTAGGTGACAAACCATCAGTAACCGACTTAGTAGGTTCTGTTCAAGTTATGCTTAAGGCATACGAAGACGGTGAAATCGACCGTTTGTACGTGGTTTACAATAATTTTGTAAACACCATGACACAAACACCTACGATCGATCAGCTTTTACCTTTACCTAAGGGTGAGGTTAGCGAACAAAAACATAATTGGGATTATATATACGAGCCGAGTGCAGAAGCGATTCTGGAACAGTTGTTAACTCGTTATATTGAATCTCAGGTCTATCAGGCTGTTGTTGAAAATGTCGCGTCAGAAATGGCAGCGCGAATGGTTGCGATGAAAGCTGCAACCGACAACGCAGGCAACCTGATTAAAGAATTGCAATTAGTCTACAACAAAGCTCGTCAAGCAGCGATTACTCAAGAGTTGAGTGAAATCGTCGCTGGTGCAGCGGCAGTTTAGGCAAAGGCAGCAACGATTTAGAGGAAAGATAATGAGTTCAGGTCTAGTCGTTCAAGTCATCGGCGCGGTTGTGGACATTGAGTTTCCACAAGGTTCTGTACCGCAAGTTTACGATGCGTTGAAAGTAGAAGAAGGCGATATCGCTGGTCTGACGATAGAAGTTCAGCAGCAATTAGGTGGTGGTGTTGTTCGTGGCATCGCTATGGGTTCTTCAGATGGTTTACGTCGTGGTCTTAAAGTTGTAAATACTGGTGAGCCAGTATCTGTACCAGTTGGTACACAAACTTTGGGTCGTATCATGGACGTTTTAGGTAACCCAATTGATGAAGCGGGTCCTATTGGTGAAGAAGAGCGTTGGTCTATCCACCGTGAAGCACCAAGCTATGAAGAGCAAGCTAACTCAAACGATTTATTAGAAACTGGTATCAAAGTAATCGACTTAGTATGTCCATTCGCTAAAGGTGGTAAAGTTGGTTTATTCGGTGGTGCTGGTGTTGGTAAAACCGTAAACATGATGGAGCTTATCCGTAACATCGCTATCGAGCACAGTGGTTATTCTGTATTCGCTGGTGTTGGTGAGCGTACTCGTGAAGGTAATGACTTCTATCATGAAATGAACGATTCTAACGTACTTGATAAAGTAGCGTTGGTTTACGGTCAGATGAATGAGCCACCAGGAAACCGTTTGCGCGTAGCGTTAACTGGTTTGACTATGGCAGAAAAATTCCGTGACGAAGGTCGTGACGTATTATTCTTCGTAGATAACATCTACCGTTATACACTTGCTGGTACTGAGGTATCTGCATTGTTAGGTCGTATGCCATCTGCGGTAGGTTATCAGCCTACTCTTGCTGAAGAAATGGGTGTTTTACAAGAGCGTATTACCTCTACTAAAACTGGTTCAATCACTTCAATCCAAGCAGTATATGTACCTGCGGATGACTTGACTGACCCATCTCCAGCAACTACGTTCTCGCATCTTGATGCAACAGTTGTATTATCACGTAACATCGCTTCATTGGGTATTTACCCAGCGATCGATCCACTTGACTCTACTTCACGTCAGTTAGACCCGTTAGTAGTTGGTCAAGAGCACTATGAAATCGCTCGTGGTGTACAAATGGTATTACAACGTTATAAAGAACTTAAAGATATCATCGCCATCTTAGGTATGGATGAATTATCTGAAGAAGATAAGCAAACAGTTGCACGTGCTCGTAAGATCCAACGTTTCTTATCTCAACCGTTCTTCGTAGCAGAAGTATTTAACAGTGTACCTGGTCGTTATGTATCTCTAAAAGATACTATCGCAGGCTTTAAAGGCATTTTAGCGGGTGAGTACGATCACCTACCTGAGCAAGCTTTCTATATGGTTGGTCCAATAGAAGAAGCTGTTGAAAAAGCTAAAAGCTTATAATTCTTCCGGAGGCGAAAGATGGCAGCTATGACAACTCATTTAGACGTAGTCAGCGCCGAAGAAAAAATATTCTCCGGTTTAGTTGAGTCTATCAGGGTTACAGGTATTGAAGGTGAGTTGGGTGTTCAGTACGGACACGCACCGCTAATTACACCTATTAAACCTGGTATGATTAAATTGGTTAAGCAGTTTGGTAAAGAAGAGCTGATTTACTTATCGGGCGGCGTATTAGAAGTTCAACCTGACGGCATTGTCGTTTTGGCTGACGTTGCAATACGTGGTGAAGACCTAGATGAGCAAGCAGCTGTTGAAGCTAAACGTCGTGCTCAAGAGCACATTAACAATGCTTCTTCTGATTTAAATTATGCAGAAGCAGCAATGGAGCTTGCCAAAGCGATTGCTCAGATCCGAATTATTGAAGACCTAAAACGTCATAAATAATTCTGCTGACAAATACTTCAATAAAAAAACCGCGTATATCGCGGTTTTTTATTGTCTAAATTTAGACCTAAAACAAAACCCTTAACCAAGTGTTAACCGCAATAGCCTTATACTGTTATCTGGAACGGAAATTTAAAGTATCAAAGGGTTAAGGTGTCAGGGTTATTTCGACAAGCTGCTGTAGATCATCAACAACAGCGACTACACGGTGAAGTATTAGTTTTACCATCAAATATCTTCAGTGTTTTCATTATTATATTAATAACATGGTTAGCCATCTTTTCTGTTTGGTTGTTTACAGCCGAATATGCGAGAAAAGAAACTGTGCTTGGTTGGTTGGAGCCTGCTGCAGGTATCACCAAAGTTTATGCTAAATACAATACAGGGTATGTAAAAAATGTATTTGTGAACAATGGCCAGTTTGTGGCAAGAGGTGAAGAACTTTACGAAATAGAAAATGAAACGACCTTGTCTACTGGCCACGTATTAGATACAGCGTTGTTAGAAGAATATCAGCTTCAGTTAGGATTTTTAACTGAGCGCTTACAGGACTTGCAGTTTCTATACGATGTTAAGTTGAAGAAGCTACAAGAACAGCTCTCTTCAAATGAACTCACAATTAAAATATTGAAAGATCAACAGGCAATTTTAAATCAACGCCATGATCTACTGACGAGCAAACTACCAGCATATAGAAATGCAATGGAGTCTGGTCATATGTCCCATCAACAATATGATAATTACTACTCCCAAAGTTTACAGTTTCAAACTGAAATAAAGGATAATCTTAAAGCTCAAAACAATATCATACAGAGCAATACACAGCTCTTTATTGATATTTCCGCTTTACCTAAACAGTTAGAGAATGAAAGAGCTGGTATAAAAGGGCAACTAAGCGATATACAAGTTAAGGTTGTTCAATTACAAAGTCAAAAATCATATGTTGTGACCGCCCCTGTTAGTGGGGTCGTTAGCAACCTTCAGGTATTTTTAGGTCAGCAGGTTTCATCATCTACACCGGCACTAACTATTTTTCCCAAGGATTATGAAAATAAGGTTACTTTGGTCGTGCCAGTAAGGTCTGCTGGTTTTTTAAAAACTGAATTGCCGCTACAAATTAGATTTGATGCCTTTCCATATCAAAAATTCGGTCTATACAGGGGATATGTTACCGAGGTATCAGAAACTATACTGTTGCCAAATGAAATTCAAAACTCTCCTTTGCAATTATCTGAGCCGGTCTACCGAATCCAAGCGAAATTGGAGCAGCAAAATGTTGAAGCTTATGGCCAAACTTTTTCACTAAAACCAGGCATGACTCTATCAGCAGATATTAGTATGAGTTCAAGAAGTATTATGGAATGGCTATTTGAACCTCTGCTTAGCCTAAAAGGGAGAATATAAATGGAATGTGTAAATAATAAGCCGTCTATAGAGCAACCGCAAACTCTACTCAATTTTTCAGCCAGGAAAAAGCTTCCCGTAATATTACAAGCTGAAGCTGCTGAATGTGGTCTTGCTTGTTTGGCTATGATTCTAGGCTACCACGGATTTGAGACAGATTTAGTTACAATGAGGCAAGAACATGCAGTTTCGTTGCATGGTTCAACTCTAAAACAAGTTATGGATTTAGCTGCACGTTATTGTTTATCCCCTCGAGCTCTGAGGTTAGAGCCTCAATCTTTATCAAATTTGAATACGCCCTGCATATTACATTGGGAGCTCAATCACTTTGTTGTCCTAAAAAAAGTAGCTGGTAAAAAAGTTATTATTCATGATCCAGCTGTGGGTGAGATCAAGTTAGATTTCGACGTGGTCAATAAACTTTTTACTGGAGTTGCATTGGAGCTAACTCCGACGTCAAATTTTAAAGTTGCAAAAAGCAAAATCAACTTAAAATTAAATCAATTTTGGCATCGAATAGTCGGATTAAAACGCAGCTTAGTGCAAGTGTTTCTGCTTTCTCTTATGTTACAAATATTTGCACTTGCTAGCCCATACTTTATGCAAACGGTTGTAGATGATGTGCTACTACGTAAAGACGGCAATCTGCTTTTAGTTTTAGCATTTGGCTTTTCTTTATTGCTTATTATTGACACTGTTGTTAGTTCAATACGGCAAATTGTTATTATTAAGCTATCACAGAGTTTGAATATGCAAATGGCTGCAAATGTTTTTAGACATTTAATTCACTTACCTGTCGACTACTTTGTAAAGCGGCATGTAGGAGATATTGTTTCTCGTTTTGGATCTTTAACGAGCATTCGGGAAATGTTAACAACAGGGCTAATATCTGCTTTACTGGACGGTTTGTTGGCTGCTGTTACATTGATCGCAATGTTTATGTATAGCGCTAAATTGTCATTGATTGTATTAGCCATCGTTTTTTTATACGCGATGATTCGCATTGCATTTTATCGACCTTTTAGACAGTTATCAGAGGAGCAGATTGTCGTTTCTGCAAAAGAAAACAGTCATTTTATGGAATCTATTCGAGCTATTCAAACAATAAAATTGTTTCAAAAAGAAGTTGATAGACAAAGTGCGTGGCAAAATAAGATGGCAGATGTCATCAATAAAAATATCAAAATCGCGAATTGGCAAGTCAGTTATGACGCAATAAATAAGTTCTTGTTTGGTGTTGAAAATATATTGGTCATTTATTTTGCTGCTACACAAGTGATGGGTAGCTTAATGACAGTGGGTATGCTGTATGCGTTTATGAGTTATAAAGGTCAATTTGTATCAGCTATAGGTGGATTAATATCTAAAGCGATCGAATTTAAAATGTTGGGATTACATCTAAACCGTCTATCAGATATCACGGCTACAAATCCTGAAATTGAACAAAACTACCAAAACCTAAATAAAATTGATATTTCTGGATGTATTGAAGCTAAACAGCTTGCATATAGATATGCTGAAAGTGAACCTGATGTATTTTGTGATTTAGACCTGAAAATCAACGCAGGTGAATCGGTCGTATTTATTGGCGCAAGTGGTTGTGGTAAATCAACTTTGCTGAAATGTTTAATGGGATTGATTAAACCTAGCCAGGGAGAAATTCTGGTAGATGGAAAGCCACTAAAAAGCTTGGCAAATTATCGGAATCAAATAGCTGCTGTTATGCAAGATGATCAACTACTTAGTGGCTCTATATTAGACAATGTGACTTGCTTCGATAGTCAAGTTGATATGCAAAAGGCCGTTGCATGTTTGCAATTTGCTTGTTTATGGGAAGAAGTTTCGCACATGCCAATGCAGTTAAATACCTTAGTGGGGGATATGGGGACAAGTTTAAGTGGTGGACAAAAGCAGAGGGTTATACTTGCGCGAGCCTTGTACAAGCAACCTAAAATATTGTTTATGGATGAAGCTACAAGTCATTTAGACGAAGTTAATGAACGTCAAATAAACGAAAATATAAAACAACTGGGTGTAACTAAAATTGTTGTTGCACATAGACAAGAGACTATCGCTTATGCAGATCGAGTGATTGACTTAAACAAAATCAAGACAAGTGGTAAAGAGACCTAAATATGTTAAAGGGACTACAATTGCTAACACAGCGAGAAAAGCAGGTTGTGGAGTTAATTTTAAAGGGATACAGTAACAAAAAAATTGCAAACATATTGTATGTATCTGAGAGGACGATTAAGTTCCATTGTAGTAATATTTACGCAAAGTGTGAGGTGGGCAATAGGAATCAGTTATTTTCTTTGCTTTCGCCCAGTGTAAGGATTGTCGTCTAAAACGTTTTCACTAGTGTTATGACGAGGGCGACGCAAAAATCGCTCTGGATATGAGCAATGTTTTTACTCTGTTAATAAACTGCTTGCATAATTCATCGATATCGCAAAGATTTCAATTAATTTATCTATTCCAGAGCATGCATAATATTCATGGTTTCTTATCGAATCATTAGCCCCAGCCTATTGTAAATTTTTAACCACAACTTAGGTTACTTACGTTCTTGGTGTATTATTAATAAAGAGACAATTAAATAAACCAAAAGTATAAGGTATAAAACTGAGTTGTTTAGCTTCAAAGATAGAAGCAAAGGTGAAGAGCCTGCTATCAATAATAAGTAGTAATAATTTCTGCTGAACTTCATAATGTTTCCTTTTAGAGTTGCTGCACTGAGTGTACAGCAACTGTATAAAGCTAAGAGAAATAGATGTATACACCAGTGACTGTACCAATCATGGCTCCAGTCAGGTAGTGTTTAGAAATCTGTGTCACTCAAT
>NZ_ARZY01000027.1 GCF_000568405.1 Catenovulum agarivorans DS-2
CTTGCTGTTGCTGGCCATCTTGCTGTTGTTGTTGATTTTTCAGTTGCTCAGCAAGTGCTTTATTGTCTTGTGCTTTGCTAAAGTCTGGCTGACGTTTTATTGCTTGATCATAAGCTTTTATCGCCTCATCTAATTTACCTAACTGGGCGAGCGCATTACCCTTGTTATAAAAGGCATCCGCGCTATCGAGTTGGTTAAATTGCTCAATCGCTGCTTCTAAATTACCTTGTTTAAACAAAGCTGCGCCCTTGATTGCTGGATCATCGGCTAGTGCTGCTGCGTCTTGGTATTTTTGTTGTTGTAGCGCGGTCATCGCTTGTTGGTCATCATTTTTAAATAGCCTATCTATAACATTGGCGTAACTATCATTGGTATAACTGGCTGAGAAAATTAATAAACCAACTGCAAACAAACTTTGTTGGCGGGCAAACCACAAAAACAATGGCAGTGCGAGTACAGATAAAACGGCACCAAAGTCAAACCATTGATCACCGGTTATTTCGGTTTCTTCTTGCTTGGCATTTTTGTTTTGCCGTTGAATACTCTCGGTCACGTAGTTGATGTCACGATCGCTTGTGGTCAGTCTGTGATAATGACCAGAGACGCTTTTTGCCAGAGTGGTTAACTTAGATTCGTTGAGTTTAGGAATAACAATACTGCCTGAGCTATCTTTCAATAATTCGCCTGATTGCAGTTTGATTGGCGCGCCAGTTGGTGTACCAACACCAAAAATCACCAGCGTATATTCGGTATTGTTCAAATAACGGCTGACATCTTCAAACTCTAATTGACTGACATGATCTGTAAACCAGTATATTTCACCTTTAAGATGACCGGCATTTTTTAACAGCTCTATTGCCTCTATAACACCTAAACCTGCATCACTGCCCATGACTGGCATAATTTCGGGTTGCAAACTTGGTAGCAAAGCAGCAACATTTTTGCTGTCTGGTGTGAGTGGACTAATGGTAAACGCATCTCCAGCATAAGCGACTAACCCTAGCTCGCCTTCGGTTATCTGGCGTGATAAGTCAATTGCTTTAAATCTTGCTTGGGTTAGGCGATCGGGTTTTAAATCTTCAGAGCGCATAGACATTGATAAATCAAACAATATTACTCGGCCAATGTCGGCACTAAAGACTGGTTGGGGACGTTTCTCCCAAGCTGGCCCAGCTAATGCTAACACAATTACTGACCACAACAGTATCAGGCTATACAAAGGAAATTGTTTCACTTGATTACTGTTAGATATCAATTTCGTTGCTAGATGAGCAGGAATAAATTTATGCCAACTCGATTGTACCAACTGGTGTTGTTTTAGATACCAAGCCAATGCTATACAAGGCAAAAGTGCAATTAACCACTCAGGGCGTAAAAAATGAAAGTCGTCCATTATTTAACTCCTTGAGATTTTGTTAAAAATTTACCGCCCAGCTGCGAGGTAAACTGCAATAGCATGGGGGTTATAGATAACAATACAGTTAAGATAAAAGCTATGGTTAATGGCCAATAGAATAAACTGGTTTGTGGTCTTAACTGAATTGCCTCTTCACTAACTGGTTCGAGTTTATCAAGTTCAGCATAAATCTTACTCAGCTCTTGAGCATCACGCGCTCGAAAATATAGCCCGCCTGTTTCTTGAGCAATTTGATTGAGGGTACTTTCGTCTAAATCAGCCGAGGGGTTGCGTTTTTGGTAGCCAAAGAACCCTTTAACTAGCATTTCGTCGGCCCCAACACCTATAGTATATATTTTGATTCCTTCACTTTTAGCCAATTGCAATGCTTCTGATGGCTGCAAATTCCCTGAAGTATTTTGTCCGTCGGTTAACAAAATTAAAATTTTATTGCTGTTTTCTTTTTGCGAAAAACGTTTCGCTGCTAACCCTATTGCATCACCAATGGCGGTCTTATCGCCCACTAAACCTATGATACTTTCGTCTAACATTTGCGCGACTGTGTTCAAATCGCGCGTTAGCGGGGTTTGCAAATAAGCGGTGTCGGCAAACAGAATTAAACCAAGTCGATCACCTAATCTACGCTGAATAAAGTCTTTTAATACATATTTTGTCATATCTAGGCGATTCACTCTTTGCTGATTAATCACCATGTCGTCCATTTCCATCGAACCTGATAGGTCGACGGCTAACATAATATCACGCCCTTCAGCTGGCAAAGTGATGGGGTCACCTACCCAAACGGGTTGGCTTGCGGATGCCAACAAACATAACCAAATTAACCACGCTGTGATGCTTTTATAAATCGATTTTTTGCCATCGGCTATTGGCTGTTGGCTTAGGCTATGTTTTGATAAAAAGGGTGCCTTTAACCTAGCGCCCTCTAATTTACTGTTTTTGCTGAAAAATTTTCCAACTAACCAAGGTAATGGCAAGAGTAAAAATATCCATGGCCACTGAACTTCAAACATCTCGGGCTCCATTTTTACGACTGATTTGTTTCGCTAATTTAATTGCAGCAGCTTGTTGCTCAGCGGTCACTTCGGCTTGTGCATTGCCAGAATATTGTTGCGCGTATAAATCATTGAGGCTACAAAGCTCTTGTTTTTGCCACAGTTTGGCAGACTTATCACTATGATTAATCACTTGTGCTAACCAAAATTGATGCATTTTTTCTGCAGACAAACTCGCGACCTGCGTTCGGCCATAATAGTGAATCGCCAACTGTTTTAATAACACTGCTAGTTGTTGTGTTGATGAAGTGATTTTAAGTTGATGAATTACGCGTTTTTTATAAGCATTAAATTTAATTTGTTGGAAGACATACTTGCCAACCACCAATACTACAACTAATAGCAATAGAATGACCAGCCACCAGCCCCACGCAAGTGGCCACCAGCTAGCTTGTTCAGGCGTTTGTACATCTTTAAATGCTTCCATTAAATCATTTGGATTCATCTGAGTTGCACCTCTAACGGAACACCCGCACTCACATTGGTTGCAATGCATCGGCAACGTCTTAACCAAGCATCTTGTTGGGCTATCATATGTTGATATTCCGATTGATAACTTTGGGCGATTTTGTGGTCACCCAAGGTCACCACACCTTGCTCGCCATTATATTCAACTGGCAAAGTCATTCTGCCGGAAAATTTTGGCAGAGCTTGCTCCATTGGATCAAATATTCGATATGCCATTATTTCACAGTGCTGCGACAACAAAGTTAAATGTTTTGTTGCGGTTTCATTTAGATTGTGGAAATCGCTAATGATGATTATCAAACTGCCTGGACGTGCCAAACGGCGCAGACGCATACAAGTTTGAATAAAGTGTTGGTTGGTATCGTCGGACGAATTGTCGGTATTGTTGTTAACCTGAGTGTTCATTTGCTCAAGGTGATGCAAATAATGCAATACAGATGGTGTGCGTGCTTTTGGTTTTTGCTCTGCGTGTTGTTGTTCATTAAAAACAATTCCACCCAAGCGGTCGCCCATGCGGTTAACCGCCCAAGCCATTAATGATGCTAAATGACTAGCTTGTACCGACTTGAACAACAGCTGGCTACCAAACTGCATCGACTCAGATAAATCAGTAACAATAAATACTGGGCGCTCACGTTCTTCGCGGAATAGTTTGGTATGAGTTGTATTGGTTCTGGCCGTTACCCGCCAGTCAATCATACGTATGTCATCACCCGGCTGGTAATGACGTACTTCATCAAATTCCATACCGCGACCTTTATGAGCCGAAACATATTGGCCTGACAAGCGCGCTTGTAAGCCGTATTTAGGAGATAGATCGAGCAAACCAGTTTTACTACGATAATGCAGCAACTCAGGCATAGATACACTAACCCCGTCGGCCGAAATGGATTTTAGCCAATCTAAATGTATCGCTGACATAACTTTAAGCAACAGCCACTAGTTGTAATATTTTATCTAAAACGTCATTTGCTTTGACGCCATCCGCTTCTGCTTCATAGGTTAATACTAAGCGGTGACGCAGCACATTATGAAATACGGCCTGAACATCTTCTGGCGTAACAAAATCTCGGCCAGCCAACCAAGCTTTGGCGCGTGCACATCGGTCTAACGAAATAGTTGCACGAGGCGATGCACCAAATCCAAGCCAGCTGGCTAGTTGTGCATCATATTTTGCGGGTTGGCGAGTCGCGACAATCAAATCAACAATGTATTGTTCAATTGCATCAGCCATATGAATGCTGAGTACAGCTTCACGTGCTGCAAAAATATCTTGTTGCGATAGCTTTTCTGTTAAATTAGTTGATTTGCTCAGTGCTTCACCACGGGTTAAGCGTAAAATTTGTTGCTCAACTTCTGCCCCTGGGTAATCAATTTCTAAATGCATTAAAAAGCGGTCTAGTTGTGCTTCTGGTAAAGGGTAGGTACCTTCTTGTTCCAGAGGATTTTGTGTCGCCATAACCAAGAATAAATCTGGTAGCGCATAAGTTTTTTTACCAACGGTAATTTGTTGTTCTGCCATTGCCTCTAATAGGGCTGATTGAACTTTAGCGGGTGCACGGTTTATTTCGTCTGCCAATACCAAGTTATGGAATAATGGCCCTGGCTGAAATACAAAAGAACCATCTTCTGGGCGGTATATATCTGTACCCGTTAAATCAGCTGGAAGCAGGTCAGGGGTAAATTGTACACGATGGAAATTACCATCAACACCTTTGGCCAATGCGTTAATTGCACGGGTTTTAGCAAGCCCAGGCGGGCCTTCAACCAATATGTGACCGTTTGCAAGCAATGCAATTAACATACTTTCAGTCAATTCTGGTTGACCGATTACTTGAGTGTCTAAATAGCTTTTTAGCTGGTTAAATTGTTCTGCCGGCATAATTTGTTCTTATTTGTTTATAATCTGAGGCGAAGCTCAGGTTAGTTAATTCATTCTCCGAGCACGTGTGACTCGAACCTGTCAAAAAAGTTCATCATTAGTATTTAAACTAGTTGTAAATAGCCTCTAGAATGCAAGTTGTTATCCAGAGCTCAGGTTAAATATGTAGGGGTAAAAATGTATAATTCAATGCTTTTAAAGCACAAAGGGGTAATAAATTGTTAACAGGTCTGACGGCGCAAATATCAGAAAACTGTAGAGGAATTGTTTTGGGGTCAATGCCAGGGCAAGTTTCGCTGAGTCAAGTTCAATATTATGCTCACCCCAGAAATAGCTTTTGGCCTATCATGCAAAATTATTTTTCGTTTAATCCATCCAATAGCTACCAACAGAATGTTGTTCAGTTGAATACATCCGGCCTTGGATTATGGGATGTTATTGCGCATTGCCAACGGCAGGGTAGTTTAGATTCAAGCATAGTAGCTGCAAGTATTCAAACAAACGCTTTTACTCAGCTGTTTAGCCAATATTCGCAAATCCAGCATGTTTTTCTAAATGGTCAGAAGGCTGCTCAGTTGTTTGAAAAGAAAGTTCTGAAGCAACTTCAACCTGAAATAAACTTGAGTATATACAAGTTACCGTCTACTAGTCCTGCAAACGCTACGATGACATTTGCAGAAAAACAGCAAGCTTGGCATCAAGCATTGTCTGATGCCAATTTTTGACAATGTAGTGAAGTCTGCTTTAGTCTGCTAAAGCGTCTGCTTTGCCAACGGTTATTAAATCTTTAATTAAACGCTGGAATTCGTCATTTGCTTTGTTTTCGGGTGAACGATGCCAGCAAACTTGCATCATTGCCAAGAATTGGCTGACATTTGGTTCGCTTTTGCCAACTACCCAATTGTGGTAAGTTGCCCGTGATACTTTAGCTGCTTGGTATAAATCTCGTTGTGCCAAGCCTACCGCTTTGCGGGTTGTTTCTATTTGTTTTCCACTAAAAAATTTGTCCATAATATCCAACTACTACTCTTATTTAAACTTGGACCTATACCCAACTAACATACTGACCAGATGTTTTTTGGGCATGACTTCAAAATACCATCTATAAAAAGCTTGTTTATATTTGGTTTTTAAATTCCTATCGGTATCTTTATATCACGTAAAATAAGGGGATAAAAGCCGTTATCAGAATTTTTGCAACTGATAAGATCAGTTGCTGTGTGTGTTTCAAGTGCATTCGGACAAAGCTTGTTTCAATTCTGCGTATTGAAATGAAAACCCTTGGTCAGTTAAATGCTTAGGTATAACAGCTTGGCCTGTCAATAAAAGATCTGACATTTCGCCAAAAATGCCAACCAGTAGCCATTTCGGTGTGCGGAATACACATGGCCTAGATAAAACACTAGCCAGCGTTTGGCTGAACACTTGATTACTGACTGGATTAGGCGAGGTTAAGTTGATTGGACCTTGACACTGGTTATTGTGGATTAAAAATTTTATTGCATCGACGTGGTCATCGATATGTATCCATGACATCATTTGCTCACCGCTACCCATAGGGCCGCCTAATCCAAACTTAAAAGCTGGCAGCATTTTAGCTAAGGCTCCGCCGTGAGCACTTAAAACGATCCCTGTTCGAATGACACACACTCTAGTGAACTTCTGGCAACTTAGCGCTATCTGTTCCCATTTTGAACACACCTGATGGGTAAATTCATTGTTAATCTGCTGGTGGCTTTCATCTACTTGAACTCCTTGCGGTTGCCGGCCATAAAAGCCTATTGCTGAACCAGAAATAAACACTTGCGGTTTTTCGTTAGCTTGCTCAATTAAGTTGACCAGTTGCTGAGTAATTTTCCAACGGCTTTGGCAAATTTTGTCTTTTTGCGATTGAGACCAACGCTTGTCTGCAATTGGCTCACCCGCGAGATTAATCACAACGGTAAATTTAAACTCGCTGGCTTGAGGTAAATGACTGATTACCCGTACACTCGCACCAAACATTTGTTTAGCTTTTGTAGGCGCTCGGGTTAAAACTGTTATGTTGTAGTCGGTGTTTTGTGCAGCATGTGATTCACTGAGTAAACTTGCAATAAGTGCTCGACCAATTAATCCTGTACCGCCGGTTATCAACATATTCATAACTCACTCCTGAATAAGCGCCTAACAATTAACCTAGCCGTTAAGTATAGGTTACTTTTCGCAGCTGAGTGTCAACGATACTGAATCAGCAAACCTAAGGGCATAGGGTTTATCAATTTCAACTTCTGCATATTTAACCCATGCATGTTCACTGGCAATTTCTAATACATCAGCAGTTAATTTCTCCAGCAAATAAAAGCGGTTGTTTTCAACATGCTGAATAACTTTTTTAGTAATACTGCGGTAATTTAGCGCGTCATCCATGTTATCACTCTGCGCAGCTTGGACGGCACAATATTGAATTTTTGCGTTGACCACGACATCTTGTTTATTTTGTATTTCTTCATCTTTGATACCAATAAAGGTGCGTAGCCTTAAATTTTTTATTTTTATCGTGGCAAGATGTGGTTGGTTACTCATTTGTTTTCCTTGATTTATTCGTTATTTGTTTTCAATATACACACAATATAACGAATTCTAGTGAAGAATGGATCATCTATATGTCTGTTACCCATCATCCGGTATTTCGAGTTTTTATTGTACTCGCGTCTCTCGTGGTTATTTTGGCTGGCATCAAAGCATCGCAACAACTGCTGGTTCCTTTTATTTTATCTATTTTTATTGCGATTGTGTGTCAGCCGTTAATTACGCTACTTGAAGGTATTAAAGTGCCAAAGTGGGCCGGGGTTTCATTGGTGGTCGCGCTTATTATCACCTTAGGTTTTTCGTTAGCCAGTTTGGTGGGGCAATCGATTAATGACTTTAGTAAAGATTTACCCATGTATAAAACCAAACTACAAGGTGAACTATTTTGGTTAACCGAGCAACTGGCTTCGGTCAATATTCATCTTAACAAAGAACAAATCGCCAAACATTTTGACCCCGGTGCGGCGATGTCGTTGGCAACCAATATGTTGTCTGGTTTAGGTAACACACTAGCCAATGTGTTTTTAATTCTGTTAACGACCGTTTTTATGCTGTTTGAAGCAGACACAGCTCATAAAAAACTCTATCTGATGTGGGATGAGCCTGCTAAGCACATTGATAAAATTGATGAGTTCCTACACTCAGTTAATAACTATTTGGCCATTAAAACAATCGTCAGTATTGGCACTGGTCTGTTGGCTGGCAGTTTGTGCTGGTTAATAGGGGTGGACTATTTTGTACTGTGGGGTGTGTTAGCTTTTTTATTCAACTATATCCCAAATATAGGTTCGATAATTGCGGCAATTCCAGCGGTTTTGTTGGCTTTAGTGCAAATCAGCCCAAGTGCAGCGCTAGGGTTAGCGATAGGTTACATTGTTATAAATACGGTTATGGGCAATGTGATTGAACCTAAGTTCATGGGCAAAGGCTTAGGGCTTTCCACTCTGGTTGTGTTTTTAAGTTTAATTTTTTGGGGATGGTTATTAGGTACTGTGGGGATGTTGTTGTCTGTACTATTGACCATGGTCGTTAAAATAGCCGCCGACTCATCTGAATCCGCGCACTGGTTGGCTGTGCTGCTTTCAAACCAAACCGAAGTGGAGGAGGAAGCTGAATCGCAGCAGATATTTGATGCGGAAGATGTTGAAAAGTAACTTATTAATTTTCAACTAAGCCGCCATCGATAAATTGCCATCGCAATTTCTCAATTAATTTCTGTTTGGCGATGGCACCCGCTTGGGTATATTGGCTTTTACCAGCATCAAATTTAACCCGTTTGCGTAGCTTCTTTTGTTTAGACCAGCTAATTAACAATGCATCGTAATTTTCGGGTGATAAAGCCACACCAGATAAAAACGCGTTAAGGCCTTTGGCCGAGTCGAGTTGCCAGTCACCTAAGTTTTGATCAAATGCACTTGCACCGTTAAACATATTTGAAAGATTTTTTACTTGGCTAACATTCCAATGACTAATATCTCCATTGAATGAAATTGCATCACGGAACATGCCATTGGTTTTGCTTACCTTCGAAAGTATAGGGGCGTCGCTTGCTGATACATTCAAATGTTTGCATCCCCAGAATGCCGCGCCCATAGAACGCCATTGAATGTCTCCCCATTGCTCAATGTCGATAATTTTATCTTTATCTACTCCCGGTGCGTCACCATTTCGAATGCCATTGTCAAAGTGAATTTGTGGAAACTTTCCCCAAATTTTTATCCGATAAATACCAGGTTGTGTATACAGATGCGTGGCTAGGTGTTTGGCGTTTTTATCGCCCGCTTTGATTGGTGCATCTTGCCAGTGTTCAACTGTACCATCTCCCCAATCTACTTTATAATCATAACCATCTCCCCAAGTGGGTAGGGTGATTGTGGTATTTGCTTGTTCTATTTTCCATTTACTTATAAAAGGGCGGAAGTTTGATTGCTCGCTATCAGCTACATTGGCTGGGTGCGCTATTGCGATATTGTTTAGCCAGCAAAGCAGGGTGAATAGGCATATAAATGCATAATTTAATAATGTGTTTTTCGTTGAGTGGGGCATAAATTTGGCCAATTGCTAAAAAAGCCTTAACCAAATTATGGTTAAGGCTTAAAATTTAAAGCTTAATTTTTTGTTAGTCTTCTACACGCTCAATCACGACATTGTCGATTTCAAGTACACGTAAGTCATTACCTACGTATAAATCCCAACGACCATCAAAGTTATCTAAATCGTCAACATTTGCATAATCGGCACCCGTTGCTAAATCATTTAGTGCTTGCAGCGTCATGCCCGTGTAGGTATGTTCATACTTAACCCACTCACCGCTAACATCAAGTTGGTGGTCGAATTGTTGGTAAGCCTGAACTCGACAGCATGAACCATTCGGGCGTAGATCCGTTTTCATGTCTATACGCATGCTAACGTCAACTGGCTCAGGTTTTCCATCGGTTACACGGACCCAGTACGAAACTTTCCAAGTTTGGTTTGGATCTTTTAACGACTCCATGATGCCAAATCCACCAGGTCTTAATGGTGAATAAACTTGGTTATTACCCAAAATTGCTTTTGTACCCGTTTCTAACTTAAGCGAGTGACCTAAACCTGGGCCATTGCCCTCACTTGCAACCGCTGAAATTTTGGTGTCAAATTTAGGGTTCCAAACAGACCAATTTTTCAACTCTCCAGCACTGTTTAAAATAATTGCACCATTATTCCCTGTATTGTCACCATTTTCAGTGGTTACTTCACCACTACACATTAAGTTTTCTGTGACATTAACCGTAACAAACTGGTCTTGTTCACCTGCATAGTTTTTAAGGTCAAATGCAACGGTAAATTGTGAACCGACTTGAGCGTTTTCATTCACAACAATGCGATGTGGTCGGTCGTTTCCATCAGCGCTATCCAATAAGTGTAAATCAGCAGCAGTGCTGTCACTAGCCGAAGTAAACGCAATACTTGTACCAAACTCTTTACCCGGCTCAACTACCGCAACAGGTGTAATATCAACAAAGTTACAGCGTGCTACACTAATTTGATATTGCCCAGCTTGCTCGGTTAATAAATTGCCAGCACTATCTTTTACTTCAATACGTGCTAGGTTTTCTACCACGGGCGGTAAGGTAATATTGAGTTCAACAGAGTCTGTCACCGTTGGGTAGTTTTTAGAGGTTGCTGTAACCGTCACAGTACCAACAGTTAAACCGGTTAGAATACCGTTTTCGTCAACAGTTGCGCTGCCAGTTCCATTGGTTACTGACCAATCGAACGCGCTATATGCAATGGCTTGTGGTATGACAACAGTTGGGGTAGGTGTTAAAGCTAATTGCACAGTACCTGACGTGCCCTCGGGTGCAACATACAGCTCATCTGTTGGTTGAAGGGCAATCGCAGACAGAGGCTCTGCAATAATAATTTCAACGTCGTCTGTGGTTAAGCCATTGTATGTGGTTGAAAGAGTCGCGGTACCCGCAACATCACCTTGAATCACTGTTGGCTGACCTTCTGTTTCAACGACTGTCGCTGAGCCAGTTTTATTGGTAATCGTCCAATTGAAATCACTGGTTGATATCTGAGTTAAAATATCAGCTTCTGGTTCCAAGGTGAATTCAGGTGTCGCGGTTGAGTTTAGTTCAACGTACAAGGGTGAAGCAATGCTAAAACCAGTGACAGGATTTTCTACTTCAACATTCGCTTCAACAACAGCTAATTCAGGGTATCTGTTACTGGTAATTTGAATAACAGCACTGCCTTCTTTAACACCTTCAACTCGGTTATTAGTCAGTATCGCGACTTCGGTTGGTTGACCCGAACCATCTACAACTTCAATAGAAAAGTCATCTAATCTGAGTGGCGCAGCTGTATCAGGTTGCTGAATTAACTGTATGCCTTTAGATTTCTCCATTGCAACGTTAATTTGGTTGAGGCTAAAGCTTTCTAGTGGGCTATATACAGTTACATCTAAGCTTTGCGGTTCATAGTTCGCATGGCTAGCGGTAACGGTTGCTTGACCTAAACCAGTACCGGTAATTACACCATTGTCTACGGTAAAGACAGTTTCATCACTTGATTCCCATGTAAATTCGCTAGCAGCTAGCGCGACATAGTCATCGCCAGCAAAAGACATTAAAACGTTAGACTCTTCACCGATTACCGCTTCATGACCAACGTCATTGGCAGTTCCAGGTGTTTGTAGCAAAGCAAAACTTTCGGGCTCATCTGCTTGGCTGACAACATCAAGCTGAATTGTGCGTAAATTAGGGTTGGCTGCTATTTCTTCATCAGTGCAACGAACAGGGTGGCCTTTCATTTCTGCACAATCAAATTTAAAACCATTATCAACCCAATAGCTAAAGGTTAAACGAGTTACAACATTAGCGCCATCAATTAGGTTGTCTAACCCATGGCGGTCAATACTTAAGGTTTGGCCGTTTAAGCGGATGCTTCGATCGCTATTTGGAATGGTTACAATTTCGCCTGTTTCAGGATCCGTCGCAACAACTTGCATGTTTTTAATAGAGATGTTTTCTCTATCTACGCCACCAAAATCGTTTATATCCGCTAATAGGTCGATTTGATAATAGCGCTCTGGAGAATCATCTGTTTTAACATCGGTAATTTGCCCTAGCTCATAGGTACCTTGGGCGGCTAAATTTAATGCTGAGCCGTCGCGTTGTGGGTCATACCCATCCTCAACACATCCGGCTAATGAGGCGGTAATTATACCGCATACAATACTTGTTTTTAGTAAGTGTTTGTTCATCTTACTGCTCCAATTTTTTAACTTAGAATGACGCTCGGATGCCTAAACGGAAAGTTCGGCCTGATTTGCTTTTACTAACAACTTTGTTTTTGGAAACTGGATTGTCGAAGAAGTTACCTTCGTTCCATAAATTGCCATTGATGTCAGTGTAGCGACGGCTGGTCATGAATACTGTTCTGTCGTCATCCGTTATGTTGGTTGCTTGGAAAGTTACGGTTAGATTGCGATTTATTCGATAAGACGAGCTAAAATCTAGTCGGTTGGTGGCATCTAACCATGTAGATGCAAAACCGTTAAACGCAAGTTCATCAACTAACTGTTCTGAATTGTATCTGTCGGCCAGTCGCAGCATTAGGCCATCTTGTTCCCAGAAAACGGTTAAGTTGGCAGAATGTCTTGGTGTGAAAGGTTGAGGGTACGGATCAAATACCTCACCATCTTCGTCGACAATCGCTTCATTCTCTGAATGTGAGTAGGTGTAGTTAAAGTTAACGCCCAAACCTGACAGTAAACCCGGTAAAAAGTCATAGTTTTGTGTATAAGCAAACTCAAGTCCCTTAGTTACGGAGCCTGTACCATTTACCACAGTGTTGACTAGGTATTTTGCACAACTGACGTCAACAGGGTTTGCGTCCATATTGTTGACTGCATTGCGAACTGGCATACAGTTGTGTTCGTCACCTGGCACAGCTCCAGTATCCGGATCAATTAAGATTGATTCAATGCTGGCAACACCTGGGATCCTTGTTGAATCTAAATTAATTTCACCATTTTCATCCGTTTCGTATTCAAGGCGGTCATTGCGAATATCACGAATGTAATAGTTTTTGTTGATATTTTGTACAAATCCTGTCATGTCTTTATAAAACAGCGCACCTGACAACAATCCCGTATCGCTGAAGTACCATTCAAGTGATAAATCTAGGTTTTTCGACTCGAGTGGTTTGAGATATGGGTTTAGCACGTCACCAGTTGAGACACTGGCAAAAATATCTTCTCGTAAAACCCCGCTAGGGCGCATGTCGTCAAAGCGAGGGCGAGCCATGGTTTTAGACAAACCTAAACGACCAATTAAATCGCGCGATATTGCATAGTTGAGGCTTAAGCTTGGCAATAAAACGGTTGATTCATTTTGCGCTGATGCTCTAAAGAAACGGCTTTGAGCTTGTGGATCACGCATACCATTTGCTTGAATAGTTTGCGAGTTGGTTGATCTATCTGACCAAATTCTAAAGTTTACGCCGCTGCCATCAGCTACAGCTCGCGAGGTAATAGGATCGTTGCGTAAAATGTCGTAACCATCCACACCATATGCAACTTGTAGTTTATATCTTTCGTTATCACTAACTAATAAAGCTGGGTCTACATAGCGCTGACCATTTTGAGCAATGGTGATGTCTTGAATGGTTAAATCTGCAATTTCTTCGCCGTTTGCATCGACACCATTGTCCATTTCATAAAATAAGTAGGGGTCAGAACAAGTGCCCGGAGCAGGTAAATCACCATATTGTTCAACGCCGTCGGGTGAAACTGCATCACTATGCAGTCTGTCATTATATAAATAATCACATATAGGTAGGCTGCCATCTGCTAGTCTTTGTTCACCAATTATTTGGTGCAAATCGATGGCATTGGTTCCGCCATTGTAGTTTATGCTTTGAAATGCTCGTGATGTATCTTTAGTTTTGACATAACGTAAACCAATATTACCGGTTAACCTACCTTGATCTAATTCAAAATTAAGTTTGGTATACAAGGCTGTGTTGGTTTGAGTGATGTCACGCGAAGCACCAGGATTTTTTCTAAATCTTAACTCAGATAAAGGCACTACTTCACCTGATTGCATTAATTCAAATACTAGCATTGGGTCTACCACACCCCAGCCGTCTTTAAAGTAGTTGTATGTTGTTGGGTCGGTGACAATACCTTTCATAAAATCGTTAACTGGAAAGGCTTGATTGGTTAATAAGTCTTCATAGTTAACATTAAATTCGGCATCTATTTCTAACTCTTCGTCAAATTCATCGTTTAAGCTAGAGCCAAGCGAAATGACTCTGTTTTCAGAAGTTAAGAATTTTTCTCGTTCAGACCATTTTCCACCAAACTCAAGACTACGAATGTAGTCACCGTCTAGTGTCCAATCAAAATCTAAAAATACGGATTTGTTGGTATCAGAACTCTCACCGCTCATTAAGCGAGTGGTCGCAAGATTAAATAATTCAGGATCTCTGATGTTTGCATGGCCAGCTGAACTACCAAGGATATCGCGTTCAGAGGTAATAAAGTGGTCATAGTAACCGTCACTCATCACAAAGTTACAAATTGGCCCTTGCGTACAATCGAAACCTGTTGGTTGCAAACTGACTGTGTTGTCTGCGGCGTTGTCAGGAAGATCTTCTGCTAGTGGCGTGTCTTTGTATGTGCCGGCACGAGTGTCTAACAATACAAAAGCTGAAGGTAGAGTTTCTGCTTCAGTATTTGAATAACCTAACATTATGTCAGCTTTAAAGTTGTCGGTCACGAAGTGACTTATGTTAAGTGACGCGACTTTATTTTCGGTGTCACGACCACCTAATTGACGAGTGATTTTTGTGCGACCATGACGTTCTAAATTTCTTGTTAGCACATTGCCGTCTATTGTGTGCCATTGTGCCTGAGGGTCCGTTATAAGGTTGTTGTTGTCGTTTGCTCTTTGTTGAACCTGAATATTATTATTGTCGATATTCACAACTTGGTTTGAGTAGTTCAGGTCTAACATAACCTCAGTATCGTCGGTTGGCAAAAACTGTAAACCTAAGGTTGCAGTTTTACGCTCGCGCTTATTCATATTTAAGCGGTAATAACCAAAGTTATGGGTGAGTGGACTTAATTCAGTATCCGCTTCAATATCATCACTGTCGGAAATATCACTATAAACTAGACCTGTTTTTGCGTCTGTTACATTGCTAGCTAGTATTCGAGTTCTGTCTTGGCGAGTACTCCAGTTAACATCGTATTGGTCTTGACGTGTACTCATGGTTTCGGTCGTCGCGGTAAAAATAACCCCAAACCTATCATCTAAAAATTTGTCTGAGTAGCTACCTGATATACGTTCGTCAGTCTCGCCATTATATTGATTGTGGCGAGCTTCAACATTTAATGTCCGACGGCCATTTCGCAAACGTAGTGGTCTAACTGTTCTAAGCACAACGTTTGCGCCCAATGAGCCTTCATCTTGGTCTGCTGATGCTGTTTTTTGCACATCAATAGAGGATAAAATATCCGATGAAAACGTGCTTAAATCGACACTTTGTTCCGATGATGCATTTCCAATGTCACCGCTGGCACCACTGGTTAATGCAACACCATTCATAGATATTTGATTCAAGTTGGCATTGGTACCACGTACCGCTATACGTGAGCCTTCGCCATCTTCTTCTTGTACTGAGATGCCTGTTACACGTGAAAGTGCATCTGCGATATTTTGGTCGGTTGATTTACCAACATCTTCAGCGTGGATTGAATCTAATACACCTGAACTATTTCGTTTGGCGTTGATTGATTTGATTAAACTACCGCGAAAGCCAGTTACTTCAATGACTTCTGTTTCACTTTCTTCGGCTTTTTTCGACGTTTCTTCAGCAGAAATAGCTGGCAAACTGATACAGGCAGCCAGTATTCCAGCTGAAACTGCCGTTAACTTAAAGTTGTGTTTCATCTGGTTTCTCCAGGTTTTTTGTGTTTCATTTTTAAAAGTGGCACGTTACCATACATATGATGTATTCGTTTTTCAAGGTCGGTTTTTGCAAGTATGTTAATAATGTTGTTGATATATTGATTTTAATTGCTAATAAAGAGATATATTAGGGCGGTTTTAGCTTGAGCTCGAACAGGCTAATGGTCGTATTTTGAAGGTTTTGTTAGCTGAAAAAGTAAGTGAGTCGAAAATGGTTAAACAATTTACAAGGCGAGATGCATTAAAACTAACTGTTGCAGGCGCCGTCATTAGCAGTGTCGGCTGTGCAGGCCGTATTAGCGACCAACAACAAGTAGTCGCCAATAAGTTGCATGCACCAATGCTAGATAAATGGGCAAATACGCCAAACCGCCCTTGGATTGGCGGAGAATATTGGGCTAACCCAATGGAAGACTGGCATATTGTCGATGGTGGAGCTGAATGTAAAAATTCTGGTGGCAATCGCAGTATTCATTCCCTCACTCATAGGCTAACTGACGCTAGCCAAGCATTTAGTGTTAGTGTGGTTATTCAGCAAATCTACAAAGGTAAAAAAGATGCGGGTGCAGGTATCCGGTTAGGAGTGAACAACGAGATCAACGAATACCGCAGTAGTTGTTTTGTTCAGCGAGGGTTGGATATTGGCGTTTTAGACAATCAGCTGTCAGTTGCAGGTAAAAAAACGCCTTTGGACATCAATGTAGACAAACAACCAGTCAAATTGGATGTGACAGCAACACCTCAATATGGTGCGGTTCTTTTATCGGTTAGCGCGAGTGTTGTGAAAGAGCAAACTGCGACAGAACAAGTTATCGGCCAGTACACACATTTAGCACCCGCCAGCGAAGTATTGGGCAATGTTGCCATAGTCAGTAATTTTGGTATGAGTTCAAAGCCTGGTCAGCAGGCAGGCAAATATAGGTTTAGCAATTGGCAATTATCGGGTGATGCGTTTGAGGTTAACCCTCAGCGCAAATTTGGCCCTTTGTTGTGGGCAATGTATTCACTAAGCGATTCTCGTAGCAGTGAAGGTTTCGTGATGAAAATGAGTGCTTTTACGGGGCCAATGGGTAACACTGGCAATGACGAAGTTGAGCTACAAATTAAACGAAATGGTCAGTGGCGAAAGGCTGCAACGGCTAAACTAGATAGCGATGCGTGGGTTGCTAATTTTCGCATAGCTAAATGGCAAGAAAAATTATCACATGAATATCGAGTGCTCTATCAAGAAAAACATAAAGACGGCACGACAACTGAAGATGTTTATTCAGGTATTATTCGGGCCAATCCGGTTGGCAGGCCGCTGCGTATGGCTGCACTTACCTGCCAAAATGATTATAGTTTTCCGTACGCGCCTGTTGCTGAAAATGTTAAAAAGCTTAATCCTGATTTAGTGTTTTTTTCGGGCGATCAAATTTATGAAAGCCATGGGGGCTTTGGTATTGTTCGAACTCCTTTTGAGCCAGCGATACAAAATTATTTACGCAAATTTTATCAGTTTGGTTGGGCGTTTAGAGAAGTTATGCGCGATGCGCCAACTATTTGCTTGCCAGACGATCACGATGTTTTTCAAGGCAATTTATGGGGGGAGGGTGGCTTAGCCAAAAAGAACCCAGAACAAGATATGTCTGCGTCTTTCACCGGTGGATATATAGAGCCTGTTCGATTTGTAAATGCGGTACATCGAACTACTGTCAGCCACCATCCTGATGCATTTGATCCAACACCTAATCCAAGTGGGATCTCATGTTACTACGGTGACATGGTATATGGCGACGTTGGTTTTGCAATCTTGGCGGATAGGCAATGGAAATCTGGCCCTGAGCAAGCGGGAGTAGTGGTTGGCGAAACTGGTGTAGATGAAGATCCTAACTTTATTAATCCCGCGATCAACCCAAAAAAACCGGTGCTATTAGGCAAACGTCAAGAGGACTTTTTAGCACAATGGGGACAAGATTGGCGCGGGCATAAATTAAAAGCCGTTTTAAGCCAAACCGTTTTTGCTGGTATATCAACTCATCAACCATCACCACAACGCTATTTAAAATATGATTTCGACAGCAGTGGCTGGCCAAGCCCAGCGCGTAATCGAGCGGTTGCAATAATGCGCGAATCCAAAGCATTACATATTTGTGGTGACACCCATTTAACCTCTTTAGCGCTATATGGTGTTAACCAGCAACGAGACAGCAATTGGTCGTTCTGTACACCTGCTATTTCTGCTGGTTGGCCACGCTGGTGGTTGCCTGATCAAATGGGCATACCGCATAACAATCGCCCAAAACATGGTTTGGAGCAAACCGGCGAGTTTATAGATGCTTTTGGCAACAAAATGTATGTGTATGCGGTGGGGGTGCCAGAAGAAGGACAGTCAAAAAACCGTTATGTTAGAGCACATGAAAAAGGCAGTGGTTTTGGTTTTATCATTTTTGACACCGAGCAATTCACCTACACGTTGTCGGCATTTAAATATCTAATTGATGTAACTGATGGTAACAGTAACAATCAATTTTCTGGCTGGCCGGTGACCATTCATCAAGAAGAAAATATCGGCAAAAATAGATTGAGCTAGAGTAATTTTTTCTGCTGTTTTAATTTGTATATGATATGCTACATATTATAGTGTTATATATGTGGTTTGGGTGTGTTATGGGTATTGTAAAAATTTCTGATGAGCTGCATGAAGAAGTCAGAAAAAACAGCGCAGTAATGGAAAGATCAATTAATTCGCAAGCAGAGTTTTGGATGAAAATTGGCCGAATGGCTGAACAAAATCCTACGTTGACTTATGAGCAAATTATCGAAAGAGAGAAGAAAAAACAAAACATAACAACGATGAAGCTCATAAATGAATAGTATCCATATTAAAACAGCAGAAGAAGCAAAGCTGATGCGCACTTCAGGCCAACTGTTGGCAACAGTGTTTGATGCGTTAGATGGCTTTATTCAGGTGGGTAAATCGACATTAGAAATCAATGATTTTGTTGAAGACGTTATTGTAAATAAATTACAAGCAAGGCCAGCTAGTAAAGGGCAGTATGACTACAAATATGTACTCAATTGCTCGATAAACGAAGTCGTGTGCCATGGCGTACCAACACCCGCAAGAAAATTGAAGAGCGGAGATATCGTGAATATCGATATTACCCTTGAAAAGAATGGCTTCATCGCTGATAGCAGTAAAATGTATTGTATCGGCAAGGTTACCCCTGTTGCTAAAAAGCTAGTAGATATAACATATCACGCGATGTGGAAGGGGATTCAAGTGGTTAAGCCAAACGCGACTACTGGTGATATCGGCCACGCAATACAGAGTTATGTTGAAAAGTATGGCTATAGTGTTGTTCGGGAATATTGCGGGCATGGTATTGGTCGCGAAATGCACGAAGCGCCACAAATTCTCCATTATGGCTCACCAGCAACTGGTGTTGTGTTAAAAGAGGGCATGGTATTTACCATCGAGCCTATGATTAACCAAGGAACGCATAAAACCAAAACTAAAAAAGACGGTTGGACTGTTGTGACGCGCGATAAAAAATTGTCAGCGCAATGGGAGCACACCATTTTAGTGACCTCGAACGGTTTTGAAGTGCTAACGCTGCGGGAAGGTGAGCTTAATCCAACAATTTGAAGCGAGACTTCAAATTGTTGGATTCGTTAAGGCTCGTTTCGACCTACTATATAAACTAGTTACCAGTTGAAACGCTACTTCCAATGGAAACTTTGTTTAGCGTAACGCTTTCACCATTTGGCCAAACTACCTTGATGTTATCCACTTTTTCGCAACCACCTAAACCAAAGTGTAAGCGGGTATTAAGCATTTGATGAAAGCCATCACCACTTGAACCAACAACCTGAGCCCAAGTGGTGTTACAAGCTGAAACCTCAACTCGTGCACCATTGGGTTGGGCGTGGTGTTTGGGTGAAGTGGTAACATTTACCGCAACATAATTACCCAATTGAGTTTTTGGCAGTTGATTTTGTGCTAAATACCAGCGGCCACGTTCATTGCCATAAACAAGATCTAAGCGGCCATCTTGGTCGTAGTCTATTATGCTGACACCTACGCCTGTCGCACCAATTTCTTCCGAGGTTAAACCTGCGTTTGAATGTTTCGTAAAACTTTGACCTTGGTTGTTTATCAATACAAAGTGTTCTACTGGTTTAGCCATGTTGCCATATGGGGTAACGGCTAAATCAACAAAACCATCATTGTTAAAATCACCAGCGGCAGCACTGGTGGTTTGCTCTGGAATATCAATACCCATTTTGGCTGTTACATCGACAAATCGACCGCCTTGGTTTTCCAACAATACAGCTGGCATCAATTTACGTTTAATTTCGCTTGGGTGTGATACGACATTTTTAACAACAGCCGCTAAGCGAGATTTTACATAACCACCAATGCGCCATTTGCCGTCGCCTAAATAGCCGATATGCATGCCTTTCATATCTTTTAGATCTATATTTTGTGGCCAACCTTTTGCGTCTTCTGGCTTCACAGTTAGGTTAGTGCCTGGGTGGTGTCCGCCTTTATCACCTACTACTGTGCGTTTTTCACCGAGCTGAATGTCGTATGTGGCATAGGTTTCTTGGATGTTTTCAAGTACCAAATTTTCCCCTTCAACTTCAATTTCGTCAAACATAAAAGTATTGCGGAAGACAAAAAAGGCGAAATTGTTGTTTTCGGCATCATAGTAGGCTTCTTTTTCAAATTGGTAAGCACTGCGGTTTAAAAATAAGTCAAAGTCGCCATCATTGTCGTAGTCAATTTCTGTGATGTTGTTTACAAATTTGATTTTGGCTAATTCGCCTAAGATATCCGTGGTTGCGTCTACAAAGGTACCGTCTCCTTGACCAACAGAAAGGGTCATGTCTCGGCCACCAAAAGTTAATATGTCAGTATTACCGTCGTTATTAATGTCGGTTGAAATGGTTTTGACCGACAGTGGATCATTTGCAATGGTTAGGGTTATTGGTGCTACAAACTGGCTTTTTTCATTTTTGTATAACTGGTTGGTGGTTAAGTTTTTTGCTTTTCTTGGGGCAAAACCTGTTACAAATAAATCGAGCTGACCATCTTTGTTAGAGTCGATAAATTTAATTGATCGACCACGGCTAAAATTGAAATGGTTGAACACGCCCAAATCTTCAATGCTTCTGTCTTTTCCAATGGAAAAATATGCGGGCTGGCGTGGGTTACCACCATCACCACCACCTTGGGCCACAACAATGTTCATATTGCCATCGCCATCGTAATCAGCAACGCCCAAACCATGAGTGTCGCCTTTAACAAGGGTTGATGGTTGGGTAAATTTGCCTTGCTCATTCCAATAAATAAGTGCGTTTGCACCGTGTTGAGTGGTCACAACATCTTGCCAACCATCTTGGTCTAAATCGGCAATCACAGCTGAGCCCCATTTGCGATTTAGCACATCTCCAAAAGGGATTACACCATGGGTTTTTTTGAACAGCGTGGTATTGTCTGGCTTGGATATATTGAGTGAGTCGGTATCTGATTGAGCACAACTGGCCAAACCCAATGTAAGGCTACTGCTGAGTGCCAAAAGTACAGTGTTAATTTTAAATGTTTTAACCATTGTGCTGTTCCTCTGTTAGTGCAATTATTGGTAATAAAAAGTTAAACGTAGTATGTTTGTAATGTTAAAGCTTAATGGATGCATACTGCAACCAGATAAAAGGTAAATTTTATGTAAATATCTATAATAGATATTTTAGCAGTGTAAGCTTTATTCACCACAAAAAAGAAACATAACTTAAGTTGCACGACGAGGACTTTATGAACAAACCTATGAAAACAGGCCCCGCAAAATGGGTATGTGCTGCATTGACGATAGGCGCTGCTGTTATCACTGCATCTTGCTCGAATACAGCAAATGAAAATAATACCGCTCAAGCAGCCGTGAACCACGCCAACAAAACGGCACAGTCAATAGCGCTAACGCCAGTGCCAGCTGAAACACAGCTAAAGTGGATAGATGAAGCGCTAAAGACCGGAACGGATCTAACCAGTTATGGCCAGCTTGAAACTTTATTTGTTAAAGACAGAGAGTTTGGCAATATTGGATTTTTTGAGCATAAACTGGGTGAAGCGCCGGTTAGAGAGCGCACGCTCTACGCGGATGAAGTGTTTAATGCAGACACCGACAATACCAAAGATGTGCAAACAGCAGTTAGATGGGCAGGGCGTCCAGACAAAAAAACTGGCAAAGCATATGGTTTGGTAACGCTTTTGCCGGCCAAAAATGGCCAAAATAGATTTAGCCTTTCGGCCATCGAAATGTCATCCAACATCAAGTTTCAAGTACATCCAGATGTTATTATTGAGATGCGTGGCGTTAAAGAAGACAACAAATATAGGGCCTCTACATTGTTTGCTATTGGCCGCAGTCGTGGACCAAACAATTTATTGCAAGCACGAACAGAAAACGTAGAAATTACCTCAACTGACCCCAACCGTAATTTCACAATAGATGCTAGAACCAATATGCCACACAATTACGGTTCAATGAGCAATGCTTATGGTGGTATTGTCAATTTAACTCGTGCTGTACCGGTCGGTATTTATTATGCGAAAAACTTTAAAGTGTCGAATATGACAATTTTGGATAATCACACTGAATCTGTAACCATACAAATTGCGTCTGACCGAGACTATAAAGACGGTGCTTACGCTTATAGATTTGGTCGTAAACCTGTGTTTCTGAAAGATAGATATCAAAAGAACAAAGATGGTAAAAATAAGCCTATGGGTAAGGCGAATATCCCATTGCCGATGGACGATGATGGTAATTTTGTTGATGAAACAGGGCAAATTATTCCGGATATGTTCGCGATTCAACGCAATCCAACATACGGCCGTACACCGATAAAAGGCACAGTTAAAAATATTAAATCCATCAACGCTCATACTGGTTATGGCACGGTGCAGGTATACGGTGGTGATTGGATTGAGATCGACAATATTGAATCATTTAATGGTATTGGTGTTCGTGTTGAGGCTGGCAATGGTACCAATAGAGACAACTCAAACCGAGCAGGACCATACCTTACGTCAGCAAACAAGATAAAAATTTCGAATGTTAAAGTCGTCAATGGCTTTACCGGTGTCTGGTTAAAAACGCACGCTAAAGTGATGAAAGATATTCATGTTCACAACGTTGAAGCGATTGACAGTGGTACAGCTCTACTAATTGGTAAAGGCTCTTTTGCCTGTAAAAATAAATGTCGGGATTTAACGCGTGGGCGCATAAATGATTTAAAAATTACTGGCGACATTGTTCTACGTCAAACCAAATTTGACAAGCCTGTTGCTGAAGTAGGTAATTTGGCCACTTATATGATTAACGACTTTAACCGTGCGTATTTAGCCAAGCAAAACGGCAAGTCGATTGATAATTTAGGTAGGGGTGATTTGCAAACTAAAAGAATTGCCAATTTGAGAAAGTTAACTGATGCACAAAAGGCTGCGATCACCCCAGATGATTTTGACAACCCTTCTGGTAGCCGCTGGTATACGATTTTCCCAACAGCGCCTGTGTTATTGTTTAATCAATATTCAGCGACTGAAGTGGGTGACCAATCGCCATTTGTCGGTTATTTCCCTGTAGATTTAAGCCAAGCGAATATTGTGTCGGATGGTTTACCTAATGCAGATGTTAAGGTGTTATACCGTAGTGATATGCGTTTACCGAATGGCGAACCAGCAACTGATTTTATCAATAAATAATTATTGTGGTGCAGCTGCGGTACTACTGCAGCTGCAACTGTTTACGGCCATTAATTGTTTTTGAACGGATTATAAATATATTGTTCGTAACTGCGGTCGATATTTCTAATATATTTATTATTAAACTTAAACAACTTGCGCTGTTCCATATTCACACTTGCGATAGCTTGCAGGAAATGTTGCTGCCACAACTTTTGTAGGCTGCCATCTTCATACGCTAGTTTTAAGCCATACTCTACGCGTGCCATTTTTCCAATATTTTTATTACCCATAAAATAGAATCTAGGGAGTGGGTAATACAGGAGAATTTTGTCGTCTATGCTCAGGCCTTCAACATGTTTAAAATTTTGTATTGCGGTGGTGATTTGTGAAGCGCCAATTGGAAAAAAATTACCTCGTTCTGCAGCAACCATGTGAAATAGCCCTTCAATGTACTTGCCAGTATGCACTTTAAATCCATTGTCTTTTAGTATGTCTGTATCCAACCAGCCTTTGCCCTGAATCATTGAATAAGTCATTAATTCTTCTCGGCTCGAAATAGTGTAGCCGCGAGATTTTAGATCGCTTGATACGAGTGGTATTCGATAACCAATTATGCCCAATAGCACTGGGAAATTGGCATGCGAAAGTTGCTCAACATATTCTTTATTAACCGAGTCAACAAAAATAAAGTTCTCTTTTGACTGAGCGTTCGCTTCAATTATAAAACGGCTAGGGGGCACTGGTTCGTCGGTGACCTTGAGCTTATATGGTCCGTAGTCCGCAGTTGTTTTGTCTAACGCAAGTTTAAGCGCTTGATACTCATAACTGTCTTGGGTTTTGTGTTCGTAGGAAGCTTGCAGAGTATAGGTGGTATTTGCAGACGCTGTGAAAGTAGACAACATAGCAACAAGGGTTAACACAGATTTAAGCATAGAATAACCTTTACATTTGGGTGTTTTCAGTTGAGTAATTATCAACCTGTTTGTAAATTTACCTAAACATCATATGTTTTGCAATGTTTTATTTTGTGTTAATGAGATGTGTTGTTCTAGACGAAGAGAATAAAGCCCCAATACGGGGCTTATAGTTGGATTAAACACTAGGACCTGTTTAGTTCCATCGGCTATTTGGGCAAGTTGACATGCCATAATAGTTACAAACACGGCTTGAGGATGTCGTGCTATCAATTGTTTGATGGTGCGGGCTAGGAAAGCCTGAAGTATTTAAGTTGTGAATAATTACCTCAAAGTTGTATTCTTCACCCTGAACATTTTTATCTATTACTCCGCCTAGAGATGGGCCTAAATATATTTGCCCTTGTTTAGGCCATTGCGCATTTGTAGGTAAACACACGCGGTTACAGGCTGGGTTCATTAACTCAAAATAATCTAGTTGATCTTGTTTTAAGTGTGCATTGGTTCCGTAGTTAGCGGTAACGTTGTAAATATCCGATTTTTCAAACGAACCCGGTTTTAAGCCATGAATGCGGTATACCTCATTTAAACAACGTGGGATGTCGGTAATACGTGAAGCCCAGCGGGTACCGCCGTTTCCGCGCGCATATGGTGTTTGTGCACAGCCATTGCCAATTTCAGCTTCTACAGCCGCTTTCCAACTGTTACGAGTATGGCTTTCATTTGCTGGGCTAAATAACTCAACAAAACCTTTGTCGACACGTACTGCAAAACCACAACCATTAGACTCGACGCCATTTACTTCTACGGCGCCATTTTCCATAAAGTGTGGACCAAACATTACTGCAGCTAAACCATCGGTGCAGCTTATGTTTTGCGCATAGATGTCTCGAATACCACCTTGTTTGAGGTTTTTCATGACCAGGTTGTCTGTTTCCATGCGAAGTGTGATACCACCTTCACCATCTAGATCTCTAAACAGAATATTATCAGCGCCATAGGTTTGTACTACTCCATAACCAAAGAGCGCATTTCTTTGAGTTACTTTTTCAATTATGCCGTTATGAGGCCAATACAGATTATTACCTCGTCTAGTTACGCCAACTAAAAATGATGCAAATATGGTTTTGTTGTCTTCAATTTTAAAGTTAGATATTTTGAAGTTATCGATATCGCCTAGGTTGAATACCGCTAAATTAGGATCGTTAGACTGGCGAAAATCTACGGTGAAACCGTTATTGCGCCCAACAACACTGAAGTTTTCAACTTTAGGCTCCCCAAAGGTACCGACTTCAAATATTCTGTGGTTGCGGCCATCGTTGTTTGGCGTTGGATAAATTGTTGCACCATTGGCGATCTCGATATGGACATTAGAGCGCACATGAACATTTAAAAAGTAATAATCGCCAGCGGGAATAAATAATTTCCCCCCTTTCGGTTTAGCGCTGATCTCATCAATAGCTTGTTGTAGTTTGGCGCTATCGTCATTGTTATCTGAGTTATTAACACCAAAGTGATTGACTAGATTATATGAAACGCTGTATTGGGTTGGTGCTGTGTAGAAGTCACTGTCAGATATATTTGCAGGGCCAGAATTGCCGCCCGAACCAGCAGGTTGACCTGTTATTTTCAACTCATTTAAACCAACTTCTTGCCCACTAGCAGCCTGAAATAATACACGCATTCTGCTGGTTGTATAATTGTTGGGGATCGGAAATGCTGGATCAAAATCAGTTGAATTGTGTGCCCGCCAGTTGCCTATATCTTGCCACTGGCCATTTTCCCAACCTTGAACTTTCCAGCGAGAAACCGAATACGGGTAACTGTTATCTTCCAAAAAAGACACATCGAAATCACTGTGTTGACTGCCAAAATCAAACTCCAACCATACGTTTGAGTTTGTGCCACGGGCATTGGCGCTGGCTTCGTTGTTTAAATTATCATCAAAAGCTTTAGCGTAATTAACCTTCCAGCTGTCGCTTTTTGCCGAAAAGGTTGTTGGGTTTGCAAGACCCGCTGCATTAACTTGTGTGCTCAATGCAAATGCACAGACTAGGGTACCTACTACCAAGGGTTGTCGGTTCTTCATATAAATCCTCAAATTGTGTTGTGTAAAGTGCTTTGTGGTGACTGGCAGAATATTCCATTACAGCCAGTTAACAAAAATGCTACATCAGTTTATTTACTAGGTCAATAAAGATGTTATGTATTTAAATGTAGTATGTAATGGTTGGGTGGAATGGGAAAAAAACCAACCAGTATGTGTAGTTGTAGCTACACATAAAGGTTGGTGAACACATAGGGAATTGTTACACAGTGTAGAATTGGTTTAGTGGAAGGCTTCTATGCCGTTTGCCAGTGGCGGCATATACTGCATTGACTATACTCGGTGGTACAGGTGGGACCCCAGGTTCGCCGACACCGCCCGGTTTGTCAGTGCTTTTAACCACATCAACTTGTATTTCTGGCGACTGATTGATTCTGAGTACTTGAAAGTCATGGAAATTCGATTGCTCCACCGCTCCATTTTTAAAACTAATTTCATTTAACAAGGCGATTGATAAACCGAAAATTATCGCACTTTCCATTTGTGCTTTAACTCTATCTATATTAACTATAGTGCCAGCATCAATGCTCAAATAAACCTTTTTAACTGTAAGTTTGTTACCTGTCACTTTTACATGACTAACCACAGCTATATCACTAGCAAAGCTATGGTGTGCCGCTAAACCTAGTGCTTCATCTTCGGGTAGTGAATCGCGTTGCTGCCAATTTGCCATTTCACACACACGATTGGTTACGTTTTTAAGCTTGCTGTTTTCTGGTTGGTTCCCAAGCAAGTGGTTCCAGTGAGCAAGTGGGTTTTGTTTTAGCGCGTGTGCAACTTCATCCATAAAACAGCCAATCGAGAACGCATTTTGAATGTTTGCCACAGAGCGCAACCAGCCTATACGAGTATGAGCTGGTGAGCTGACTGCGTGCGTTTGCATTTTATCAATGTTGAAGTTATGGCGAATAATATCGCGTAATTCAAAATTCTTGTTTGGGATGTCTTTGTTGATGTTCCATAAAGATTGAATTGGCGTGAATGCGACATGGGTATCCCAACGATATAAGCCTGCTGTTCGGCTGATTTGTGCTTTGTGGTGTATAACACTGTTTGTATGGTAGTAATCGTGCTGAATATCATCTTCACGTGACCAAACTACTTTTACAGGTTGGCCCATACGTTTTGCGATAAGTGCTGCTTCGACAACGAAATCGGGTTGTGCTTTACGTCCAAACGCACCACCTAATAGAGTAACATTAACTTTAACTTGCTCGGGTTTTAAGCCTACTCTTTGAGCAACATTACGTTGCACTGCTTGCGGGGATTGAACACACGACCAAATCTCACAGCTGCCATCTTTATGAAACATGGCTGTCGCGGCTGGCGGTTCCATTGGTGCATGCGCTAGATAGGGCAGCGTATAGGTTGCCGTTAATTCGGTTAAATCTTTAGGTTTGGGTCCTTGTTTATTGGCTTGTGCTTGGCGTTTACTTTTGCCATTTTCTGCCATTTGTTGTTTGGTCTGAACGTCGGCTTGACTATCGTATTGGCTATATTCGCTGTCACGCCATTGAATGTTTAGAGCATCCAGTGCTTTTTTTGCTGCCCAAGTATTTGTTGCAACAACAGCAACGCTTGATACAGCATTAAATGTAACCGGAAAGCTATGTTCACCCATAGTGAAAGCATCAACAACGCCTGCTTGTTTTTTTGTATTGTCTAAGTCAACTTTAGCTATGGTGCTGCCCATCACAGGGGCACGCTTTAAACAAGCATATAGCATATTCGGAATTTGCACATCTTGCCCATATTCTGCTGTGCCATTAATCATGCTGTCTAAATCGAGCGACTTTAAACCTTTACCAATGTAGTTAAATTGTTCTGGTTTTTTTAAGGTTAACTGGTTTGCGTCTGGCACTGTGATTGCGCTGGCAAGTTCGGCTAAATCACCATAACTAAGTTTGCGACCGTTGTTGTTATTTGTAACATAATGATTTTTTGCTTCGCATTGGCTTATATCAACCTGCCAAAAATTCGCGGCAGCTTGTTTTAACATATATTGTGCTGACGCGCCGAACTGGCGTAATTCGGTTAAGAAGCGTCTGATCGATTGAGAGCCATCGGTATTTTGATCGCCATAGGCTTTGTCACCAATTGCTTGGATTACATTTACATATTGCCAGTCTGCTTCTAATTCATCCGCAATAACTTGAGCGACACTGGTGCGTATGCCTTGACCCATTTCGGAACGATGACAAGTCAGTGTGACAGTATTGTCTTTGGCAATATTCACAAACAAGTTGAGTGCGCTGCCGCTTTGGGCCTGAGCTTGTTCTGCGACAGTTAATGCTGATAGAGGAATGGTGCATTGCAAACTGAATACTGCAGTACTCGCACTTGCACCCCTAATAAATTGGCGACGGCTAACATTTTGTATGTTTAAGGCGTTATCCATGTTATTTGCTCTCCATTTCTTTACAATTAACCCCAGCGACAGAACAAATGGCTTTTTCAATTCGTGCATAGGTACCGCAACGGCAAATATTACCCGACATACCATTTTTGATTGCCTGTTTGTCTAGTCGCGAGTTGTTGGAAACCAAAGCGATTGCTGACATAATTTGCCCTGGTTGACAGTAGCCGCACTGAGGAACATTGTTGTCTTGCCAAGCTTGTTTTATTGCTATGGCATTTTTTTTGTATTCAGCGATGCGATCTACTTCTTCTATGGTTGCGAGTTTGCCATCGCCTACTGCCGAAATAGGTAAACTACAGGAGCGCAATGCTTGACCATTTAGCAATACTGTACAAGCACCACACAGGCCTTTACCGCAACCGAACTTGGTGCCTGTAAAGTTAAGCAGATCACGAAGTACCCATAAAACAGGCATATCAGGTTCGGCTTCAACCTGGTGTACTCTGTTATTTATCGACAATGTATATTTCATATTGTTAGCGCCTTTTCCTTAATGTAACTGGGTAATAATGGTTGTTTGAGGTGTAATTCTTGTTTATTGGCAAGCACGGCCTTTACTTCAGCTAGCGTGCTCAAAGCTATTTCTTCCGGCAATTCTCCACCTATATCAAGGCCAAGGGGGCCATAAAGTGGCTTAGTGAGTTGTTGACCCAACTCTGGTAGTTTATCTATTACTTTTTCTTGCCTGTGTTTGGGGCCTAACATGCCAATATATTTGGCGTTGCTACTTTGTACATAGCTTAGTGCTTGGGCGTCAAACTCTAGGTTGTGACCCATGACAATGGCGGCATCAAAATGTATGTGTGGCAGTTGTGAAAATAGCTGTTTGTAATAGCTAAATGGTTGTGGGAATTGTTTGATGCCCACATGCGTGGAACGATAGTCAAATAAGGATACCTGCCAACCTAAAACTTGTGCCATTTTAACCATAGGAATGGCGTCTAAGCCCGCGCCAAATATGGCTAGATGCACTTGTGCTTGATAGTAAAAAGGCTTTTGTGTTGTTGCTTGGTTTATATGGCTAAAAGCTTGGTTGCAAACTAAATTTTGTTGAGTGTTAATGTGATAATAGGCTTGTTTGTTCGTGGTTAGTGTGTTGTACAACTCAGGCAAATATTGAAAATGATTGGTCTCATTTAAAGGTTGAATTAACACGGTAATACTGCCGCCACATCCTAAAAAGTGGATAGGCGATGCACCGTCGTCTTTAGTGTCATAAACAAGGGTTTTATGCTTTTGTAAAAATATTGCTTTTTGTGCTTGTAAAATGATATCCGCTTCTAAACAACCGCCACTTAACATGCCCATGCTGCGGCCTTGGTTGTTTATTAGCATAATTGCGCCGGGTTTACGGTACGACGAACCTGAAATTTCAATAACGCTGGCTAGTGCCCACTGGTATTGATCTTTTACATCTAGCCAATTTTGCAATATAGATTGAACATGATTGTGTGAATTCATCTCAATTTTATTAAACCTTGGTTATAAAAAAGGGCAGCACACAGGCTGCCCTTCAGCTTGTTTAGCGATTAGTTAACTTCAACAACTGATAGGTCATCAATTATCATTTCATCGCCATTGGCAAATGCACCTTCAAATTCAAAACCGAATTTGATGACTTGCGGTAACGCATCCCATTCTGCTGGAATGGTGAACTCACCAAATTCAACTTGTTGCCAATCAGTTGTATTGGCTAAAGGTTGGGTTAATTGCATGTTAAATGGTGCATGACGACGTGCCCAGCTGTTGTATTCATCTGCTGAATGATAAGTAGTATCGTCAGCGGTTTTCCAAGTAAACATAAAGTTGGTCATGCTTCTTTGTTCACCTTCAGCTACTTTATTCGGTAATTTAACCCAAACTGAAAATTTGAATGTTTTACCAATAAACGCAGGGCGACCAAAATTGCTAGCTGTCCAGCTTGCAGTACTTGAATTCCAGCGTTGTAGTAGTGTTCCAAAGCCATCCTTTTTGATTGGATCGTTAAAATCAGCATCTTTAACTATTACTTTTATTGCATTAGAGCCAGCAATACCTTCACCAATAGCTGTTGAAACACTAGCTGCTGTACCTAAAGGTACCCAACGAGTAGAGTTATTAGCAGTACTTACTTTTACATGCGTATCGCTGTTTAACATAGTGTCGTGCTCAAACGCGTAATCGAAATCGTAAGTCGTACCATCTGCAGGGTTGGTGGTATGACAAGCAACATTATCAACAACTGTTAATTCGACAGCTTGGTCAGCAATTGCTGATGCAGGTACACCATGTGTTTCACCCGTAGAGTACGAGGCTGTTACATTGGTTTTTGTACCAATTGCACCTGGGGTGAACATAGCGGTTTGGCCGAACCCGTAGTTTAGCGCTGATTCAAATGTGAAATCGGTGGTATTTGAAGACTCAAAATCAAACGTATATTCACCGGTTAACTCTTTTCCTGGAATTTCTAATTGAGGTTCAACCACTACAGCTGATTTGCTACATGCAGGCACAGACTTTTTACCTGTGTATGCACCGAGGTCATCTTTTTCGCCATTAGTAATTGCTAAAGTGAAACCAGCTGTAACCGTTACTTCTGCGGTAGCAGTATGGCCACCATCAACACTAGTTGCAGTAATTGTGGTTGTACCACGTTTAACGCCTGTGACCACACCTGTGTTGGCATCTACAGTTGCTATTGACGTATCTGCAATAGAGTAGGTGATACCACTTTCACATGCGTAAGTAGGTGCAGTTGCGGCTGATGCCTGCGAGCTACCGCCAACTGGTACGCTTACATCAGCAATGCTTACGCTGGTTACAGGGTCAGTTGCTGCGTTCATTGTGAGCTGTAGAGTTCTGCGTGGTATTTGAGTTATATCAGAATAGGTATAACCATTGTTTACTTCATAACTAATTGTGTAAGTTACACTTTTAGGAAAATCAGGGAAGCCGTCGGCAATAGGGTTGCCATCAGAATCTTTACCACCGCCACGCTTATCTGTGTTGTCGCAAAATCGTAAGCTTTCAGCAAACTTATCCGTATCAACTTCTAAGCTGCGACCATCTTGTGAAATTACAAAAGGGGAAATGGTTAAATTATTTAACGAATTACTTTCAGACTGTGGGGTTAAAAAGTTTTTATCCACTGCCATTTCAATTTGGCGGATTGCCAAGTTACCAGTGAACTCAGCTGCTGGTTTGTCGCCAACCATAGCGCCAGCTAACAGGTCAATTGTTTTTAAGCCTGAGTTTTCAGTATAACTTTCGGTTAAGATTTGCTCAGAGTCGAATGTTACTGGCTCGTCACTAATAAAGTTTGCGTTATAGCCTTCTTCTACGTCTGATTTACATGCGCTTAGCGCAGAAACTACTGCAATAGCTGTAGCCGTTTTAAATAGTAAGTTGTGTTTCATCTTACTTCTCCAAATTCTTTTAGTACGAGCAGTTGTTTATGCAACTGCTCAATTCAATGATTCATTTAACTTTGTTTAATTTCAGCCTAGAAATTTAAACGAAGACCAACACGGAACTGCTGACCTGTTTTAAAGGCCGCAAAGGTTCTGGTTTTTACACCGCCGTTAAAGTAGTTACCTTCGTCTAGTCGGATATCAACACTATCTGTGTTAGTCGCATCAGTCGCATTTCCTATGGTGTAGAATGTGCGACGATCGTCATCTAACAAGTTAAGTGCGTTAAATGTCACAGTGAAATTTTTATTAATTTGGTAGTTGGCACTAAAGTCTAAACGGCTGGTTTCTTCTTGCCACACCGCACCACCTAAAATACCACCATTAACTAGCTGTACGCCCGTATATCTGTGGGCTAAACGTAAACTTGCGCCGTCTTGTTCCCAAAATATAGTGGTATTAGCAGAATGTTCAGGTGTTAACTCTACAGGCATGCTTTCAATAAATACGCCTGTTGTACCAATTTCTAAATCATCTTGTTCAGAGCTTTGGTAGGTATAGTTAATGCTTGCGCCTAAGCCAGATAGTATGCCTGGTAAGAAGTCATAAGTTTGTGTATAACCAAGCTCTAAACCAGTAATTTTCGAACCACCTGCGTTTCTAACCTGATCAATAACTGCAACATCACAAGTAATTTCCCATTGGTCGATCCAGCCTGCTGGAAACCTATGTGAATGACAGTTATCTGCATCACCAGGTGTGCGATTTTCATCAAATGGCATCAAGATATTAAAGTCAGTCATGTTGTAGTCTGTCTTTTTATCTTTGTAATGATATGGTGTTTGTACTCTTACTTCTTGTCCTTGCATGTCTTTATTAAACAATGCAACAGAAACCATACCTTCTTCATTGAAGTACCACTCAAATGAAAGGTCTAAGTTGGTTGATTTTAAGAAATCAAGTTTAGTATTACCTGCTTGACCGTCGGTTGTGCCCCACTGATTTTCTCTAATTTGGGTACGTGGATTTCTAGAGTCAATATTTGGACGCGTCATGGTTTTACTGGTGGCAAAACGCACAATCATTTCATCATTAACAGCAAAGTTTAAATTTAAGCTAGGTAATAAAGCTTCAGTAGTTGATGAATCGGTGGCAATACCAACACGATAGTAGGTTTTTTCATCATGTTCACTAATAGGTCCATTTGGACCATCTGAAAATCTACTAGTCTCACGAGAAATAAATGGCCAGATTGGTGCTTGTGCTGGTGCACCAAAACGTACCCAATTACCAGCATTTGAAGACTTAGTCACGCCTGCTTGGTCTGTGTAAATAGTCAATTCTGAATTGACAGGAATTGAGTTTTGAATGGTACCATCACTATTCATCCACAATACGCGGTTAACGTCTTGCTGCGCTGTACCATCAGGGCCAGCCAGCAAAAATTCGCCTGTCGCTGTATCATACGGGTAGGTAGAAGCGTCTGTTCGGTTGTAAGCATGGGTTACTTGCCAAGCCCAACAGTTTCTAAGTTCACTGTCATTTGGGACAACACCACGCCAATCACTTTTTCCACCAAATTCGCCAACTTGAGCTTCAGGGCAGGCAGGCTGTGACATATCCCCTAAGTTACGCACGACTAACAAATCATATGGGTCAACTAGTTGAGGGACGTTGATATATCTTAATTCACCAAAGCCAATTGCTGCATTTTCGTCTCTAACTTTACGTACACCAATATTACCTGTTAGGCGGCCATCAAACCCTTCAAAATTGAGTTTAAGGTAAGCTGCAGCTGTTTCTGTTTCAATAAATCGGCTATTACCAAAATTGACACGTTCCTCTAAATCGTCACCATTAGTGATAATACCTAGCGCTTTTTGCGTATCCAACATTGGCCAGCCGTTAAATAAAGCATTTGAACGATCAGCTTGAATGTCTTGTGCGAAGTTATCGTATGGGAAAGATTCTTGCGATAAGATATCGCCCACATTGATATTGCCTAAACCTCTCGGCGGTTCGCTAGTTTCTTCCCCCTCAGCTGGAATATCACCAGCATTGGTGATGGAAACGTTACTAACCAATACTTGGCGCTCACGTTTAGCGTATTTCACACCAAACTCAATTTTAGTTAGATAATCGGTATCTAATAGATAATCTAAATCCAAGAACAATGATTTGTTTTTGTCTTCTAGAGCATTGTTACGGAAAGTAAAACCACCTACATGGTTATGCTGTAAGTCAAATGGATTAAAACGGCTGCGAACGTCTATTGGTGTGCCATCAAAGGCATCAAATACACCTAGTGTTGTGCCTGTCACTATATTACAGTCGGTAATGCTACCTTGAGTACAATCATAACCAACATTTTCAAAATTAGGCATTGCAAGAACAGCATCTCTGCCTGCTGTGCCCCAAGTATTGGTGCTCATTGATATATATTGGCCTGGTGTGTTTGGCAAAGGCGTTTCATCAACGGTTTTAGAGTAACCCGCCAATAATTTAACGTTTAAATTATCGGTAATATGGTAATCAACAGATAATGATGCAACATTGGTTTCTAAATCGCGTTCACCTGATGTACGGTTAAAACCACCGGTAAAACTACGACCATACATTTTTTCTATTGTATGGGTTGATAAGTCAATTACATTAATATCGTCAGATGTTTGTAATTGATTAGCTGGCGCCATATTAAGAGTTAAAGCATGCTCATCATCTATGGTTTTTTGTTGTGTATGGGTTAAATCTAGTTGAATGTCTAAACTATCAGTTGGACGTAATTGAATGCCAGACGAAATAGAGGTTCTTTTACGCTCGTCTCGGTTTAAGCCAATACGATAAAACTCTTTCGCGGTTGCCCAAGCTTCATCTTCAGATATAGCTACTTGGGTTGCTTCGTCATAGTTTGTTAGGCTTGAAACATCGTTTAATGTACGCACACCTTCATCGTCTGTTGTATAACCTAATACACGAATTTGTTTGCCGTTTAAATCAGTTGCTTTACGGCCGCTGTCTGCCTCCCAATCGGCAATCGGTAAAACACCATTAACATAATCTGATTGAATTCGGTCTTGGCGGGTTTTTTGATTATCATGCGATACAGTAACGATTACACCCAAAACATCATTAAAGAACTTTTTAGAAAAACTGCCGTTTACCCGAATATCGTTTTCGTCTGCGTATTTATTGTAACGACCTTCAATGGTAGCGGTTAATCTGTCATCTTGTAGTGCAAGTGGTTTAACTGTGCGTAAGCTAACGCTACCACCCAATGAACCTTCGTCTTGGTCAGCTGCGGCTGTTTTTACAACATCAATTGACGATAATATATCTGATGAGAAAGAACTTAAATCCACACTATTGTCTTGAATGCCATCGCTACCTGGATCAGATAAGCCACCTGTTAATGCCACACCATTCATGCTGATTTGGTTCATAGAAGGGCCTGCCCCACGAATTGAGATACGTGCGCCTTCGCCATTTTCTTCAGTTACGGTGACACCCGTCACGCGTGACAATGCATCTGCAATATTTTGGTCGGTTGATTTACCCACATCTTCTGCGTGAATCGAGTCTGAAACACTTTGAGAAAAACGCTTAGCGTTCATGGCTTTTCTTAAGCTACCACGAAAGCCTTTGATTTCAATGGTTTCAATATCTTCAGCTGTTTTGTTTTGATCAACTGAATCAACTTCAGTGTCTTCTTCAGCTGCGTAAGCAGTGGTTGCAAAACACGTTGCTAATACTGCTGCAGTTACTGCTTTGAGTTTAAAGTTGTATTTCATGTGGCCTCTCCACTTATTTTTAAGTTTAGTGCTTCCTCCTAGTAGTCGTTGTTCCTTCAATAACTACTAAGAATAGTTGTATTTTCGGTGATTGCGTTACTTCACTATCACATCACCCGATTTAGCTGATTTAGCATCGAGCTTTTCCCATCTATATTTGTCCATTCGGTCAATGTCGTAATTTTCGAATTTACGTTTCAACAACCAACGCGGACGTTCTAAAGTTGATTCCCATTCAAATAAGGTTTTGAACATTTGACGGACACGCTCTGGCTGTTCTGCTGCCATATCGCGAATTTCTTTTACATCGTTAGGTACGTAATAAAGTTCAGCAGGACGGTCTGGGTAGCGAATCAGTTTCCAGTCGCCTTGGCGGATGGTGGCGCGTACATCTTTTTTCCAATATAGAATGTCGTGTGGACGAGCTTGGTTTTCACCGGTTACATGAGGGATTAGGTTTTTACCGTCTATGCCTTTTAAGTCTGCAACGTTACCGCCGCCTGCTGCATAGAAGGTTGGTAATAAATCAAAGGTCATTACAGGGTAGTTATATTTGCTACCAGCCTTGAATTTTCCAGGCCATTTGATTAGATAAGGTACGCGTAAACCACCTTCTAAATGGTTAGATTTAGTACCACTGAAAGGTGCGTTGTCAGATGCATTTTTGTCAGTTGGGCCACCATTGTCATTGGTAAATACCACTATGGTGTTATCGTCTATACCCAGCTCTTCAAGTTTGTCTAAAATTTTGCCTGTTGCTCTGTCCATTGCTAAAGTCATTGCTGCAACAATTTTGCGATTGCCCGTTAATTCTGGAAACTGGGCTAAATCTTCTTCAGTTGCTTCCATTGGGGTGTGAACAGCGTTATATGAAACAAAAGCGAAAAATGGTTTTTGTTCTTTATGCTTACGTTCGATAAAGTCGATAGCTTCATCAGCCAATACGTCAGTTAAATAACCTTCATGTTCTTCATAAAAGCCAAAGCCGCGTTCCATGTAATCTAATTTGCTTGGTGGCTTATTGGTGGCTGTGTATGGCCAGAAGCTACGAGCGCCGCCACGGAAGCCATAAAATTCGTCGAAACCACGTTTTGTTGGGTGGAATTTATCTGCACCACCTACATGCCACTTGCCATAAAATGCGGTGGCGTAACCAAGTCGTTTTAAATAGTCGCCCATAGTTACTTCGTTGGTAGGGATACCCATTTCGTCACCATCTACACCAGTGTTTTTACTCATGTAACCAGGCACGTTATTTTCTTCGTAACCAAATCTTTGTTGATACTTACCTGTGATTAAGCCTGCACGTGAAGGGCCGCAGGTTGGATCGGTTACATAACCTTGGGTAAAAAGCACACCTTGTTGGGCGATTTTGTCTAGGTTAGGCGTTTTCATTATTTTGCTGCCGTGAAATCCAAAGTCGGCATATCCGGCATCATCTGAAAATAACAGAACTATATTAGGCTGTTGTGATTTTGTCGCAGCGACAGCAGTTATGCTGATTAGGCATGTTGCTAATAACATAAACTGGCGAACTAGATTCATAAACTTTGTTACCTATATTACTAAAATAAAAAACTACCGTATTTCAATATATTTTGTGACCTAAATAAACATCATATGTTTATCTAAATGCAATTAAAGCATATGTTTTTTATTTAATCAATATGTTACTTGAATTTATAATTATGTTAGTTTTAAGGTTTTTACGACCACCGAAAAGTGAGCTGAATGTAGGTATACAGCCGCATTAAGCTAACACTCTATTTTTATTTACAAATTTTAAACATTGTGAGAGTATTAAACATGGTATGTTTGGTATGATTTTATGAGGTGGTTATGAAGAAAATTTTTTTAGTCTTTGCTCTGTTGTCACAAAGTTTTTTTAGTGTAAACGCTGACGAGATTGTACATTTTGAAGTACAACCAAAATTGGCTGTAGACGACGTGCCAGTTGTTAGGGTTCAGGTGAAATTAGACAAAACGCGTGATTTACACGTTGCTGTACAAGACATTGACAATAATTGGAAACAAGTAACTTCTACTATGAAGCGCATTAAAAAATCGGGTAACTACCATTTTGAAATGCCGCTTGATGATTTAAAAGTGGGTAACTACAAATGGAATGCGTATATAACCCCGCGTGGTAAAAACTGGAACGATAAAATTGGCGAACAGCTTAGCCAAAATATGCAAGTTGTAAAAGCCATTCCTAAACAGCCAGCGAAAGCAAAAATGAGTCAGCGAGACGTTATACAAAAAATTGCATGGCCTGAGGTTGTTTCAGATAACGCTGAACATGTTCTAGAAGTTAAATATGCAGTAACCCAAGCTAGAGATTTGCACTTTATTCTTTACGATAAAAAAGGTTGGAAGAACATGGGCAATGTAAAAATTACAGTTGCAGAGCCTGGTGTTTTTTCTCTACCCATTTCTAATATATTAGCTGAGTACCCAGAAGGCGAATATGCATGGACGGTCTGGTTGGCTGAAGTTGATAGCGAAAAACAAGTCACTAAGCCTATAGGCAAACATTTTAAGGTTGTTAAACCATAATCCGAAATCTCCTAAGCCAGCAATTTGCTGGCTTTTTTAGCCGTATAAATATTTTTGGCCAGTTGGCTGTATGAGGTAACAATGAGCAACATTAATTTTTGTAAACATTTATTAGCTGCAATGATTGCCGCGGCTTGTGTATCTTGCGGTTCACAAACACAAGTGCCTAATGCTCAGGCGCCAAGCACACAATCACCCGAAACAGAAGCTAGTTTAACGTTAAAAGAAACGGCACTACAAAAAATACATACCTTAGAAGCCTTGATGTTAAATGCTAGCGACCAAGGCATTGACGTAACACGCGAAGAAACTGCCGTATGGTTTGCCAAGGAGTTTTTAAAATATGCTGATTGGGATGAAGCCAACCCAGCACAAATTGAAAAGTTTTTTGAAAGCTATAGTCCGTTTAAAGAGCAAAAAAGTGAGTACGCCAGCTATTTACCTCAGTTTGAGCGTGAACAGGTGATTGTTATTTTGGATAAAGGCATAGATGCGCTGACTAAAGTTTTGGCGGGTGAAATCACTAGGCGGCCTGTGGCTAAAGTTGATTGGCAGAATATAGACGTTAAACAAGATATGTTTGTTAGTAAGGGGAAACCCATTTTTTTATACGACTATTTTTCAAAGTCTATGGGTAATCCAACTTCAGATGAACGATTATATAATGACTATTTAGGCAGTGTTGATCATATTCCTAGCATTAATCCATATTGGCTAAAGCAAGATGGCACAGTGCAAGATTGGCGCATGGGCCAGCTAAAAAATTATCCAAATAAAGATGTTGGTTATGCATTATTGTGGAATAGCGGCATACCTGATTGGATGTTAGAACAAGAGCCAGAAATACAAAAAGGCCGCTCATTATTTACCGGTTTTGATATAGATAACCCGCTTATTCGACAAAGCTGGAGCACAATTATTAAAGAAACTGGCAAAGCGTCGGCAAGCCACAACGCCACTAAAATGGGCTTTATTTTATCAAACGAACCACATTGGTATTCAGAAAAAGGCCACTGGACACAAAATTTCGGAGAAATGACTTCAATCTCTACTTACACTTTAGCCAAGTTTCAAACTTGGCTATCCAATAAATACACTAATATTCATGAGTTGAATAATAATTGGCAGACAAATTTTGGCGATTTTCAAAGTGTTGCTATCGATATTCCCGTCGACCCAAGTATTCGTGGTAGCGCCAAATGGTATGACTGGTGCCGCTTTAATATGGACAGAAGCATTGACTGGTTTACCTTTTTACAAAATGAATTGCACTCAGTTAATCCAAATGCCGACACTAGTATAAAAATTATGCCCGATGTCTTTACCGAGAATAATCGTTCTCATGGTATCGATTTAGAAGCATTAACCGAATTAACCACTATGATTGGCGATGATGCGAAAACACGCGGTCGCGATTTACGTAGTCAAACGCCAGAAGAGTGGGAAGCACATTACGCCTACTTTTGGGAAGAATTAGCGGTTTCGTATGACTTTATGGAGTCGGTTGCGCCTAATAAAATTCACTTCAATTCGGAAACGCACTTTTTATCTAGCTCGTGGTGGCGCGAACTTGACACTTCACCTGAATATGTTCGAAATACTTTTTGGCTAGCGACACTAATGGGGATGGATGCAGGTTTAAGCTGGTTTTGGGCGCGCGATCCAGACGGCTCTCCAGAAGAGCGTTTAGAAGGTAAGCTTGAATTTTTTGACCCTGCAATGGCGGGTTCTTATGCCGCTTCAACAGGCATGCAACCCCAGGTGGCCAACGAACTAACCCAAGTTATGATGGATTTAAACAGTTATTCAGAAGAAATCATGGCACTGCGTAAACAAAGACGCCCAGTGCGTTTGTTTTATTCGGAAACATCTGCAATTAACAAACCAAACCATATGACCGAGTTGTTTAAAATGTATGAGCCGTTGTTTTTTGAAGGCTTTCCTATGGGCTACGCAACACAAAACATTATTCAAAAACAAGATAATAGCAGTTGGGATGTGGTCGTTGTTTATAAAACCGAATATGTAACAGATGCTGAATTTAATGCGCTGCAAAGCTATTTAAATAATGGTGGTACCGTTATTTTAGATTCAGCTACGAGTTTAGCAAAAAATGAATATGGTCAACCTCGGCAAGCTGTGCTTGCTGCAGGCCAAGGCAGGTTAATTACTATGCCAACCGATGCAGACGAAAGCGATATTAAGCACAAAGCACTTGAGTTTGTATCTGCAAATAATCCTTTAGTAAATCTAACCGAAGTAAACTCTACTGGCCATAAAGCCTGTACATGGCGAGTGGTTAAAAAGCCAGACGGAAAAGGGTATTGGATGACTATAGTTAACTTAGGTAGCAGTAGTGCCAACTTAGTGATAACAGCGAAAGATGCCGGTGATTTAACCGCTACAGATATGCTGACAGGAAAAAACTTAGGCAATCAATTTGATTTAGCGTCTAATGGGGTGTTGTTGTTGGAGTTGAACTAGCCGTAAATAACTAAGAGCTCTATTTACGGCTTTTGTTTTTTTAAAACTAATTGTTACTGGGGCAGGTTGCACTGTTATTCACGTTAACCTGCAACAATAATACACCTTCTGATTGCAAGTTTAGTTGCGAATCAACTTTATTTGCCGTCATTAAATCGACCATGCTGATTGGCTCATTAGCATCAGTATAAATTTGCAAGTGTGCTTGCTGGTGGCCAAAGTTGAGTAAGTTTAGTAGATAACAGCCATTGTTTTGTTCGACAACTCTCCAAGCGGTTGTTTTATATGGTTGACCGTTGTCTTCTTTAACTTTTAACTTTGGTTGATTAGTTTTCTGAACATGAGTTAATGCAACATGTTTGATTTCGTCCAAGCTGGTCTGGTTAGGTAAAACAATCAACTTGCCGTTATTAGCCTGTAGCTGCTGCGGGCGCTTTTCACCATATTCGTTGTAAGCCAAATTTTCAGCGGAGGTTAAAACAATTACTCCGCCGTTAGACAAGTAATTTTGTAGTGCATTAAACTCATCATCGGTCACAAAATGATTGTTGTCTACAATTATTAAATCCCACTTACTATTATCTTGTTTTTCAATAATATTTTTGGTCGCGTACCCTAAAGGAAGACCTTCAAAAAAGAGCTTTTCGTATAACTTTTTTGCTTTGGTCATGTAATCTTTGCTATTTATTGCTGACGTTTCAGAATAAAAAATACGTATGGGTCTAACTTGTTCTCGTAAGGAGATAATTTCTTCTGAAAACGAATTTAGATCGTACATAACTTGGGTAACTTCGTTGCTCACATGCGGTTGCATGTTGTTTGAGCCTGCAAATGCACCTGCAAGGCCAGGGTCAAAAAAGCTCAACTCACCTTCTAAGCGATCTTCAGGTGAACCGTCTGGATCTCTTGCCCAAAACCAACCCATGTTTGCATCCATTCCGTGCAGTGTTGCTAACCAATAGACACTACGAACATAGCTAGTGCGTGGGTCCATATCTCGCCATGCACCGGATGAAAGAAAATGTGATTCTGAGTTTATATTAATTTTGTTGGGGGCAACCGACTCAAGGAAGTCATGAAACATAGTCACGGCAGACCAATAATATGCATATTTTTCGTTCCATTTAGCCGATAAGTGCGGCCGGATTGGTGGGCTACCAAACGATTTAGCATCATGGCCTATCATGGTTGTCAGTTCAGTTAACGCTTCAGTGTCTATGCCACCCGAGCGGTTATTATCCAAAAACATTCTAGGCATTATTTTAATGTGAGTGTCTGCTTGAGGGTTAACGGCATGCAACTCATTTTGCATAAAGGTAAACCATTCCGTTCCACGATCCATATTATAGCGGCTCCAGTCATACCATTTGGGTTGGCCAATTAAAATCGGGTCAATTGGTATTTCAATAGTTATGTTGTCAAAATCATCAAAGTTACTTTGCCAATTTTTATTGAGTTTTGTTATGTTGCCTTGGTATTTGTCGCGGAGCCAATTTCTAAATTTAGTTAAAGTATAAGAAGATATTTCGTTCATCTCCTTATACTTTTGCATTGGGTAACCTTTTTCAGCAAACCAATGCGGTTCGTTGGCCAGTATGTAGCCTAGCTCGGTTACTTTTTTACCTTTGGTTAGTTCAGCGGTCTTTCGAATTATTTTGGCCCAAAGCTCTCTTGCAAGTGGGTTATCAACGTCAAAACCGGTAAATAACGAGCGCCCTTTGCGCACTTCTGGCTCTTGTTGTTCAACCCATTCAGGGATACCCATCAACCAATATAATAAAAAGCCAATGTTGGTATCAGGAATACTGGTGAGCTCTTTAAGTAGCTCTTGGTCAAAAGTACCGTCTTGTTTAACTAGGAATGAATTGATGGCTCTGTCGTGATCAACTGGATATAAATTTTCGCCACCGTGGTAAATTGCACCTAAATGATCATTATATATATCTGTATTGGTTAAGGGCTGACCTACTGTTTTTGAAAAATAATCATATGGAAAAATCGGCTTACCTTGGCTTAAAAACATATTATCGGCGGCTTTGGTATTTTGCCAATCTACTTTGCGGACAGGGCGTCGTTTAATTTTTCCTTCTAGCTCTAAGTCGAGCGTTTGAATACCTTTATCGAGTATTTCGATAACTTTTCTTCTTTCATAATCCGGTAAAGCCAATGCAAGTCCTTTTTTACGCGGTTTGTAGTAGCGCTCGTAACCAAATGCAGCTTCAATCGCATCTAAGTTTGCTTCATCCCAATTGGCAAATTTTAAAAATTGTTCTGAAAACCACACAATCGTTTCTTCGCGGGTAACATCAATATTTTTATCCTTGGCCACAGCCATTTTGTTTTTAAGCGTTGCTAGTTTAGCTAAAGCTTGTTGTTCATACTTGTTGTCACTGACGGCTTGTGATGATTCAGTATTGGTATACTGATGCGTACATGCAGTTGTCAGTAATGTAATAGAGGGTAGAAGAATACCCATTAATATCTTCTTCATTTTAAATCTCTTGTTTAATCTTTTGAGTTAGTCAATTCTTGCTACGTCAACGAATAATGGGCCGACAGGCAATCGATCCGCTTTGATATAAGCGTGGAAATTACCTTTGGCATTCGGCAATTGAACATTGCTAAAACTAACGCTAGTTTGGCCTTTTTTAACTGCTTTAGTGACATGTAACGCGCCATACTTGAGATGAGCAATGCCGTCTTGGGTTAATTCGGGTAAGTCGAAGGTGATATTGTATCGGCCTTTAAAAGTTTCAACTTGCCAATACCCGAGTTGATTGTCTTCTACAACTCTTGGGCCACCATAATCAAAGCGAGAAATAACCCGTGGACCACCCCAATCAAATCTGGATAAATTCACTTTTGGTTGCGCTGGGTGACCCAATGAAATGCGTTCAATACCAGAAGCATCTCTTTCTTCGGTAACTTCATCAAACCAGTTTTCATATTGTTCGAGTAAATCTTCAACGATTTCAGGGTGTTCAGCTGCAATGTTGATTCTTTCACTTGGGTCATTTTGTAGATCGTATAATTCTAAATTTTTTAATACGTGAAATAATTCATGGTCGGTTGGTTGATGAACAATGCCATGTGGAAAGTCGTGAGGACTGACTAATTTGTATTTGTTGTTGCGCACAGCAAAGTGCATGTATTTAAAAGGAGTTGGTCCGTAGTGCATTTGTACAAAGAAATTTCTATCGGCTAGCTGCTGGTTATGCGACCAAATAGGTAGTAGGGATGTACCATCCATATTGTTTACCGCTGGGGTTTGTATATTAGAGGCATCCAATAAACTCGGCAGTAAGTCGATAATTGTGCCCATTTGTGCGGTCTTAGTGTTGGGTTTTATTTTTCCAGGCCATTTAATAAAGAAGGGTACTCGAATGCCTGAGTCGTAAACGCTTGTTTTTGTTCCTCTCAGGTTTGCGGTCCAGCGGCCAGGGATACTGTCGTTTTTGGTTCTTCTGTGTCGTGGACCATTGTCAGATAAAAATATCACAATGGTGTCTTGTTCTAAGTTAAGTTGCTGCAACGCATCGAGTACCCGGCCAACGTTGTAGTCGATGCTGGATATCATGCCATAAACAAGAGCATTGTCTTCATGTAAGCCCATTTTGCGATAAGGCTCTGCTAGTTTATCCGGTACTTGCAATGGTAAATGCGGTAGGTTCGTTGCTAAATATAATAAGAAGGGTTGATCTGTTTGGCTGCTGTCTGCCATAAAGTCTATAGCGGCGTCGGTAAATATGTCATCACAATAGCCAGAATATTTTTTTGATACATTGTTATGCTCAAGTATTGGGTCAAAGTAAGTATTACCTTTTGGTCCCGCAGCTTGGCCAATGCCACCACCTTTATGAACTAACGCTTCAGCAAATCCTTGATCTGTTGGGCGCATCGGATGGTTATCCCCTAAATGCCATTTACCAAAAATGCCTGTTTTGTAGCCATTTTCAGCAAAAATTTCTGCCAGGGTTAATTCTTCTCCACGCATAAAATGATCAACCTGAGTGACCGCTGTGACGCCTGTACGGTATGGGTAACGACCTGTCAACAAACCTGCACGAGTTGCTGAACAATTTGGGTAGGTAACAAAGTGTGTCATTTCCATACCGTCATGGGCAATGCGCTCAATATTTGGGGTTTTCAGATGTGGGTTGTTATGCATACCAATGTCACCAAACCCTTGGTCATCGGTCATCATAATTACAATATTTGGTTGTTTTGCCTGTACCGAAACGTTGAGTAAACACGTAAACAGTAAAGCGATTAGTGCTACTGAGTAGCGATTGTTTAGAGTTTTTAAGTTCATTTATTAAACCACCATTTTCGAAAATTATATAAATAATAGGTTAAATTGTATGTAATTGGTATTAGGATTACATATAATTTTGTAAAGTTAAAGTAAATGAAGAGCAAAAATGAAAATATCTGATGTTAAATGTTACTGCTTTTGGGCCGGCTTTCGAAATGTTTGTTTAGTTAAAATTGAAACTGAGTCGGGCATCTATGGTTGGGGAGAGTCTGGTTTATCTGGGCGTGAATTAGCGGTTGCTGGAGTTGTTGAGCATTTTAAACACTTCCTAGTGGGTAAAGATTCGCGACAGATTGGCGCGCTCTGGCAAGAAATGTATCGTAGCCAATACTTTGAAGGAGGTAGAGTGTTAGCTGCTGCGATAGCTGCGATTGATATTGCTTTGCATGATGCTGTTGCTAAATCTTTTGATGTACCAGTTCATCAATTACTTGGCGGCAAACAGCGAGATGAAATCCCTTTATTTGCAACCAGCATCAAGCCGATGGGCAATGAGCTTATCGAAGCGTTACTGAATTTAAAAGCACAAGGTTGGCAAGCGTTACGGGTGACAACTGGCGAGCATGGGTGTGCAAGCAATAGTAGCTTGTTTGATACTAGAAAATCGATTGCAAGTGTTGCTGAATGTTTGGTAGAAGCCCGCAGCGCTTTGGGAAATGAAGTGGTATTAGGGATAGATTATCACCATAGATTAACCGTGCCTGAAGTTGCTTCGTTTATGCAAAAAATGCCAACAGGTACAATAGATTTCTTAGAGGAGCCCATTCGAGATGAGTCTACTGTTGCGTATCAATCGTTACGTTCATTGGTTGATGTTCCATTTGCAATTGGGGAAGAATTTACCAGCAAATGGGATTTTGCACCATTTGTTGAAAGTGGCTTAACTCAGTATGGCCGAGTCGACATTTGTAATGCGGGTGGATTAACCGAAGCAAAAAAAATTGCTGCGATGTGTGAGTTGCACTACATCGATATGATGCCACATAACCCACTTAGCCCAATTTGTAGTGCGGCATCTATCCACTATTGTGCGTCTATTAATAACCTAGCTTGGTTAGAGCTACCTCCATATGACGGTGATATGTCCGATTATGACAATTATTTTATCAACCGACCGCAACTGTCAGGTACTGTTTTTAAAGTAGACGATACACCAGGGTTAGGCATTGATGTGCGTGAGTCCTTGATAGCAGATTTGCCTTTTAAATTTTGGGAACCACCCAGGTTGCACAAAACAGATGGCTCATACACTAATTGGTAACAGGAGAAAGAAAATGAATAAACAAAAAGCAACTAACAAAAGATATGGTGTATTGCTACTGATATTTATAAGTGTTGTTGTCAACTACATGGACAGAACCAATATTTCGGTTGCAGCCGCCGCAATATCTGAAGATTTGTCGTTAAATTCGGTGCAAATGGGGCTGATTTTTTCGGCGTTCGGTTGGACTTACTCTATACTGCAAATTCCGGGTGGCATGGCGGTGGATGTGGTTAAAACCCGGGTACTCTATCCGTTTATATTAACTGCTTGGTCACTGGCTACTTTGGTGCAAGGTTTTGTGTCGTCTCTAGCTGCGTTGATTGGTTGCAGAATGGCAATTGGTGTGTTTGAAGCGCCGTCGTACCCTTGTAATAACAAAATTGTTACTTCATGGTTTCCGGAAAACGAACGTGCTTCGGCAATTGCGGTTTATACCTCAGGGCAGTTTATTGGCCTTGCGTTTTTGATGCCTGTTTTGGTGGGGATTCAGGAAATGTTTGGTTGGCGTGGCTTGTTTATTATCTCTGGTATTATTGGGATTGTTTGGGCGATTATTTGGTACATCTTTTATCGTGATCCTCAGGACCATCCTTCGATAAATAAGGCTGAGCTTGACCATATCAGCGGAGAAGAACATAAAAACCAACCAACTGCAGACAAAGATAAAAAAATTCAACTTAGCCTAAGTAACTTAAAAATTGCATTTGGCCATAAAAAGTTATGGGGAATCTACATTGGTCAATTTTGCCTTGGCGGCACACTGATTTTTTTCTTAACTTGGTTTCCCTCTTATTTAGTTGAATATCGTGGGCTCGATTTTATAAAGTCTGGCTTTTTAGCTTCAATTCCGTTTTTAGCTGCTTTTTTTGGTGTATTGGTATCTGGGTTTACCTCAGATTTTTTAGTGAGAAAGGGTATTGCTAAAGACATAGCACGCAAAGCCCCAGTAATTAGTGGTATGCTGTTAAGTATGGCTATTGTGGGGGCTAATTTTACCGACGACACCTTTTGGGTTATTGTCTTTTTGTCAGTCGCGTTTTTTGGCAATGGTTTGGCCTCTATCGCTTGGGTTTTTGTGTCGTTAATTGCACCTAAACAACATGTGGGTTTAATTGGTGGATGCTTTAACTTTATTGGCGGTTTGTCTGCAGTGATTGTACCAATCGTGATTGGCTTATTAGTAGGTGGCGGTGACTTCAAGCCTGCTTTATACTTCATCGCCGCATTAGCCCTTATTGGGTGTAGTTCGTACTTATTTTTGGTTGGTAAAGTCCAACAGATTAATGTTGATTAAATTAAAGGTAAAACTGAAGCATGACTTTTTCGGAGCACGGTGTAAATATGTCGCCACTGATAAATGATGATAACTCCATTTATTCTCGTATATTAAATGATATTGCGAATTCTATATTTATTAGTGGTGACCGCTTGGTTACAACCGCGCTGGCGAAAAAATACAACACCAGTATCACCCCAGTACGAGAAGCTTTAAAGCAATTGCAAGGTGAAGGTTTTGTAACTGTAGCACCCAATAGCGGTGCTAGAGTTGCAAAGTTTGAATATACAACCATGCGCGATGTGTTAGAAATTCTGCAATTACTAGAACCGTATTTAATGGAGTGGTTTGTTAACGAGCATACAGCGGAGGACTATCAGCAACTTACTGAGCTGGTTGAACAGATGGAAACGGCGGACGATCTGACATTTAGGCAACTCGATACCTTATTTCACTGGAATATGTATAAAGTGCATTACAACCAGAATGCTGTAAATCTTTGGCGCAAAAACAGGCTGACCCTAATGGCTATTCACTCGAATGTGAGTTTGAACTCAAGTCGAATCGAGCAAAGTATTCAGGAGCATAAAGAAATTATGCAAGCTTTAAAAGAGCGAAGCATGAAGAAAACTTTGGTTGCTATGAATAAGCATTTGGGAAGCAGCGCACAATATTGGTCTCGTTATATTGGCAAAGTAATTAGCTAACGCGTGTTTATTTTTGTTTGAACCGGTGCCAATGCCGCCCATATCTCAGACATTTGTAGCAAGGTTTGTTGGTGTTGTTGATTGGCTTGATACCAAACAGAAAAAGCTTGTTTATCGCTGTCACTCAGCTGCTCAGTTTGGTCTAGCTTAACTAACCAATCTGCGGCTTGTTGCTCGATGGTTTGTAGGTTTGGGGCGTTTTCGCTCATTTCAAATGTTTTGTGTTACTTTAATTTGCTTGAGCTAAAACTTTTACCATAAGTTGCTTTCGGGTTAAATGCTTCGATTGAAATATTTATGCTTGAAATGTCTTCATAATCTGCCGCTGCAACACCATTTGCTTTTAAACCGGAGTACAGCAGCACTAAAGCTTTGGCGACTCGCTTTTCCACAGTGCTTACAGACGTGCCAAGTTTACTCGCTATCGCTTTGTAGCTATAACCTTCAATTCTACGCAGGATGAGGCTTTCTCTAATTGTTTCAGGCATTTCGTCGATCAATTTTTGTAGCAACGCACACTGTTGATGAATATGTATTTTTTCGTCCTGCATAGCTGATGTCAATTGGTCGAGTGGCAGTTGGTCTATATCATCAAATTGCATTTCATTTGTGTTCGATTTTCTTCTTGATTGTGTTATCGCAAGATTTTTAGCAATTTTTTTCAAAAAGCGATCGGGTTGAGAAATGGTTGAGTTTTGCGCGTGAGCCAAACCAAGTGCAAATGTTTCTTGTACTAACTCATCTACGTCATTCGGGTTTGCGCGGTATTTTGACACTATTTGCCGTAATCTTTGTTGTTGCCCAAGAAATGCATTTAATAGGTTAGACATAAGTAATCCTTATACTGTATGTAAATGATTTAAAATTACATATAATTTGTGTTTTATTATATACAATAATGCCGATAAGTGTATAACTTTTGTTAAAAATATCGAAATAAATGTAATTAACCTGAACCCTGGATAGAAGTTTGCAAACTGAAGGGGGTTTATGGGCTTGTTCGCGAAATGGCTAAGATGAGTTGAGGTGGCTTTGAGATAAAAAAATGCCGAGGTTGTCCTCGGCATTGGAGCTTGTTGTTAGGATTTAGAAAGAAGCTTTTACACCGAACATTAAGCGTCGACCATTGTCTTCATATATTGCAGGGTATCCATTGCCATCAACTGAAGTACTTGCTTCATCTAGCAGGTTGATGGCTTCGAGTACAACCGATACGTTTTCTGATACATCGTAGGAGATATTACCGTCTAGGATACCTGATGCGTTGATATAACGGCCGAACCTTTCTTGTGCGCCGGCTGAAAGTAAGAATTTATCACGCCAAGTGTAAGATAAGCGAATCGACAAAGCGTCTCCTTCATAATATCCACTTAAATTAAAGTTATTGCGAGATGAACCCGTTACTTTATCTGGCTCAGAATTATCAATGTAAGTGTAGTTAACCAATGTACCCATATTACTTAAAAAACCAGGTAAATCGGCAAAGTTATGTTGGAATGTTAGCTCGACCCCTTTTAAGTCAACTCCATCACCATTTTTAAGTGTGTTGACGATAAACTCTTCAGTGATTGGCCGTTGCGAACCATCTGAGCTGAGTTCAATAATATCTAAATCTTCATTGTTTGATTCAGATTCGATTAAGGAGACAAGCTCTTTTTGGAAAATAGTCGCAGACACAATTGAACCTGCATCAAAATACCACTCTAACGTTGCATCCACATTATTTGACCGAAATGGGTCTAAGTTTGGATTGTTTTTATTAATTGTCGGTGGAACATTACTTGCTGTTGTAGATGGGGAGATTTGTGCAAGTGATGGCCTAGCAATTGTGCGTGACGCAGAAAAGCGAGCTATCAGATCGTAGTCTAGTTCGTAAGACATATTAAGAGATGGCAATATATCTGTATAGCTTCGGGTTACACTCGTAGGCCCACCTGCTGGAATAGTGATTAATGCCCCAGCATCTGGTTGATAGGTGATGGCGGTTAAGTCTGGCGCAATACCGTGAGTTGTTTGTTTTGTGTCTACAACCCGTACACCAAAGTTACCCGTTAGGCGCTCATCAAGCATTGAATAATCTATTTGTCCGTAGATAGCTGAAACCGATTCCTTGGCATCAATTTTACCTGTTTCGTTTTCGCTAATACTGCCCATAGATGCAAGCTCTTGGCGACTAAATGATTCTACTAAATCACGTGCTTTAGCGCGCAAAAACTGAGTCGGTACATTTGCAGGGCCGCTATAAGCTCCCAAAAAGTCACCACTGCCAGCGCCGGTTAACTCAATAAAAGATGCACCGCTGTAATTACCATTAGCTTGCTGTGCAATGTTTAATTTGTCGGTGAGAATTGTTCTATCTACTTCTAAACGGCGAGATACACCAAACTGCTCTTGCGTTGAAAGTGAACCACCAAATTTAAATGAATTGATAATACCGTTGCTAAAATGTCTGGTTAGGTCTAGTCGCACGTTTTGTATATCATCTTCTATGGTGCTCCCAAATTCGCCATAAAAGCTTAAAAACTCATAATTATTTGGGTCGACCACTTCTGCTTGTGATTGGTTGGTTAGTACTAATGAAGTCATTTCACTATCTAGAGTTGTGTCGTAACCAGCTTGGCTAATAAATCCTCGAGTTAACAAATCCAACCCGTCTGCTGTTTGTTCTGAGCTAGACATATTGATTTCACTTTTAACCGTCCAATCATCTAGTTCGTATTTTGCACCAACTGCGTAAGCCGTTGTTTTACCTTTTCTGGCCTGATAACGACCACCAGGACGCACTTCAACATGAGTTAATTCTGATTTCGTTGTTAATAAATTGCCGTTTACCTCTTGCTGCATCGTGCCAGATGGAACAATTTGCTCAGGGCTATCATCTGTGATCCTGCTAACTGTATTACCGAAGTTGTAAGCAGTTTGACCACGAATAGACAAGTTGTCTAATTCAGTTTGAAAAGCATCAGCATAAATACGTAAATTGCTATTTGGTTGATATTCAACTCGAGCAATTAAACTCAGCCTTTCTTTTTCTTCTTCAAATTTTTCAAGTAATAATAAGTTTTGAGTGTAGTTTCTCGACTTTCTGAAACCTCGGCTTAACGAAGAGTGAGATTCTGCATTACGCTCTGTATATGCGGCACCTATGCTTACACCGAGCGCCCCTTCTGCGAACACGTCTGAGTAAAGTCCGGAAACTCTAGGTGCGACTTCACCTGAGTTTGATTCGTGTGCCGCTTGTGCAGACAAAGCAACTCTTTTCTTACCGTATTCTAGCGGACTATGAGTACGCACAATAACTGCACCGGATAAGCCACCTTCTTGCAACGACGCCATTGGTGTTTTGTAAACCTCTAATGAACTAACAAATTCAGATGGAAGTGCAGAATATTCAAAGCTACGAGAAGCTGTTTCTAAATGGTTGAGGGCAAATGCTGAAGCTATAGTTCTTTCGTTCATGGTTGTTAGGGTAAATGCAGGGGGTAAACCGCGAATACTGACTTTAGAGCCTTCACCTCTAACTCTTTCTATTTGTACACCGGTAACGCGTTGCAGTGATTCTGCGACGTTTTCATCTGGAAATCGCCCAAGGTTGGTTGAGCTGATAACATCTGCAATTACGGGTGCGGCTCTTTTTGTTTCAGTCGCTTGCACTAGGCTAGAGCGAATGCCTTTTACTGCAATGGTTTCAACTTTTGATTCAGAATTACCTTCTGATTCAGTTTTCTCTTGTGCAATTGATTGCCCCCCCATTAAAGCTAACGCCCCAACGCCAGTGATAATTGTACTTTTAAAATGTTGTTTCATATTGACTGATCTCATCAAATTTCTTAATTGTTAATGCTTCGCAATTGGCGAAAATTCACTGTGATGAGCGGCTGATGTCTACTAATATATTTAGACATTAAACCTCTCTTTAGGTAGGACGTATCAGGTTGGGAAATCCATAAAGAAATATTAAAAAAGTGTTGGATAATCTATCAAATCACTGATTTATAGTGATTTTATTGTGAATTTTAATGAGGTTTCTTTTTTGCGGTAAATTTTATATTTGTGTGTTATTTAATAAGGTATTATGTTATTTTAGTGTGGTAGTTTTTTAATTTAATAAATATGGATGATGGTATGGATATCAAAAATGGATTCTTAGTTTTTTCAATTTTTACGTTTATGTGGTTTGGATATGTGCGCGACCTCAACGCAGATACCCTCAGTGGGCCAACTCAAGCTTACACAAATAAAACGATAACTTTAGTGTGGCAAGCTACTAACCTACACTCGGATGGTTACCTGTCGTCTCGTTATCCAACTGCAAATTGCCAAGAGTACGAAGTATTTGTTAATGGTGTGTCTTGGTCTGTTGCTTCACCAAGCTCTACAAGTCACAGTATTAGCGGCTTATCTATTGGAGCGTATAGCATTGTTGTGAAGCGCAATTGTTATTTGGATAGTTCTCCATATTTAGTAACTCTTGATGTTGGAACACATTCCTTGAATGTAACCGAAGAACCAAAACCAACTCCAATACCTCATGGTGAAGGACCGTCGGTTGGCCAGCCAGATTCTCAGGTTTGGATTTCTATAAACTCAAACATTAGCGAAAGTCTAGTTCAATGGGATTTTTCTTACTTCAATCCAAATGTCGCTGACCCTTTGGTTAAAATTGAACTAACCCATGAAGGACCTGACATCTGGAATATAGATAAAATAATCAAGGAAAGCTTCGATATTAAAGGCGAAGTGACATTTCAGTTATCTAATTCACTTTTTGATTGGCAATACGACTCTTACTATATAAAGGTAACTTTTTGCGCTAAAGACCGGGCTTGTCAGGTCAGAGATGCGTGGTTGTATTTACATGATTATGGTTTTACCAAGCCCGATAATGCATACACTAAAGCCAATTCGTCCCGAATTCCTTTGAAGCGCACTAAAACTGCCAATCTCACAGATATTCGTTTTGTTCATCAGGATCTTTTGGGTAGCCCAGTAGCCGAGACAGCTCACTAATCAGGAGGATGATATGAGTAAAAAATTTAATTTTGTGCAAATGGGAACATATTTACAAGTTCTATCAAGAAGTTTTAAATACGTAATTGCTGCAGCACTAATGAGCATAGGCAATTTACAAGCTCACGCCAGCCAATTTGATGACACCTTTCATGAAGCCAAGGTGATGTCGAACATTGAGGATTCCTATCTTGAACTTGAAAAGCTTAGAAACTCTGATTTTGCGATGCTCGATTCTGGGTTGGTAGGCGATCGAATTGATATTAGCTCTGGGCAAGTTAGCTTTTACCGCGAAGTTGTTTCAATTCCTGGTAATTCCAAAATTCCCGTGAGCTACGGTCATACGCTCATGGATCGGCTTGATTGGCAGGATGATGTTCCAGAAATAACAACGCGTATTTATACTGGTCAAGGTTCAAATAGCGCGAGTCCTTGGAAGCAAAATAGATGCACCAAGGGAGCTACGTACGACCCTGTATATATAACGGCCTACGTATGGAAAGACTATTCTTTTTCGAATCCGAGATATGAGCCAAAAAAAGTAAACCTTCCCCCTAACAGGCACAAAAGCCAATTAATTTTGAAGACGAATGGTGGCAAGAGTCAAACCCTATTTAATTTTGGTGGGAAGTTTTACGAGGCGACGAACTATTTTAACAAATATGGAGAGCCAACATTTGTTACTCAAGATAAATGGCTAGTATTTTGCGAGAGCGATACTATCAACCATACAACAGCAAAAGGAGAAGGGTTTGTCGCGGTTTCACCGAATGGCTTGACCTATACATTCGATAGACTATTTTATACCGAGCTGGCATTGGATAGTGGGGAAAGAACCTATACAGACCCAATGCACAATCATATTTTTGGTGATGGTACCTTTAAAGCTAATGGACTTAATTTCGCCAAAGCTCAAATGAAAGCATCTAAGGTTGAAGATGAACATGGGAATTGGGTTAAGTACGAATACAACAGCAAGGGTTTAGTTACTCGAATTCATAGCAATGATGGTCGAGAAATCACTCGCCAAACGGAGCTAACAAATAGTGCAAATCAAAAATATGACCTTATTCAAGCTAATGGCCGAAGTTGGAAATACTACCATTACACTAATGAAAATAAGCTTGTGCTGCCTGACGACACTTTTTGGTATTCACGACGAAAGATTGGTCGCAGAGGCTCTAAAGGATTTTTGCATACAGATATTGGTAGTGATGAGTTCTGTGTTCCTAGATATCAAGGCTGGGACGCATCTATTTGGCATCCCAGTGGCGCAAAAGTTAAATTTGTGTTTAAGCCAGTAACAACTTTGTATGCTGGAAATTCAAACACGCCAAAAGGCAACAAACATGCTTGCAATGATATAGATATAGGTGTTGAACCTGAGTTAAATTATCATCTCGCTTCATACCAAGGTGTATCTGGCTACAATGTAACTTCAAAGCAATTGGAATTGCCTGATGGCACCAAATACCATTGGGGATACAAATACGAACCTTTACCTTCTGACACAACTCCTGTTCCAACTGAAAAATGGGTTGAAGTAAAGGAGCCTGATGGCACAGTGAATAAGCATTGGGTTAACCGAGATTATTATTCGCCATTATTCGGTAAAACGATAAAGACCGAAACCTATAAAAAAGGTGCAGATACTGCAGATCCATCGCAGGCAACTCAAATAACTGAATATGAATACAATGCTGATTCAGATGAGCCATTGTTTGTTGCTACACAAGTTGTGCCAACAGACAATATGCAGAGTTACTACATTAATTATTTGAATAGCATGAAGGTTCAATATAAAGACCCAAATGGAAACATTGATAATTACATAACAAACTATAAATATAACAAAGGACAGTTGGCCGATGGGTTTAGCTTTGATAAACCCGTCAAAGTATCAGCATACCGAGAAGTGGCGAATCAGCAAGCTGACGAGCGTATTAGCGAAATAGAGTATCAAAACGACTTAGATAGCTATAAATTGCTGTTGCCAAAATCAACTAAATTAAATGGAACGCTCATTAATGAATGGGAATATTTTGACAACGGTAGTTTAAAAATACACAAGCAGTTTGGCTCCATCGTAAGTCAGTACACTTATCACCAAAATGATCAACTATGCCCCTCTAGCACATGTATTGGTAACTTGAAAACCGTCACTAAACCCGTTGATATTAACAATGGCGCTTATAGAACCACATATTTTAACGATTTTAAGAGAGGGACGCCACAATCAATTATCCGGCCGGATTCCGAAGAGTTGCAGTATTCGGTAGACGATAACGGGTGGTTAATAAGCCAAAGAAATGCAAAGACTTATGTTACCTCGTATGCATACAATGACTTAGGGTGGCTAACCTCAATAGATTTGCCGTCTGATGCCAATGATATAGATATTTCATATCAGCTAGATACCTCTAACTTCAGTATAATAAAAACAACAGTTCAAGGGGACAGTACAACGCAAATCTATTACGATGCATTATATCGCCCTGTTCAATCTAGTACTGGTAAGAGCTGGACTTTTAAAAAATATAACCATAATAACCAGTTGGTTTATGAATCTTTTCCAACAGCAACAGATTGGGAACATAAAGGATATGGGAGGATAACCGAATTTGATGAACTTGGTAGACTGTCAAGTATAAAAAGGAAAACTGTTTTAGGAACTGACCAATTAGAAACATATAGGTATTTACACAATAACATTGTCCAAAAAATTGATGCTAAAGGCCATATCACAAACACTCAAAAAAGCGGATATAAGTCTCCAAATGATGGAAATGTTATATTAATCGAATCGCCTGAAGTCAGTAACAATGGCCATGTTAAAACTAAGCTGACCTACAATAAATTAGGTCAAATCCAATCCATCACGCAATTTGGTGAGACTGTATACAGCGATGGGTATTTTAAAGTCAGTGAGAATCAATACAAGCATAGCTATTTTTATGATGCTAGGCAGCGTCTATGCCGTCACTCGGTACCTGAAACGGGTGATAAACTATTCCAATACAACGACGCAAATGAGTTAATAGCTTACTCTGAAGGACAAAATTTGGGTAGTGGTTGCGCCTTACCCTCACAAGGTAAGGTTGAACTAACATATACAGATAGAGGGCTTCTAGACAAAACGATTTATTCGCCGACTAGCTTCATTGATAGGGATTATGACAAAAATGGCAACATAGAGACATTAACCAGGGTAGGTGAGCAAGGGACCAATAAATGGGAGTATTTTTACAATGACGTTAACTTGCTTGTTCAAGAAGCTATGTTAATTGACGAGCATACATTTATCACTGATTACGAACGTCACGGGAACGGCTACCTAAACTCAATTACTTACCCTTCAGGCTATAAGGTTGATTTTCAACCTAATTCTTTAGGGCAGCCAACTATGGCTGCTTTAGTTAGCGAAGGTTCAGCAAGCAACTATTTAGCGAGCAGTATCAGATATCACGCAAATGGTTCGGTTAGCACATTTAACTATGCAAATGGAGCTGCATATCAACAAACACTAAACGCTAAGCAATTGCCTGAAAACATTTCTGTAAGCTTCCCTTGGTCAGGTGTTGGCAAACCACCTGCGATTGATTTAACCTATCGTTATGATTCTAATGACAATATTTATCGTATTGAAAACGCGTTAGATACAACTAAACATATATACAATACCTATGATGAATTAAACCGATTAGTTAAATCAACCGGTGCATGGGGTAGTGCCCAATTTCAATATGATCCTGTCAGCAATTTACGCAAGCGAAAAATTAACAACCACAACGCAATGACGTTGGCTGTAAATAGCAGAAACAGAGTATCGACCGTTTGGGATTCTAAAAATGGTAATCGGACATTTAGCCACGACACGCGTGGAAATGTTACAAACAACGGTAAACTGACGTTTGTATATAACGACGATAATCAAGTAGAAAGCACTAGTGGTTTGCAGAGTGCGTCGTTTGAATATGATGGTAACTTAAAGCGTGTAAAACAAACCATCAACGGTAAAACCAAATATTTTGTGTATACGACTGAAGCTGGTTTGGTTGCCCAATTCACGCCTAGTACTAATACGTTTGACGAGTACATTAGAGCAGGTAAGGTTTCAGTAGCACGCCTGACTAGCAGAATTGGCCATAGTGGTAACTTAATTCGCAGAACTAGAGGTGAAGTATTATGGCAAAAAGAATATATGCCATTTGGATTCGTGCTAAATAATACTAACGTAACGCTATCTTCTGGAACATTGGGTTACACGGGGCATGTAGAGGATGATAGTGGTTTGGTGTATATGCAGGCACGATACTATGATCCGTTGATTGGGCGGTTTTATTCGAATGATCCGGTTGGTTTTACGGGCGACATAACAACTTTCAATAGATATTCTTACGTTGGAAATAACCCCTACTCTTACATAGATCCAGATGGTACAACTAGGTATAAATTTGATTTTTCATTCAAAGTAGCTCTGGGTAAAGGATTAGGAGCAGGTGTTTCGTTTACTGTAGATACTGAATCATTAGAGATCTCTGCTGGGGCGGGGGGAACGTTGAGAACTGGTGCCGCAGCGGGCTTTGAGTTATCTCTGGGTTCAGAAGCGAGTTCAACTAGAGGTAATTCTGCCGTGCTAGAAGGTACAGCAGACTTAACCCTTGGGGGAGGTGAGGAATCAGTAAAAATAGAAGGTAAGTTAGATTCGGAAAATGGCTTGACGGGTGATGTGAAACTGGAGTCGGCGCTAAAAATTGATGGAAATGGACTTAATTTGAATCCACAATTGGGAATAAGTGCTGGAGTTGGAGGAAAGGGAGAAGTTAATTTGTCGATACCAGAAACATTAAAAAATACTAAACAAGCAATTAGCGACTTCAGTGAAGGGCTTTCAAATGCACTTAAGTCATGTGCTGAATCTCCGGGGACAGCTTGCTGATATGAATACCAAGAAGTTTTACATCGCAATGTTGTTAATCTCTACAGTTTTTGGAGCGTATCTTTCAGCTAAAGTTGTAGAAAATTTCAACTCTAAAAATTGGCCGACAGTATCTGGAATTGTTGAAACAAGTCACATAAAGCAATTAAAGAAAAGTACAAATTATTTAATTCAAATTGAATATAGCTACTTCGTAAATGGTGTTGAATATCTTAATGATAGATTCTCCGTAATGAATAATGGCGTGCCCCATGAAGAAGCAAAACGTTTATTGAGTAAGTATTCAAAAGGTCAGCAGGTTCAGATTCGTTACGAGCCTACAAATCCGCAAGCATCTGTACTTGAAGCAGAAATAAATTATTTATTAATATTTGTCTGGTTTGTTGTTGTGATTTTATTTATGTATTCAATCTATAAAATTTGGTCATCATGTTATTCAGAAAACAAAGACACTTGTGCTAAGTTTTGAATCCAAAGCCTCAACTTTGAAGTTCTGGATGTGAATGCATCCCTGACGAGCGAAAGCGAACCCTAGCAATATTTGTTCTAGCTTGACGGGGTTTGGGGTGGATGCCTCGCCAGAGTTGCTAGAGCGGTTTCTTATTTCTGACTTTTATTAACTCGTTAGGTGGACTAGAAAGCATTAGATTATGACTAGACATATTGTTTTAAGCTCGATTGGTATTCTTGCATTAAGTATATTTTACCTGGCCAATTATGGGGAAGAATCAATTAAAGTGGGTAGTGTAAATGGAATTTCAATCGGTGATTCAAAGAGTCAAGCTTACGAAAATTTACACACCTTCCTCGCCAAGTACAGAAATAGGGGGGACAAAATTTTTATACGAATAAGGGTATCAGGGCACACTGCAGAGGAATTAGCCACTGACCCAGGATTTGGTGTGCTAATCGAGCCTAGATTTCACAAAATTGGCAAAAATAAGTTTCAGGAGAAAGATCGGTGGGTGTTTTATCTAAACGCAGATTCGTTAGACGTGATTGAATTAAGGTTTGAAAACAATAAGCTGGTGGAGGTATATCGAAATAAGAGACTCTTCGAATTGCCATAACTATGGGTAAGTATGGAATTTAACCAGATCCGCTAACTTTGGACACTTACCCTAAGTAATATTATTCAATTCAAATTCGCAGGGCTGAAATAGCCAATAGGCAAAGCAAGTATTGATGAAGCTGATTCAAAAAGAAAAGTTGACGCAAAAGCGAAATAAGTTGCTTCAGCCAGTCCTTGGCTGAAATAACTTGAGTTGCATTTACATGCTTGTGGCTGATGTTCTTAGGTTGTTTTTAATCAAATTGCTTTTCAAAAAATCTGACATAATCAACTTGAATTTGCTCTGGCAGCATTGAGTCGTCGATGGCTTTGGTGTTGCCTAAAAAGGTGCCTAAGCCAGTTAACCAAATATTGATGTCGTTGTGCTTGTATTTGCTGGCTGGAAATTCAGTTTCGCTGACCATTTTGCCATCAAAGAAATAGCGCAGGTGAGTAGGGGTGAACTCTAATCCGTACACATGAAAGTCGGTAAAGACAGTGTCATCGGTAAAACGAATTTGTTTGGTACCCACTTTATTCTGGGTACGGCCTGGGTCTTCTGTACCTGGCTCTGGCTTCCATTGATGCGCATCTGTTTGGTAGTGTTGCGGATCTATCGAGTCATTTTCAAAGGGGTCTAATTCAATATGGCTGGTTATGTCTTTACTGGCTAATGGATCAAACTCAAGGTCACTCGGGTCTTTATCTACCGTTAAATCTTTCATCATCCAAAACGAGGTATGCCAACCCGCACCTTTTGGTGTTTTTAATCTGGCCTCGTAATATCCGTAACGGAATAACTTATTTGAGATAATGCCGCCACCTGTGTATTGCACCACACCTGCAGGCTCGTCACCTTCTTGTTGGCCTGGTTGTAACCAATGGTTTTGTGGGCATTCCACGGTTTCTTTGCGTAAATGAATACGCAGCAAGCCGCCAGATACTGTATTGTTTTCTGCTTTTTGTTGACTCCAATGTTTGCAGTCTAAACGATAGTGCCATTTTATTTCGTCTACTGCGTTGCCACTAAATTCATCAGACCAAGTGAGTTTATAACCTGCAAGTGCATCGGTTTGATAGGGTTTAACCTTTAGATCGCTGGTCGGGTCTATTTCGGTTGATATGTTATTGCTGCCGCATGCCGTTAAACTTGCAGCAAAACAGGCTGAGGCTAAGCTTTTAAATAAGATTTTGTTCGACATAACTTTTACTCTTTTTGACTTGTTCATGCGTAACATCTAACTTCAAATAATTTAATATCAGGGCAGCCGTAGGTTTCTAGCAAATTTAACCTAAAACCACTGACTTGAGTTTGCTCGAAGTTGAATTTAATCAAGCGACGCTGGTTATCTTCTATTTCAGCAAGTAGTTGCCATTGGCCGTTAATCAGCAGTTCAGCATTTAAAGATTTTAATAACTCAACTGGAATTTTGGTGGTGTAAGCTTCAGTCTCACGTGTGTTTTTTAACATCATAATATTCTTTTTGACATTAGTATCACATTTAACTTCAATGGCTGAAATTGCGACTGGCTTATCCCACTCAAACGTGACAGATGCATTTAAGCCATCTGATTTCCAATGGTGCACTTCGCCACGCTCGTCACGCGACATGCCATCAACTAAATTTTTAACGTCACCACTGGCGGTTGATGACGCACTAATTCGGTCAGCTGTTGCTGCAAAGTTAGCTGAGTCTTGTGCGTATCTTTGTGGAATATAGGCATCGTCACGTAATAACTGTTCTTGCAACTCAAGCATATAGTCTTGAGTAATGGCGCGCGGAAGTACTTGGTGTTTAATACAAAGTGCTGCTGCTGTTCCAACAGCTTGGCCTTGGACTGCACATGTACCCATTACGCGAGAAGATGATAATGCAACATGGGTTTGGCTAATATTTCGACCAGCAAACAACAAGTTTTCTATGTTGCGTGAGTATAATGAACGGAATGGGATTTGATACACTTCATCAAAATGTTCATGCCAAAAGCTCGGTGGTTCAGCTAGGTTTTCGATACCGCCTGGGTTGTGTTCATCTAATGGCCAACCACCAAATGCAACTGCGTCATCAAACTGTTTTAGGTTGAGTTGGTCTGGTTCTGACAAAATATAGTCACCAATAAAACGACGTGATTCACGGCGACCAGGCAATGAACCTACCCAGTCTAACGCAAAGTTGTCGGCTTCTGGATATAAACCTGAATTTTTCACATGATCCCAAACACCGTAGGCATAACCCATTAAACGGTGCATATCGGTTTCGGCTGTGCCGATAATGTCGTCTTTACTGCCAACTTCGACCCACCAAAAACCTTCTACAAATGGGATAATACGTCTGTCGGGATGGGTTGATTCTGCATCAAATGGAATCGCAAAAGGTGGTGCTTTGTAATCCATTTTTTTACCCATATCGCGTGATGACAACAATATTGTTGCACCCATTTGCCAGCCATCTGGCTCTTTTGGTGCATATTTTTCACCAAACTCGTCTTGACCTTCACGGCCTGTACGATAAAGAGCCCCAGCCGTTGCGGCCATTAATCCATCACCTGAACAATCGATAAAAATATCCGCATTAACAGTAATTAACGACTCAGTGCTCATTTGCCACAACAAAATTGATTTAATTTTGTTGTCTTCCGTGAATGACCGAACAGCTTGAGTGTTTAGCATTAACGTTAGATTTTCTTCTCTGGTAACGAAGTCGTATAAAACGTGATCCCAAACAGTGAATGAATGCTGCTCGTTGCAAAAACGGTTTAATAATAAAATTTCTTCTAAAATACCAGTTTCTCGTTCAGGCAAGCCACTTTTTAATTTGGTTACGCCGTGTACTATCACGCGGATTTCACTTGATGCATTGCCACCGAGTACTGAGCGGTCTTGCACTAATAATACTTTTGCGCCATTGCGTGCCGCAGCAACAGCGGCGCAAATACCTGCCATACCTCCACCTACGACAGTAACTTCATAGTTAACTGTTTTTGCGCGAATTGGCGTTTTCATCCCTTCACTACCCATTTGAATCCATTGGTCACATGAGCGATCAGCTAAATTAATTAAATTTGTCATTTGCACTTCTGTCTTAACGTTTGAGTAATATCTATAATAGCAATTAAAATTAATTTATCAATATCTAATATAGCAATTGTTTTACAAGTTGATGTTTTTATGTGCGTTAATATCGAGAGATTAATTTGGATTATGTTACAATTTAAACGTTTTTAATTACGAATAGGTCAGGTATGAAATCTAAGGGTGGTGCACAGGCTAATCAAAGTATTTTGGATGGCATCCGTGTTTTGCAGGCAATTGCAGGCTCTGAGAAACCAATTGGCGGTAAAGATTTATGTGAGTTGCTCGGGCTTGAAAGTACTCGTGCCAACAGACTGTTAAAAACCCTTGCATCAATGGGGATGACAGAGCAAACCAAGGGGCGTAAATACATTGCTGGGCCGGGTATTCATGTTTTATCCGCACAAAGTTTGTATGGCTCGGGTTTATTGTGCAGTGCTATTCCAACTTTAGAGAAACTAGGACGTTTTAATTTAACAGTTGCTATGGGGGTGCTGTGGTACGACACTGTTTCGTTTATTTATCACGCCAATCCAGGTATGTCGTCTGCTGAAGCAATTGGCCGAGTAGGGGTAATGCCTGCAACCTGCAGTGGTATCGGCCTTGCTTTATTAGCAAGAACGCCGATAGAAAGTTTGATTGATGTATATAAAGATAAAGAAATCCCTAATTTCCAAAACGGATTAGATCAACTTATTTCTGAACTAGAAAAAATTCGCCAGCAAGGTTATGTGCGTTTTCAAGGCATACAAAATGGTATCGAACCGACAGGTAACAGGTGCTCAATTGCGGTGGAAGTCGGCTCGCCCGCAAATTCCGCAATTGCCATGCAAGGTGAAATTGATGATGTGTTGGTGCAAGAATTAGTACCTATTTTAATCCAAGCAAAAGAAGGAATTGAACAGCAGTTGCATATTATTAAGCCACATGAATAAGGCCCTGCGTGAGGTTTTAGCCTCACGCAAATTGTGTAAAAATGTTTGAGGTTATTTATTGAGTTTGAAAAATTCGATAAATTGGCATGGGGAATATACCCAAGCTACTTGAAGATGCGAGATTTCAGCAAGAGATAAAAAGCATTTAGACAAGGCATTGATTGAAGATAATGGTAATCCCTTTTCAAAATCAATAACGCAGTATAAATGCTTTTTAGCCTTGCCCTTCGGGAGCTTCACAGCGTTTCTATTACAGCGTTATGTTAATTTGAAAGGTGCCTACATTCCTTCATTAACATGCCTTGTACTAAAAACGCTGTGATAGCTCTGAAACATGCATCTTCAAGTTGCTTGGGTATATAACCACACCACACAGTATTATAAACAAGCCTATGGCCGAAATAATGATCCCACCTGTATTGGCCAATAAACCCAAAGCCGCAATCATTAAACCAATCAATAAAATGCCAATTGCGATAATTTTTCGCCCGTACATATTAGCGGCTGAATCATCGTCAGCTTGTTCATCAGCATTAATCTGTGATTTTTGCTTTTCTTGGCTTAATTGGTAGAGCTGATACTGCGGGCAAGTGCTTTTTTTCGCTCGGTAATAAAGTTCAAATGTTAGCATGCTGGCGATTGGCACCAATACGCCAACTAGCATTTCAGGCGAGCGTGCGAGTGAAAAGCCTAATGTATCCGGAGCAACAAATTTAAAAAATGCATTCACAGCTAAGCTGATACAGGTTGCACTAACAACTGCGCGTCCTGTTTGATATTTTGAAAACATTGCCCAAATAGGCGGCAAAAACAATGCAACACCTGTTATTGCAGCTAGACTAAAAGCAACTTCTACAATACCACCCATTGTGGTAACTGACAGGGCAACACAGACAGCCAAAATGCCAAAAATAAAGGTTGCGCTACGCGCTACTATCATGGTTTCTTTACTACTGGCTGACTTTCTAACCGGTTTATAAATATCATTGGTAAATACCCCAGCAGCAATGTTGAGCGTGGTGTTCACAGAGCTAGCCGTGGCAAATACCATAGCACCTAAAATTAACCCCATTAAACCGTCTGGTACCACTTGTTGACTAATTAATAAATATGCGCCTTCTGCGTCTACTTGGCTGGTGTCTGGATGCATTGCGCGATAAATCATAGGTGGCAACATCCAAATAAGCGGCGCAAATAAATATAAGCCACCAAACAACCAGCCGACTTTTTTCGCATCTTGTGGATTCTTTACACTAGTATATCGCTGAACATAAGCCCAGCTACCGCCAATAAATACCATATTGTAAAAACCGAACGCGGCCATAAATAACCAATCGTATTCACTATTGGTTAGTGCAAAAAAGTCAGGTGGTGTTGCTTGGATAAACTGGCTAATGCCACCTATTTGATCAAATGCTAGTGGTACAACAATCAAAACAGCAGCGGTTAGTACAACAAACTGTAAAACGTCAGTCACCAATACTGCCCACAGCCCGCCAACCGCGGTATAAATAATAATTAGTGCCCCTAATAATATGATTGATAATTCCAGTGGTAAACCAACTGTAACCTCGATCATTTTGCCAACCGGATACAAAAATGCACCGCCACTAAATAATGAAATAAATAAAAAGATATAGGTGTAAAATTTTTGCGTAGCAAAACCAAGGCGTTGACTAATAAATTCAGCTGCGGTTAATGCATTGGTTTTATTCCATTTAGGTGCAATTATAAAACCGACAATAAAACCTGCAATGCTCATTGTGGTTTGTATAACGACTGCTACCATGCCTGATTTATAAGCAATAGAGCCCCATACAACAAAAGTACCGACTGAAAAAAAGCTCATAAATAGCGATAAACCAGAAATCCACCATGGTACGGCACCGCCAGCTGCAAAGAATGATTTAACACTATTTCCACCACGGGCAAAGGATAGCCCAAGCACAAATACCACTAGTGAAAATACTAGAGCTATACCAAAATCAAAATTAGACACACTTCTTACTCTTTTATAAATTGCTAATATAGCAAATGTACTTTAATTTTATGTTAATTAAAACCGGTTTTTTTACTTTTTACCTAAAAGTTAGCTGGCTTATTGGTAATTACTCAATTTATCGGATCCCTAAAAAATCTCGATTTTAAGTTAAAAAAATGTTTTTCATGTTCACAAATGCATATTTTTTGCTATATTAGCAATTATTGTTATCTATAATAGCAATTTACTTGAGGTTTTCTCAAAAATATAACAAACGGAGTGCCATATGTTAAAAAATAAAATAACAAAATTTAAACTAAAACCACTTACCTTAGCTGTTACCGCAGCAAGCTTAGTACAAACATCTATTGCGGTTGCTCAAGAAAAAACATCCGAGCCAGAAGTAATTAATGTTACTGGTGTACGTACCTCATTAGTTGCTGCAACCGCTAACAAACGTTTTTCTAATCAAATTGTTGATTCAATTGTAGCTGATGACATTGGTAAGCTACCAGATAACACTATTGCTGAGTCTTTAGGTCGCGTAGCCGGTGTTCAGGTAGACCAAGGAATTGGTGAGGGGTCGAGCATTTCAATTCGGGGTTTGCGTGAAAACGTTACCCTATATAACGGGCGGACTATTATTGACGTAAACGGGCGCGGTGGTACGGGCATGGATACCTTGAATACGTCTACCTATTCAATTATGTCTATGGTGCCTTCGGCGCTTACAAAACAGCTTGATGTCACCAAACTTGCTTCTGCCGACATGATTGATGGTGCTGTAGGCGGCGTTGTGAACATAATGAGCCGTAAGCCTTTTGATAAAATGGGAGAGCAAAAAGCTATTTCATATGCAGCAAATTATAACGATCAAAACAAAGACTTAGGCCATCAACTATTTGGTATGTATTCAAATACGTTTAACCAAGATAGCTTTGGTATATTAGTTAGTGCAAATATTGATATGCGTGAAGTCTCTCAAGATGGCATTGGTACGTTTAATGGTTGGACAGCGTTACCAGAAGATAGAAGTGTAACCAGCGCAGGTGGTGAGCGTTTAGACTTAGATAGTCAGGGTAACGAAGTTAAAATTCTACTTAACGGTGATCCGAGGTTTCAGCAGATCATTGACGACAGAGACAGAGTTAGCGGTTCTGTATTAGCTCAGTGGCGTCCATCTGATGAACTTGAATTAACCGCAGACGTACTTTATTCACGTTTTGATTCTGTGCGTGATCGACATTGGCTTTCAACACCTTTAGCGGGTGATTTTACCAATGCTGAATTAGACGAAAACAATTTTTTAATGGCGGGATCTGCATCGCGCCCACTACAAAATAACGCTGAATATGTTGATTTGACGACGGATTTGTTGTCGGGTGCGGTTAATGCTGACTGGAGCTTGAGTGAACAAATTAATGTCTTTGCTGAATTAAGTTTTAGCCAGTCTGACTCAAATCGAAAGCAAATTTTTAACCGTGTCCAGACTTTAGATACCTTTGATATAGATTTTGATGTAAGACGAGGCAAATTTGGCGGCGACTTTAATTTTGATGGCGACCCTTTGGACAAAAGTGGGTATCGTTGGAATAATTATTTCGACAATCGAACCAAGGCTGAAACCACACATCTTTCGCAAAAAATCGACTTAGATATCTTTTTGAACAATGATATTTTTACAAAATTTGAAGCAGGTGTTCGCCTACAACAATATGATACAAAGTCAGTGGCTGGTAACCGCCAATTAGTGCCGTTTAGAAATCAACCTGATGATAATTTGCTAGATTACGAGCAGAAGTTTGGCATGGAAGGGGCGTTCGAAATTTTTTCAAACCAAGACTATCTGGCTGGCGAACTAGCTGGTTTACCTCGCACATACTTGATTGGGCAAGGGCGAAATATTGCGGGGTGTGAATCTGTAATAGAAGTGTTTAACGCAGCAGACAAAGAAAAATGTTTAAACCCACAATCAGATATTAATAATTTACTCAGTACTTGGACGGTAAAAGAAGATCATTTGGCATTGTATGCCAAGTTGAATTATGAACTTTATTTAGGAGACATGTTTGCTTATGGTAATTTTGGCGTTCGTTATTTAACGCGAGATTTGCAATCAACAGGTTATCAGGCTGCATCCAGCGATGAAGTTGTACAACAAACTGCAAAAGTAGACAATAACGAACTCTTACCGTCAGCCATGTTTAATTTAGATATTACTGATGACCTAAAATTACGTATTGGTGGGGCTAAAGTATTGGCATATCCAAGTACAGTTTCAATGAGAAATGCATTTAGACTATTTGTACCAACTGACACTGATGAAGACGGTAATTTAATTGCAGGTTTTGGCAATGGTGGCTCTCCCGAGCTTAAACCTTTTATTGCAACTCAATATGACTTAGCGCTCGAGTGGTATTTCAATAAATCGTCAGCAGTTTCAGCAACTGTCTTTACTAAAGATATTGAATCATTTGTTATTCCGCGTCAAAACCAGCTAACGTTCGATACTTATCCAGATGTTCCCTATTTTGTTGTAAGTCAAGATGCAAACGGTGAAGGCGGAACAATCAAAGGTATTGAATTTTTCTACCAACAAGCATTCGACTTTTTACCAGAACCTTTTGATGGTTTTGGCGTGACAGCAAGTTATGCAATTATTGATAGTGAAACTAATTTAAAAGATTTGGCGGGTAACCCTCAACCATTTTTAGGTTTGTCTGAAAAGAGCGGCAACTTAATTGCCTATTATGAGAAAGGTGATCACAGCATTAGAATGGCGTACAACTTCCGCGACCCATATTTGCAATCTATCGGTTCGGAAGATTTGGGGTGGTATGCCGATGAATACAAACAGTTAGCTATGACCTACAGATACAATATTTCTGACGACATTAGTGTGTCGCTTCAAGGTAACAATTTGACTGAAGAAAATAATAAAACATACGCACAATATCCAGTTGCGGTTTTAACTAATACTGAGCGGGGAAGAACTTTAAGAGCGTCAATTACTGCTAACTGGTAATTTAAGTTAGCAAAATTACGCTTTTGTTAAGCTTGGTGTGCAGAGCTAAGCTTTGATTTGCCAGATTTGATTGAGTAGCTCAATTCAAATCTGGTAGTTAGTTTTGTGCCAGAAGTAGACTGTGGGACTAGCGCATTAATGCCCCAAAAGAGCGAGAAGCAGATCTTCAACACCTCAAAAATTTTAATATTTGAGTGTCAATTTTATAAACCGAAGCGGACACTCAACCGAACACAAACATTTATATTCATCACCTTAAAAATTTCAGTTGAACTTAAATTACCTGAGTTCTGGATAAGAAAAATTAAATAG
>NZ_ARZY01000028.1 GCF_000568405.1 Catenovulum agarivorans DS-2
CCAGCTTCGCTGGCCATTTTAGTTTTAGCTTTACAAAATATTTAGCCATGTAGGTGCCCTGCAATGCAACTTTGCATCACATTTAAGTGCTTATCCAATACAACCCAATCAGCTCTTTTACCAACGGTTAACGAGCCATAATTTTCTGCAATACCCAACCAATTTGCTGGCGTTAAACTCGCCATATTTAAGCTGTCGGCAAGCAACAAATCCAAGTGATTAACGCAATTTTGCACTGCTTGTTGCATCGATAAATGTGAACCGGCCAATTGGCCTGTGGCAATTTGTAACTTGTCGCCTTTCAACTCAATTTCTTCACCAAATAATTCAAATTTTGTTTTTTCGCTACCAATTAAAGCCATGGCATCAGTGACCAATGCAAGTTTGTCTACGCCTTTACATTTAAACGCTAATCTAGCTACCTCAGGATGCACGTGATGCAGGTCAACAATTATACCGCAATAACTTTGTTGCGCAGTTAATGCTGCGCCGACTATGCCAGGCTCTCGGCTGCTAAGTGGTGACATCGCATTGTACAAATGAGTAAAACCACTCACCCCTGCAGAAATAGCATCGATAGCTTGTTGATACGAACCATTGCTATGGCCAATGCTAACAATACAACCCAATTCGGTTAAACGTGAGATTTCATCTGGCGAGACGGTTTCTGGTGCAATCGTGACCTTTTTAATACCTAAATCTTGCCTCGCAAAAACTGCCCATTCAGCTTGACTAATGCCGCGCACCTGATCTTTTGGGTGTACACCTCTTTTGGCAACGGACAAATGTGGGCCTTCAAAATGCACCCCTAAAATACCTGGCATTTGTTGAGAAATTGCGGTTGCTATAGCATCGGCACCTTGCTGCATTACCTTTATATCATCGGTGATCAAGGTCGGTAACATCGCAGTTGTACCAAACTTCGCATGGGCGGCAACCATGGTTTTTAGCGTCGCCAACGTGGGGGCATTATTGAACAAAACGCCACCACCACCGTTAACTTGCACGTCGATATAACCTGGTGCCAACAAACCTGCTAGCTCAACGATTTCAGCTTCAGGTTGGTCAAAGCTGATTTTAGCAATCAACCCGTTTTCAACTGTGACTATAGGTTGCTCAATAAATTTTTTGCCATCAAATAAACGGTCGGGCCGATAATGCTGTTTCATTTAATTGTGTCCGAGTATGTTATTTACAAGATTGTATCCAAGCATGGCTAGTAGACAAAGAACAATTATTTTTCCTAAGCAATATTGACCTTTGCTGGTAGCTTAGCCAAGATCTGCCTTTACCACTAGAAAGAGTTAAGCCAAAACCATGCCTATTACCGCAATTTACCCTGGCACATTCGACCCAATTACCAATGGCCATTTAGATTTAATTGAACGTGCGAGTCGCATGTTCGACCAAATTATTATCGGTGTGGCGAATAGCCCAAGTAAACAACCTCTATTTGATTTAAACGAACGAGTGTCGCTAACTAAACATGTAACTAACCACTTGAATAATGTAGAAGTAATTGGCTTTAGTGGATTGTTGGTTGATCTTGCTAAAGCGCAAAATGCCAGTGTATTGGTTCGTGGCGTGCGCACAGTTGGTGACTTTGAATATGAATTTCAGCTCGCTAATGTCAATAGAAGCCTACATCCGGCACTCGAAACAATTTTTCTAGCTCCTAGCGAAAAAAATAGTTATATATCTTCAACTATTGTTAAAGAAGTTGCCCGTCACGGCGGTAGTGTAGCGCATTTTGTTGACGACTGGGTTGGCGAACAATTGCAGGACAAACTGAATCAGAGTTAACTCTGCGTTCATATTTTTCTGGGTAGAGATACACCCCAATTTGGCTAGCAAATTGTGATTTGCGCAGCGGCCTTGTTTGCCGGCTGGTAAAAGTATCCACTCGATACAAATATTTTTTAGAGATTTTACCATTACCAAAAGACACCGATGCCATGTGCGGCGTTTGGCTTAAATCAAAACCAGCTCTTTTTAGTGCTCTGGCCATAACTTGCTCGATAAACAAATAAGCCTTTCCATTTGCATGCTCATCTACAACATGGCTTGCAGCTAAAAACAGTGCATTGAATAACAAACCTGGAATTTTGTAGCCATCAACCTCGTGCCTAAACTCGGGGTTTACCACCACTCTAGAAACTTCCATTTCATGCGGCCCGACTTTTACATGCGGTAAATAGGTAGACAATGGCAATCTGCGTTGGTTGCTCGGCACTGCACGCATGCAACCCACTATTTTACCACTGTGTTTATGCTCAATTACACAATGAAGCGCACTCGCATCAAACTCATCCATTTCGGATTGCTTTTTCGCCAGATTTGGAAAATAGCCCATTTCTTCGCAATAAACTTGGTATCTAAGTTTGAACATTGCGAACATATCGTCGGCTGTTGCGAAACGAATTTTAAAATAGCGAAAGAAAATCTCGCCTGGTGCGATATGCGGAGCGTTAATTATTTCAGTATGATCTGATTTCAACATGCAGCTAATTCCATCAATTGCCATTTAATCCATTAAATTTGTTATTTTTTACAATTATCGCCATTAAGCTTAACTAAATTCAAACATACCTATGTTGTACCGCTATCAAGACTACAAGTCAAATACCAATATCTTCGACTTACGCTGATAGTTGTAAATTTCGAGTTTTTTACTTGGTAAATCATCCACAGTGCCAATACGAAAACCAAGTTCCATAAACCAGTGAATACTACGAGTTGTTAAAGCAAATATCTGCTTATAGCTACGCTGGCGTGCTTTTAAAATAATATGCCGGAGCATGGTTTGTCCACGGTCGGCATCTCGATATTCTGGATGCACCGCCAAACACGCAAATTCTCCCACCTTATCATCTTCAAATGGATATAAAGCCGCACATCCTATCACTAATCCATCACGCTCGATGAGTATAAAGTGTTCGACTTCCATTTCCAATTGTTCGCGTGAACGACGAACTAACAACCCTTGCTCTTCTAACGGTCTAATTAAATCTAAAATACCGCCAATATCGCCAATTGTCGCACTACGCAATCGCTCTGCAGGCTCAGTTACAATTTGAGTACCAATACCATCGCGCGAAAATAGCTCTTGCAACAACGAACCATTTATTTGATAGCTCACCAAGTGACATCGCGGGACGCCTGCACGTGCAGCGGTAATTGCCGCATTCAAGAAAGCAATTTTACCCGAACAGGACTCATCATCCTCGCTAAGTTGCTGCATAATATTTTGCGCATCATTTGGCAACAGTTCGGCAATAATCTCACCATTTGCGTCTTCAATACCATTGCTTTCAGTAAAGCCAATCATTTTGTCAGCTTTAAGTTTAATCGCCACTTGAGTAGCGATTTCTTCAGCGGTTAAGTTAAAACTTTCACCAGTTACAGAAGCCGCAATAGGCCCAAGCAACACAATACCGTTGCTATCTAACTGGCGTTTAATACCCTGCACATCAATCCGACGAACTTTTCCACTATGATGATAATCCACTCCCTCATCTACACCCAAGGGCTGAGCAATTACAAAATTGCCACTTATCACGTTAATTTGTGCACCTTGCATAGGAGTGTTACTCAAACTCATAGACAATCGAGCGGTGATGTCCAACATCAACTCACCCGCAACTTGTTTGATAATATGCAGTACCGAATCGTCGGTTATACGTACTCGCTTATGGTATTGGCTGGTTAAACCCGCTTGCTCAACCGCATGGTTATTTTGCGGTCGTGCACCATAAACTAATACCACTTTAATACCCAAACTATTGAGCAAAGCGATATCATTGATAATGTCTTTAAAACCGGGATGACCAATTGCTTCACCACTTAACATAACCACAAAAACTTTGCCGCGGTGAGCATTTACATAAGGTGCTGATTGACGAAAACCGTCAACCAGCTCGGTAGTACGTACGTGTTTTTCCATTTGTCTCTAGGTATTAAAAATCTTGTCTCTGTTATACCTAAAACAGACATAAAAATATACACTATTCATTTCAAGTGCATAAATATCTCAAATAAGAGCTTAAATTTACTCACTAAGCGTCTTCAAATCATTGATCACTTCACTTGGTTCTTTACGTTTAGTGTAATCAGCATCAACATAAGTAGCTAACACTTGGCGATTTTGGCCAATGATAAAGGTTGCCGCTAAGGGTAAGTCAAATTGCCCCTGACCATTGTGCTTTTCGATATCAATTCCAAGGTCACTGTAGATAGGTCGTAAAGACTCGGGCAAAGAAAACACAATACCAAGTTCTTTGGCATAACTGGCATTTTGGTCAGTTAAAACTTCAAATTCTAGTTGATTTTTTTCTGCCGTATCCAATGAATTATCTGGTAGCTCTGGCGTAATGGCCACTAAACCAGCACCAGCTTCGTTAATTGCAGATAGGCTTTGCTGATATGCGCGCAACTCCAAATTGCAATACGGACACCAACCACCACGATAAAAAGTAACCACTAATTTATTATGTTGCTGTAATAACTCATCTAGCGTTCTCGCCTGACCATTTTGATTTTTCAGCTCAAAATTAGCGACTTGGCTACCTACTTTGGGTACTTGTTCGGTAATACCTGTATCTATAAGTTTTTCTGTTTCTTCCAACATAATGGCAAATTTTTCTGCTGGAATCTTTTGTTTGAGGTTATTTTGTAAATCAATTAATTGCGTTGCTAATGTCATATTCACTCTCTTTTATTTTGAACGATCACTCAAACAGACTAGATCAACTTGAATGAACATTCAAATTATTTTTGAATAATCATTCAAAAAGTAGACTTTTAAGCAATTTGGCGATAATGTGTAGTTGAAATACTCCACCGAAGATAAAGGCTTGTTAATATCTAATGGCAAAAGCGCAATTTGACAAAGAGCAAGTGGTAGATAAGACTTTGAAGTTATTTTGGAAACAAGGTTTTTACGCTACATCGATGCAAAATGTGGTCACCGAAACCTCATTAAAACCTGGCAGCATCTATTTAGCATTTGGCAGTAAAGAAGCCCTATTCAAAGCAGCCCTTGAACACTATGCCCAAACTAATCTCGCCCAGATCAGACAAACGATAGACAGCGCACAGTCTGTTGGAGAAGGCATATGTAACCTGTTGGAAAACATGATTGAACAAGCTGAGCAAACGCATTATTGCAGTTGTTTTTTAATTAAAACCCAATTGGAGTTCGCATCGGCCAAGGGTGATTTATACCAGTTTGCATCCAATAAACTACAACAAGTTGAAGCACTATTTAATAGCTACTTGCGTTATGAGTATGACGAACACCAAGCTGCTGAAAAAGCCACCAGTTTAATGTTGCATATTTTCGGTTTAAGAGTATATGGCTATCAGACCCAGCAGCTCGACAAAGTTAAAGCAGGCTTGCGTCAAGGTTTGCCTTGGCTGCCTTGGGACAACCAATAACAGCTCAACTTATGTGTTCCCATAAGTTGAGCTCGTAGCTAGTAGTAACAACGGTATTTAGACTTGGCACCTGTCGGGTCCATTTGCTTTAAATCCGCTAGGGTTAAATTAGTCGGTGTCGGCATTACCAGTAGACACTGAGCTAATTCGGCTCTATCTTCATTTGCAACTAAGCTAAATAAATCCTCAATGGCTTGGCGGTATTTTTCATCACCAAACTTAATATAAGCGTACTGTAAAAAGTAAAATAAACGCCCACGTCGCATTTTTTTGTCAGCAACATTTTGCCAATAGCCCTGTTTTTTAATAGCAGGCAATATGAAATCGACCATCTTTTTGATGCTCGCGCCATTTTCAGCGGTAAATTGCCACATATCCAAACCTAACTGATCAGCCACACGCGCCGCAAAAAAGTATCCTTCTAAATTAAATACTGAATAATGCAAAGGTCGGGTTCGTGCAAGCTCATCAGGTTGAGCACCATTTGGTTCAACTTGCTCGGCAAGCCTATGTTTAAATACTCGCTCAACATATTGTTTTGCAGTCGACTTTTGCCCGGTATATAACGCGTAGGCTGCTATTTGCGCCTCACAATAGGTGCCATGATTATTGTGTGCGTCACACGCTTGTTTGCCCAACTCACTCGTTTGCAACCAATTGGTATATTGCGACAACCAATTTTTAAACTGTTGCTGTTTAATTTTATTGAAGTGCTTAGAGTTTGAAATTAACCCAACATCATCAATTAAGCGAATAAACCAACGCGTTTCAATAACCCCGTATGGACGACCATCTTCAGCTCCTGGTACGGCTTGACCAAAATCTAACGAAGGGTTCATTCGCGTATTGGGGGATAGAAACCAAGTATTAATAAAAGACGCGGCTTTTTCTGCATATTTTTCATCTTTGGTATAATAATACGCCATTGACAAGCTACTAATATACATAAGCATATCATTCATCGCTGGCTTATCTGATCCTGTGGTTTTACTTGCAGGGTTTACTTTGCCGTCACGCTTAATCCAAGGTAAACCATCAGGTTTAGATGGATCAGGCCACCAATAAGGCCCAACACTTATATAGTCTTGTTTATCGCCGCTAGGCGCGACCAAGGTTTTATCTAACACTGATACGTTTGGTTTAGTCAGAGCGTCATCCGCGGCGTCAACCACACTAGATACAACACGTTTAATTAGCGGATCACCAGCTTGATAACTCGTATAGCTTTGTTGCAACCAATCTGGGTTTATTGCAACAAACCTATGTGGGGTATCGAAGCTTCCATCTTTCTGACTAACTGAATTTTCAGATATTTGCTGGCTAGTTGAGCAAGCGAGAATCCCTGCTGTCATCGCCCCAACCATCATTGTTTTAGCAAAATTTTTTAAAACCATACACACCACGCTGTTATTTTATTTATTGGATTAAGGTTAGTTTAAATACGCAAAAATCCCAACAAGAAAATCTTGTTGGGATTTTGTCTGTTTACCAATTAGGTGAACTTAGAAGTTGTAGTTCATGCTAACTTGGAACACACGGCCCGTATAATCAACACGATTAACCGCGCGGTGATCGAAGCCCCATGATTCAACTCGCTTTTCATCGGTTAAATTGTAGCCACGTAAGAATACTTTTAAACCTTTCGCTAACTGATATGACGTAGAGAAATCTAAACGGCCAGATGCTTTTTGGTTACGAGGCAATAAACCTAAGAAAGTATTTGTTGCTTTAAGTAACGAATCATCTTTCCAGTTATATGCTAAACGGAATGAGAAGCCATCATTTTCATAATAACCAATCACGTTGAATGACTCTGGTGCTACTTTATATAACTTAGCATTAGGATCATTCGGATCTAAATCATCACTTGTTTCTTGGTCGATGTAGGTATAGTTGAATACACCACCTAAACCATTCCAAGGGTAAGGTAAGAAGTCTAATTTCTGCTGCACAGCTAATTCAACACCATTTAACGTGATGCTGCCTGGTCCATTTATAGTCTGTGTAATATTGACAGTACGCTCTACAGATTCGCCTTCTTCATTAATAAATGGATCTACTTGGATACAAACGTCGTTGTCGTCACGTGTTACATCACTGCCTAACTCTGCGATTATCGTAGGGTCATTGCCTGGGCACTGGTTTTTCAATTTCTGGAAGAAACCTGCCACTTCTTTTTGGAACACGCCAACTGAAATTGCACTACCATCTCGGTTATACCACTCTAGCGACAAATCATAATTTTTAGCTTCATATGGATCTATGCCAGAGCCGGGTAGCGTTATATTCGCTGTCGCCGACTCGTCTGATTCATTTGCTTTGAACTCAACTGTTGGTGTTAAAATACGTAAATTTGGTCTTACAAAACCTTCATAATACGCAGCTCTTAACACTACATCGTCGGTCAGGTCAAAGTTTAAATTCATTGATGGTAAAACGTAATCGTAGTCATTAGTAACTTGAGTTGGTATTAACACATCACCGTCTGTTGTGTCACGCTTTCTACCGTCAATAGTTATATCAGTTTGCACATAACGTGCACCAATGTTACCTGTGTATGAAACACTACCTAGTTCGCCTGAAAAATCGGTCATTGCATATAATGCCGTCACATCTTCAACGGCGTCAAAATTAGTCGCCCAACGTAAAGGTTGGCCTTTGTTCCAACGTTCGTTAAACCCACTTGGCACAACTTCATCAACTGTGTCGTAGCGTGTAATGCCATTTAACAAGTCTGCTCTAAATTGCTGGTTATCAACAGTTCTCCAACCCGTATCAGCACCAAAAGCACCCGGATATTCACCGTTAAAAAATTCTGATTGACCGTCAGAAACTAATGGCTGATCTGTAACATCAGTCTGGTCAATGTTGGTTAAATTCGCACCTACGATACCAATCTGTTTGTCGTCGTTGAGAAGCTCTTCTCTGCTTAATCGACCACCAAATTTAAATTGCTCAAAAACAATTACATCACCTAAGCCGAAATCAGTAAAACGAGCAGCATTAAATTCTGCACTTGATTGTTTACGCACAGGGTTATCGACACGACCTGACAAATACACACCCAAATTGCGCATATCGTTGGCCGGGTCTCGAATTTGCAAACTGCTATGGTCTGGATTATCTGTGACGACCCAAGGCAAATTAAAATCAATGTCTTGATAACCATTAGCAACGACTGAAGCGTTGTTTATATCGCCGTATGCTGCGTCGATGGTTACATCAATGCCTGTTGGAATAAATTCTGATCCACCTTTTGCCGGGCTATGGTGTCCAGACATTCTGAATTCCAAGCCAATATTCATAAATCTATTTTCAGCTTCGGAATGAGTTACAACACCATCTAACTTCCAATCATCACCAAAATAATCAGCGTATAAAAATACACCTTTAGAGGTTTCTAAAAAGGTTGTTTCACGGTTGGTAAAAGTATACTGAGCATCACTGATGTGCGTTTTAGTTACACCATAGACAGGATTGCCATCTTCATTGATATCATAAAGGAAAGGCGCTGTGTCCATGTCAGGGTTAATTCTGTGGAACATGTCAGAATTTTTAGCATTACGCACATTCATGCCTGATTGGAAAGATGAATCTTGCTTAGTACCACGATCCAAATTACGTTTGGTATACAATAAATGAGCACCCAACTTTAGTTTGTCAGTTGGCTTATATTCAATATTACCAGTAAAAGATACACGGTCACCTTCACTATATTCAGTAACGTTACGAGCTAATGCGACACCACGAAGCTCGGCATCAGCCGGTATATCCCATTTTTCACGATATTGCTCGATGATTGCCATATCTGAGTTTGGACCACGATCACCACCTCTTGCATGCTCAACACCAAGTGACTCGTAGTTCGTAAAGTTTGCGGTATCACGACGGAAAGTTTGACCAGAAGCTGAAGCTTTAAAAGCAACCGCTAGCTTATCTTCAATTAAATGTTTAACACCAGATAATTTAATTGTTGGGTCCCAGTTTTGGGTTAATTCTTCGTAGCTACCACCAACACTCACGGTGAATTTACCGTCTTGTTTAGCTAATGCCCGTTGAAGTTGTTTATCAACAATACCAGAAATGCCACCGGCTTGTTTATCAGCAGTTGGTGTTTTAATTACTGTTACACCATCAAACACACCTGCTTCGAACGCTGAAAATGGATTGGAGTTGCCTTGAGGATTAAAACTACGACTAGGGGTAGCAAAACCTTGACCAAATGCAGTAATCTTTACAAAACCACCACCTAAACCACGTAAACTGATTTCTGATTGACGGCCTTCACCAGAACGCTCTAACTGAATACCAGGAATTGCTTGTAGTGCTTCACCTAAATCTAACGCCGGTAATGCATCGATGTCATTTGCAGAAATTGCATCAACAATTGATACAGCGTCTCGCTTTGTGTTTAACGCGTTTTCCAATGCACTACGTACACCTGTAACTTCAATAATTTCTGTTTCTTCTTGTGCTTGGGCTTTTTCTTTAGCCGTTAATCGCTCGTCTTCAGCAGCAAACGCAGTATTACTGGCAGAAAACATTAAGCCTGCGGTACCAAGTGCTAATGCAATTTGGCTAAGACGAATTGGAACTTTTTTTGTTGAATGTGTCATATCGGTGTAACCCTTGATTTAATTAGTGATGTTATTTTTGTATATGATTGAGCCTAGCTAACTTAAATCATTAACATAAATTAAACATGATTAATTATAACCACTTTTCAATCACATTCAATCACTTTTACTCTTTAAAGTAAATTTTTTGTAAATTTAATATATCAACATGTACACATAAAACCACACTACGACATAAACTATTGATTTAATAGCACAAACCAAAACACTACGATTCAGCGTATATTTTAAAAAAGATTAAAACACTCATATCCTGGTTGGTTTTCAGTCAAATGCAGTCAACCAGACTAGTTCATAAGTGAACCAATAGCTAAGTATGATCGATTAATAGAATATCGCCAGTTGTTGTTATGACAGCTTAACTCAAACCGTATGAAAATATTGACAGGCAAATAGGATGGCGGGATGGTTATATTTAACTGAGATTTTTAATACATGCACCAAATAAATCACAATAGACCATAAATGATCAATTATGAGTAAATTATCATTGACATTTATTTCACTCAATTTATTTTGTTAGTAGAAAATTACATTAACGTTGCGGTTTTAACATGGCTCATTGGGTAAAGCTATTTTTGTTACTCTTTTCATTTCACTCTTATGCAATCGATACCGTAAAAATAGCTACGGGTCATTCTCACACGGATATTCGCTACCTTTACAATAAAGAGTTGTTAATAAAAGCACTAGAAGTCACCTCAAGCTCATTTGGCCTATACCAACTAAGCGTATTGAAAGGTGCAATTCCAAACCCTAGACGACTCAACGCGCTAAAACAAGGCGTAGTACTCAATGTCGCAGGCATGCTGGCAAATGACAATTGGGACCGCAACGCAATAAGAGTAAAAACCCCCATTCGACGTGGGATCTTCAATTATCGTCTGCTGCTAATCAATAAAAACAATTTAAGCAAGTTCAAACATATATCGTCTATTGAGACATTGAAGACATTGAGTGTGGGATTACGCCGAGGGTGGAAAACACATAAAATCATGCAACACTTGGGCTTTAATGTCGCAAGCTCACATAATTATGATTCTTTATTTGCGATGCTCAATAAAAATCGTTTTGATTACATTCCCCGTGGTGTTCACGAAATTTACCCCGAGCTTGCAGCTCAATCTAAGCAGTTCAAGAATTTAACCATAGAACCCAAACTAGCTATATATATGCCATTACCTGAGTATTTTTACGTTTCGCCGCTTACTCCTAGTTTAGCCGTTAGACTAGATCACGGTATAAAAATATTGCTTGAAAACGGCTTTGTCGACCAACTTTTAGACCAATATTATGGTGATTTTATTCATCAAGCTGACATAAATAACCGCACGATCATTAACGTGGGCAACCCCTTTATTGATCAAAGCCAGAAGCTACAAACACCACATCAGTGGTACAACAAACAAGAGAACTAACCCATGATAAAATTAACGCATAAACTTTTTTCCACACTCATATTGTTATCTCTGTCGTGGATCAGTCACGCGCAAGATATTCAATATTCACAATTACCAATTAGCGTACAATTGCATTCAGTCAAAGACGATGTAATTGCCGACTTTGAAGGAACTTTGCGCAAAATCGCCGATATCGGCTTTGAAGGTGTTGAATTTGCAGGCCGTTACGGGCCGTATCAGAACGATCCAAAGGGATTAAAACAATTTTTAAACACTCTCGGGTTAAAAGTCAGTGGGGCACACATTGGTGTACCACAACTACGAGGTCAGAAAGGTGATGAAAACCTCGCATTTTTAAAGGCATTAGGCGCTAAACTGTTAATTATTCCTCATGATCCAAGAATAGATAATCCAGCCAAAATCGACGAGCTGATGCAAGAGCTAACCACACTGTCAGAAAAGGTAAATGAGATGGGGATGCATCTGGGTTATCACAACCATTCTAAAGAGTTTAAAACCTTTAAAAATTCGACATATTGGGACTATTTAGCGCAAAATACACCGAAAAATTTCTTCTTACAATTAGACATTGGTTGGGCAAACTACGCAGGTGAAAATCCACATGAATACATCAAAAAATATCCAAACCGCACACTCACAACCCACATTAAAATTCGCACCGTAAAAGACAAAGCGTTAATGGATAAAATTGACCGTAGCTCTGCTATTGTTATCGGCCAAGATAAATTCAACTGGCCAGCTTTAGTTAAAACAATGAAGGACTATGGCGGAACTCAGTGGTTGGTTGTGGAGCAAGAAGAAACCCATGTAGGCCAAACCCGCATGCAAGCGGTAGAAGCTTCGTACCATGGGCTAAAACGCTTGCTTAACTAATCAACTCGGACTCAGAATAATAACGTTAAAGCGCATCCGCTTTCTGCTGAGCTAGCATGCTAAGCTCAGCGGCTTTAAAAGTATGCGCTTGGCTCATCGCATTTTCTGTGCGGTTAATCACATCCAAAATCAACTGGCCGAAATATGGAAAAGACGACTGACCAAAACAGTCGATTTCTCTTTCTTTTTCGCCTGTCGTAACAAATATTTTAGACGCGGGCGCTTGCCGCGCTACATCATTATATTTACGGCATTCAATATTCCCTTCTGTACCAATAATAAAAGTACGGCCGTCTCCCCAAGTGGCTTGACCATCAGGGGTAAACCAATCTACTCGACTGTAAAATGATGCACCATTATTTCCCGTCATTGAAACTTCGCCAAAATCTTCTAAGCCTGGTTTATCAGCGTTATTTAAATTAGTTGCGCGAGCAAAATTGATACATGCGTCGGTCGCGCCTGCGTAAGTTAGAAACTGCTCAACTTGATGAGAGCCGATGTCGGTTAAAATGCCACCATAACTATTTTTATCAAAAAACCAATCGGGCCGAGTACTTTTTGCCAAACGATGCGGAGCTAAATTAATAACTTGCAGTACCCGACCAATAACGCCCTGTTTAATTAATTCGCCAGCTTGCCAAGCAGCTTCATTGTGTAAACGCTCTGCATAGTACACTGCATATATTCGTTTTGTTTCGGCAACAACCTGCTTTACTTTGTCAAGTTGCTCCAGTGTAGTAAACGGTGACTTATCGGTGAAATAATCTTTACCCGCTTGCATGACTTGAATGCCAATATCTGCGCGTAAATTGGGTACTGCGGCACTGGCAACCAATTGCGTATCAGTATCTTGCAAAATTTGTTCAAAGCTTTCTGCCACAATAGCTTGAGGATAGCGTTGGCAAAATGCAGCGAGCCTTTTTGCATCTGTATCATAGACATATTTTAAAGTCGCGCCAGCTTGCAATAAGCCATTGGTTTGACCATTGATATGACCGTGATCTAAATACGCAACCGAAAAGAAAAATTGGTTTGGCTCAACAACTTTGACCGACTGACCCACAGGCGCGTAATTCGCGCCGTCTTGCATATTTGCTTTATCTGTTTGTGGTTTTTCTGACATTAGATATAACCCATTTTTACCATAGTTGAATATGTAACACTGGCCAATACAGTGATAATACAGATGGCCATTAATATATTGATGACGATTCTGCTATTACCTTGAGGCATCGCATCGCCCAAATACGCTTTACTGTTGTTTAACAACGCCCAGCCGATATAAGCAATTGGTAATAAAAATCCGCATATTGCTGAGGTGGGTAAAATGACATATGGCCCCATAGTTGACCAGACAAATACACCGAGTACCGCTGGTGTTGGAGCAAGCAATGCGAGCTTGTATTTCAAACTGTTTTCAGGCCAGTTAAACATGGCTGCGGCGGCAGAACCACAGCACAACATATGCATCACTAACGAACCCACTGCCATGCCTAAAATACCAACAGCGAAAATCAATCGGCTGGTAAATTCATCTAGCCCAGCGGACATAAACATGGTACCAGCTTGTGTAGGAGACAACTTACCTGTAATTCCCATATCAGACCCATAAAAAGCGCCAGCTGCAGCAATTGAGATTAAGCTGGTCACCAATATATAGGGTACAACCAAACCTAATCCGATATCGTAGCGAGATAATTCTGCATGGTCAGCAGTCCATTTTTTATGTAAAAGTGTATAGCCATAAATAAAGGTCATATTAATACCTACAGCGCTACCCAGTGCAGCCATAACAACGGTTACCCCCTGTTCAGTATCTGGCAACGATTTTGGTATATAACCCGTAGCAACGGCTGCCCAATCAATCTTGCCGTTAATAGACGCCACAATTACAACCCAAGCAAAAGCTAATACAATTAAACCACTGAGTATTTTAATGCCTGTTTCAAAAAACGTGACTGCATTCGATTTGCCTGTTTCGTGGTCGCCATATTTCCACGCGGTAAAAGCCACACCAGCCCACGCAATAATTGCCAATAGCAGCAAGTAGAGGTCACGCTTAAGCGTTTCTTGCGGGTCTATGGTAAAACCAGTGGTCACTGTAATAATTTCTTCCATCATCCCAGCACTTAAGGGGTAATGGGCAAAACCCCAAATAATACTCGATGCAAATGCCGCAATCGCCCAGCCCCAAGCAATGGGCCTGTTCACGTGTTTTTTCATTGAATCAAATGGCTTCTTTTGTGTATGTAATGTTTGGTGCGACAAAACGAACAACATAATACAACCAATCAGCATAGAAATGGGCTGTACCCATAACAGTTCGTATCCAAATAAGGCTCCAATGGTCAGCGAAGTAACCGCACTGCCCCCACCCAGTGTCATTGCACCTTGCAACCAACCTGGGCCACTTAATTTTACATACGCAGGTATACGTGATAACGCTGGCTTTTGTGCCAACGCTTGCAAAGCAGCTAACTCGGCTTGCTGCTTTTGATATGATGAATCTGACATGACATCAGCCCCCAAAATAAAATTCTTTAATTGTGTTTATTGTTATTTAACGATACGACTTGCTCATATCGACTTTTGCCTGTTTATTCGACTTTTTTCGAAGTTGTGACGATGCAATCTTATCGTCTAACGCATGCTGATAAGCTTTACGGTCAAGTGGCAATGACACTGGTTGATTTTTCCACGTCGACATTAACATCGCGTTAGCGATATCTAAGGACGCAAGCCCTTGCTCTGCAGGTGCAATTAGCGCTTCACCTTGGGTTATTGCGGCGGCAAAGTTATTCATGATAATTGCATGTTGATTAACCACTTCGTTGATTTCGATGGCCGTTTCATCGACTGAAGGCATACCGAACATATCGTCAGTAGTTGCACAAAACTCTGCGACACTTTGATCATTTAATTTTTGCACAAGTTTACCTGAATCAAAGTGCAAACTGCCCTTGTCACCTATAATGTCAAAACGATTAACGCCAGGCGCTTCACCAGTCGAACCAACAAACACACCAGTCGCTTTATTTGGGTAGCGTAAATAGGCTGTTACTTCATCTTCAACTTCAATATTGTGATACTTGCCAAATTCGCTAAATGCACTAATTTGGCTTGGTACACCACAGATCCACTGGAAAATATCTAAGTTGTGGATGCATTGATTAACCAACAAACCGCCCCCCTCGCCTTTCCAGGTTGCACGCCAATCACTTACTTGGAAATAAATTTCCGGCCTAAACCAGTTGGTCATAGTCCATTGTGTTCTTTGTAATTTACCCAACACACCACTCTCTACAATATGCTTCATTTTGGCATAGGTGGGGTCTGTTCTTTGATTCAACATCAGCGCAAATTGACAGCCTGGTTGCTGAGTCGCCAATAATTGTTCTCCCTCGAATGAAGACAGACCAACAGGCTTTTCTAACATTACATGAATATTTTTATTCAACGCATATTGAGCGATCTCAAAATGGGACATAGTGGGTGTGGCAATTAAAATGGCATCAATTACGTTGGCATCAATTAATTTTTTATAGTCGCTAAAGTGCTGTGCACCTATTTCATCGGCAAGGTCAGTTTTATTTCTTGAACACAATGCCGTAATTTTAAACCCAGAAACCTCACCGTTTCTGATATTTGCAATATGTTGTTGGGCTATATTACCTAACCCAACAACTCCTAACCTGATCAACTCACTCATCTTCTCTCCGCTACAATTTGGCCTGACCATCTTACTAAAAGTAGCAAATTTACTAGTAAAATTAAACAATTAATTATAGTTAATCTGAGCTATCTGTTGTTCAGCATTCAAGTTTTTAGGCTGGGAAAAGTGTCACGGTAGGATAAATTGGTTAGATGCATTGAATACTTGACAAGCCAATGCTCAACTTGCGCTGAGCATTAGCTACCACAACGTTTTACTGTGGCAAGAAATTTCGAATGTCTATTGGGGTTGCGTGGTTGTTACCACCATTGTTCGCACCTGTAATCCACCAGTACACCATACCAGCATCTGAGCAATCAAATTTATTGGTTTGAAAATCGACGATGCCGTCTTGCTCTGCATAAGCAAGCATATCCCAAATGTATCTAATACCTGGGTGCTTGTGCACTTTTGCCCAATCCCAATATTCGATCGGAGTTTGTAAACCAACGTTTTGATCGCCTATTTGATGTTCAGTAACACCGAAATCTAAAATCTGTTGCCAAGTAAAATAGTCACCACTATCGTCATTAGCTGGGTGATGAGACACAACATGTACATGTTGAATAGCATTAGGTTTGGCAGCCTGCAATGCGTATCCAATCAAGTCTGGTTCCCCAGCTTCAATTATCCACAGTGGGTCTTGCGCACTTGAAGCATTAATCGCGTCGACTAAATCTTGTGTCGCACCTTGTTGATCGGCTCGGCAATTATAATAATTGCGCAAGTTGTTAAACGGTCCAAATAATTTGATACCTTCAGCAGTTAAATTATGTAGAACCTTTTGCCTAACCGCTTCGTTTTTAGCATTAATTTGTTGCAGTCCCTTATTCTTAAAAGGGTCTAAGTCACACGAATGGGATAGATGTACCAAGCGTTCTGACAATCCAGTGTGTTGCAGCAAACCAAACATCACAGGGGTTGCACCAATATCATCAGGATCTGGAGAATTACCATCAATAACGATAGCTAGGCGGCCTGGCGGAGGATTAACAGTATCTAACTCTACGTCAGTTACATACCTATCCCAAAAAGCATGAACTGAATTAGCCTTATTATTTAACTGAAAAATCCACCAACTCTCGACTACATCTGAAAAATCAACTCCCCCTTTAGGAATCGAAGAGTGATAAGCATTAAAACCACTTTTTTCAATGATTTCGACGGCTTGCTGCCACAACTTTCGAGCGTGTTTTTTCGGGTTGTCTTGGCTAGTCGCTGCTGCCAACCACTTGCTTTGAATATCGACGTATTGAGGTGTTACATCACCTCTGCGGCCCTTGCGGATAAATTTACGCTTAGGTTTGTTGCCATCGGCAATCGCTTGATAATTAGTATTTGCTTTAACATAAATAAGGTCTTGCAAAGTTGTTTTATCTTCATTCCATTGGCTATGTTGAACAACAATAACTCGCTGTTTAATAGTCGATTTTTCCATGCCATCTTCGATAAGTTGTTTGACCCAGTCGGCTGTAAAATCAGATTGGCCAGCCTCCTGAACCCATACTTGCCCACCTTTAGATAAAATTGCTTTTGCACGTTTTGCGACCCGCTCGACCGAAGCTTGCCAATTAGACTTAGCATCCGTCCATCGAACGTTCTCTCGACCAAAAGCCTGCTTAAACAAAGCGTTAGCTTCAATATATTTACCGCCTTGAATACCCGTGCTACCAGCAACTGCAAAATAGTTTAACTGAGCAAAATCGTCGTCCGCTAACATTGACCCCAAAGCAGCCACCGCATGAACATCATCCGCGTCAGGCTGCAAATCAAATTGAGCAATTAATAAATCATGAGCAAAATCAAAACTTGGGCGACCAAAGCGCTGGTGATCATGCGGAGCAAATTCTATTTGCTGCCAGCGCCCTCTAGCCCATGCAGTGCCACCATGCTCCGGGATTTCGCCGTTGGTACTAGTGACTGATTCGATTGCAATTTTATCACCAGTTTTTAACGAGATTTTTGGCCAGGTATGCTGCATAGGTTTAAGATCTTTATTTGAACCAGGGCCAATATAAGGTGCTTTAAACACAGCAACATTTTTATCATTGACTAATAAACGATAGATAGGCTCACCGTCTTCTTCTGTCATGATAGTAATAGTGACGTCATATAAACCTGAGTCACCTTCAAACTGTTTGCTCGCTTGGGCAAACAAATTACGATTCTCAACGATTCGCGCATCAATCGCGAGTGCATTCCTATCCGTGTCTTTGTAATAAGGCACATCTCCTTGGTCTAGTATCGAAAAATCTTCAATCGCTCGTAACGTAATAGTTGACGCAACTTGCGCCGAAGTATTTTCTGTCTTTTTTTGCTTATGATCTTGCTGTGCGCAGCTCAATGCTAGGGTAGAAACTAATAAGGGTAATAAGATTTTTCTCATATACTCACTGCTTATTTATACTTTGACCAATTTACTTAAATATGGTTTGAACTACAGGTAGTTCGACTCAACACAATGCTCGTCAAAATTTGACTGAATATGAAAGAGTATACAACAAAACCCCACCAAAAATAGCATTAACAACCATTTTTAAACATGCCCAACCACATTTGTAGCATACACCTGTCGAATAGTTAACCAAAAGTTTACATTTGAAACTAAATTAAAGGTTGATGCTTTTATACTAGCCGCCAATTTTGCCATTAACACAGCATAAACTTATAAGGTGAACAATGATGAATATTAAACAAGCGATTGAACGAGTGCCGGGCGGCATGATGCTAGTTCCGCTTTTTATTGGTGCGGTGATCAACACGTTAGCACCTGACTCTGCTAATTATTTTGGCGGTTTTACTAAAGGTATTATGACTGGAATTTTACCCATTTTGGCTGTTTGGTTTTTCTGCATTGGCGCAAGTATAGACTTACGCTCAACCGGCACTGTTATTCGCAAATCAGGTACTTTGGTTGTTACAAAAATTGGTACAGCCTGGGTTGTTGCGTTGGTTGCAGCATCACTTTTGCCTGAGCATGGTATTCAAGCTGGCGTATTTGCTGGCTTATCAACGCTAGCAATTGTTTCTGCTATGGATATGACTAATGGGGGTTTATACGCAAGTTTGATGGACCAATATGGTAGCAAAGAAGAATCTGGCGCATTTATCCTAATGTCGCTTGAATCTGGTCCTCTGATGACAATGTTAATTTTAGGTTCTGTGGGTGCGGCAAGCTTTGAAATCCATCACTTTGTTGGTGCAGTTTTGCCCTTTTTAGTTGGTTTTATCCTTGGTAACTTAGACATCAGTCTGCGAGAATTCTTTAGCAAAGCCAGTTCCGTTATGATCCCATTTGTCGGCTTTGCTTTGGGCAATACCATTAATTTGACCGTAATTTTTGAAACGGGCTTACTTGGTATATTGTTGGGCTTAGCGGTAATTGTAATTACTGGTATCCCACTTATTTATGCAGATAAGTGGATTGGCAAAGGAAATGGCACAGCTGGTGTCGCTGCTTCTTCAACTGCGGGTGCGGCAATCGCTAATCCAGCCGCAATTGCGGCAATAGAGCCTAAGTTTGCAGTGGCAGCGCAAAGTGCCACCGCACTGATTGCAACCAGTGTGATAGTTACGTCTATTCTTGTTCCTATTATCACTGCTATGTACCATAAACGCTACGCCAACACTACAATTGAAGCGCAATCAGAAACTGAACTAGCTATTCAACAATCCTCCGCTAGCTAACCGCTTTTGCTGTATGGTGCTCATAAGGCGTGTTCCATACAGCTCATACCAGCGCCTAACTAAGATTTTCGTTTATATATAACTATATCGACACCAAACCACTCATAATTAATCACATTCATTCTTTTTATAACATAAATTATGCTGTATCTTTACCTTATATTATCGATTCTCAACAAATTAAAAGAAAAGTTGCATACGAATTAAGCAAATAGGAATACATTATGCTCAATAGAAGAAACTTTATTATTGGCGGTGCTGGTCTAATGACGGCAGCTTGTGCAACCAAATTCGATTGGTTAACCGAGTTAAAAAAAGAATACCCGAATGTATTGATGCTGGTTTTGGATGACCTAAACAACTGGGTTGGCGCGTTAGGCGGACACCCAAATGCAAAAACCCCCAATATAGATAGGCTAGCCGCTCAAGGCACAACTTTTACCAATGCTCATGCACCTGCGCCGTTATGTGGCCCATCACGTGCTAGCATTATGACAGGGTTAGCCCCCTCAACTACTGGCATTTACGGCCATGTGCATGACAATGATATAAAGTCAGCCAATGACAAGGCCGCCCAATCTATCTTCCTCAGTGAATATTTTAAACAACATGGTTATTACACAGCTGCGGTAGGCAAAGTATTTCACCAAGCGGTTGCAGATGGCAGCTTTGACGCTTTTGGCGGTCGGGTGCATTTATTTGGTCCTTATTCACCAACCCCACTTAAATGGGACAAAAAAGGCACAAGTACCGACTGGGGTGCCTACCCAGAAAAAGACGAGCAAATGCCTGATTATGATTCAGCACAATGGCTCGTTGAGCAGTTAAAAATGAAACACGACAAACCGTTTTTTATGGCTGGCGGTTTTTTGCGCCCGCATGTCCCTTGGACTGTGCCACAAAAATGGTTTGATATGCATCCAATTGAAGACATTCAATTACCACCTTATCTAAAAAATGATATGGATGACATACCTGAAATCGCCAAACGCATCACTGAATTTAAGATGATGCCAACCACTGAGTGGGCGATTGAAAACAACGAATGGAAGAACATAGTGCAAGCTTATTTAGCCAGTGTGTCTTTTGTTGATTCATGTGTTGGTATGGTTTTAGATGCATTAGAAAACAGTGAATATGCCAATAATACTGCAGTGGTATTATGGGGCGATCATGGTTACGACATCGGCGAGAAAAACCGTTTTGCAAAAATGGCATTATGGGAAACCTCTACCCGTACGCCACTGATCATCAAGCCACCAAAATCACAAGGCAAACAAGTAAGTGCGCAACCAGTCAGCTTGTTAGATTTGTATCCAACTTTAATTAGCATGTGTGGTTTGCCTGCAAATCCGCAGCTTGAAGGCAGAGACATCACTCCACTTGTGGCTAAAGCAGATACACAATGGCAACACGCAGCGGTAACAACTTTTGGCCCAAATAACCATGCGGTTAAAACCGACAGATACCGTTACATTCGATATGAAGATGGCAGCGAAGAGCTTTACGATCATAAAACGGATCCAAACGAGTGGAAAAACCTCGCTAATCTTTCGCAGTATCAAACTATTAAACAAGACTTGCGTAAACATTTACCGAAAGAAAATGCACCTTGGTCACCTGTTTCTCAGTTTAGAAGTAATGATTACTTTAGAGCAATAACAGAAAAAGCCGTTGGTAAAACTTTGTAAATATATTATTTAAAGGATGAGGCGCTCACCTCATCCTTTTTAGTTTTTCTGTAAACCTTTTTCTATAAGACTTTATTCCACAGCACAAGCTGAGCGTGTGCACAATAAAGCCACACCAAGCACGTCATAATTATTCACGACACCATCGTTGTTAAAGTCGTAGGCTAGATCTGTGATACTGGCATTTCTAACAGCTAGACTGAAAGCTCGAACGTCATTTCTGTCTACATCACCATCCTTATCCAAATCACCCAATAAAGGTTTTGCTGTTACTGTTAATAACATGCTAGCAGTTGTCTGCTCGCCTGCTTTGTCAGTCGCAACTGCGCTAAAAGTGTGTTGCCCAACTGGTAATCCTGTGGATTCTTGTGGATTTGGCGATTTTGCGTGTCCCCATACATACGGTGCAACAGACTCTTGACGAACCAAAGCACCATTGATGAAAAGCTTCACATTGGCAATTGACGAATAATTAAATGGGCTGGATGCGTTAATATCAAGCACTAGCTCAGGATACCCTTCAGTGACAGTGATAGCTGAAGATGGAAAGCTAACTAGCGGTTTTAAATCGGCTTGGTCATGTACATTTACGGTCATAGTGGCTTCAGCAGTGCGTCCATCAGAATCAGTGGTAATTGCCTTAAAAATGTGGCTGCCTTTTGTTAAGCCTAGTAACTCGGTTCGCCCTCCATGTCCCCACTCGTAAGGCGCAACACCTTCCTTGCGAATAAAGTTGTCATTTATATACAGCTCAACTTGAGTAACTTTTGCACCTGCCCCCGTAGCACTGGCCGCAATATCTAAATACAAGTTCTGGTAACCTACAACTAGATCCATACTTTCTTGTGGGAAGGTAACAACAGGATCTTGATTTGGCTGCTCTGGTGGCTCAATTGGCGTTGGATCAACTGGACCTATAGGACCAATAGATGGCAAAGGTTCTCCATCAGTTAAATCAAAAATGTAACTAAATAAATTTTGTGAATCGGTTTGCACAGTGCGATCTTCGGCAATCAATACCAGTCTGCCATTATCAATTCGTGCAATAGAATTGCCAAATTTATAAGGTGTTTGCAGGGTGAATTCTGCTTTATCGTCAATAGAACCGACAACTGTACTGCTAATAGTGATTAAACCAGATGAAGAAGCTGTCGCTCGATAAAGCTTATCCTCGTAGGGCAAACCCGCCAGTGTTTTACCTACATGCTTAGTGAAAGATTGCTCTCCCGCTTTACGAGAGTATGTGTAGTGATAATCCGTGTTGGGGGTTCTCCCCCTGTAGGTTAGATGAATACCGCCGTCGTCACTGACCGAAATTCCAGGTCCAGAAGAAGAACCTGTGCCACCGGGCGTGGCAGGAAGATCAACTAAGAAAGGAGAATAATCTTGTATAGGTAGAGGGTGTTTTACCCCATTTAGGTCCTCCCATTCGTCTGTCATAGTTGGACCGGTTTTAGCCAGATAGACACCTTCGTTTAATATGCCATCAGGCTTTTTAGCAGCCCAGCGAACAGACCAAGTGTAATATACATCGCCATTGCCAAAAGCAGCTTTACCGTATGCGTAATTTCTATCTTTAACCTCAACATAGGGTAAACCCGATCCTCGAGTTACTTGTTTAGCACGTGTCCAGTTTTCACCGTTATACACATGAACCATCTCGTTACCACCCACAGCTGAGCCTTTACGATAATGTACAACTATGTCACCGTCTGCGTTTTCCACTAGAGTCGGGTAAGTTATGCGTACGTTTTGTCCTTCGGCTAAATATTCTCTTTTGTTATGATAGTTTGTTACTTGTGAAAATAGTTCATCAGAAGCAAAAGCAAGGTTCTTTTTCGAAACTATATAGTTGAGCGGGTCGTTATGATGATCGAAAAGCATGTGAATAGTGCCATCTTTTTCACTAACGCTCACCGCTATTGTTCTGTGTGAATCACCCCAATTTGTATTTTCAATAAACGTGTTTTTGTGTGGAAATTCTACGCTGACCCATTCGCCACTGCCTATTCGTTTGCGCGACAACATGAGTTTTCGGTTATTCATGCCACCTTTGAACCAGCCAAAGTATGCAAAACCATTAACTACGGTTAAACAATCACCACGAGGGCTAATATTGGCCGCATAATGATATGCTTTATTGCCATTTGGATACCAAAAATACAAGCCTTGGTCAGTAATTTGAGCCTCTTCTATCAAGCTGACTGCTGCAAGTGACTGATTTGAGAAAGCTAAAGCGGCAAGTGCTGTTGAGAGGGTTAAAGCGGAGGGTTTGAGATAACGATTCATATCCTTAGTTTCCTTGTTTTTGATATTCCTATTAAAACGATACAGCCCTATTCTTTTAATAGATTGATAAAATAAAGGCCGTGAAACCTAAGTTGCACGGCCTTGAGTTCAGTGAGTAACTTGCACCAATTAAGCTTGTTGGCGTTTACGCATAAATAACAAGCCTGCAATTAATGGCAGCAAAGCAAATGTTGCTGGCTCAGGTACTGAAACCTGATATTGAGCAGGAGAAATTTCCATAAAGTTGATGTCTGTAACATAAGAGTCAACTACTGAAAAAGTTGGGCTGAGTGTATTAGCAAGTGCCTCAAATTGAACTTCACCTAATTTAAATGAAGTACCTAACACATCAGCAAATCCGTCAAGAAAACCAACATTCATAAACAATACATCTGTATCTACTAAATAAGCATCACCAAACGCACCATATCCCGCAACTTCAAATGAATCTAGCCAACTAAAGTCAACAAATGCGAATTGGCTGTCGTCGAAAGCAAATTCGAACTGCAACCAATCAATGGTTGGGTTGGCATCTTCAACAAAAAACTCGACCGTAATAAAATCTCCTGAGTTGTAATCTGTCTGATCCGCTTGGGTGGTAATTAAACCAGCTGATGCGTTAAACGCTAGCGCCAGCGAAAATATCATTGCTAAAAATTTCATAACTTAAATTCCTAAGTAGTTATGTGCGCTGCATTTACAACGCACACTATTAGTTTAAATATTTATTGTGCTGAACAACGAGCACGTGAACATAAACGAGCCATGCCATTCATATCACGCATGTTTAACTGACCGTCATTGTTAAAGTCGTAACGTAAATCAGTAATTTCACCAGCACGTAACGCTGCGTTAAATTGGCGCATATCGAGTCTGTCAACATCACCGTCTTGGTCTAAATCTCCAAATAGCGCAATATCCACAACAACCGTTGCTTCACTCATTTTGTTATTGCTGTCGGTCGCAACTGCTTTAAATTCATGCGTGCCTGCAGGTAAGTCTAATAATTCACTTTCATAGCCTTGACCACCCCATACAAACGGCGCTTCAAATACTTCGCGAACTAACTCATCGTTAATGTATAAAATAACGCTCACGACACTAATGTCGTTGCTGGCGGTTTCAACTTGTGCAGAAACTGATAGCTCAGAGTAGCTGGTTAGTAGCTCGATATCTGACTCAACAAAATTAACTGTTGGAGCAGGCAACTCTAAAACAACCAAAGTCATATCTGCTGAGCTTTCTAAACCTTCATTGTCTCTGGCAACAACAGTAAATGTGTGTTCGCCAGCACCTAATGGATTTGGATTTGGCTCATGTCTGTCTAACCAACCCATGGCACCAAATTCATATGGTGCATACGAATGACCGAAATTCCAGATTGGTCGAGTGTCTACTCGCACTAACTCGCCATTTCGATATAAGGTAACTGACTCAATTGTACGACCTTCAACTGGTGATTCAGCTTGTACAGTGATAGCTAATTTTTCGTAACCTTCGTAAACAGTGACCACTTCATTTGGCCATGTAACCACAGGTGGTTTTGGTGGACCTTTCACTGTTAAGGTCATAGTGGCTTCGCTCATCTCGCCTTCACTATCAACAGCAACAGCGGTAAAGGTATGAACGCCTTCAGTTAAAGGGTTTAGATTGGGCTGATGGCATGGGCTTGGAACAGGATCTTGCTCACAGCTAATCCAACCCATAGCGCCTGTTTCATGCGCTTTGAATTTATGCCCAAAGTTAAATGGAACTGAAGTATCCTGACGAACCAATTCACCATTCAAATATAAAGTTACTGAGTCAATTGTTCTGTCTGCTACAGGGCTTGACGCACTAATAGTAAAACCTAGTTGCTCGTAACCTTCATCTACCGTCAGCTCTGTATTAGGAAACGATACTTCAGGCGCTGTAGATGTAACCGTTAGTAATATAGTGGCGGTTGATGTGTCTCCTTCACTATCCACAGCTACAGCTTTAAAAACATGTTGGCCAGCAGGCAATGGGTTCGGGTTTGGTGAGTGTGTGTCTAACCATCCCATAGCACCCGTTTCGTGTGGCTTTGAACCATGGCCAAACAAATAAGGAACAGAATCGTCTGTACGAACCAACTCATCATTAATATATAAGGTAACCGACTCTATGGTGCGGTCTTCAACAGGGCTAGTTGCAGAAACTGTCAGTGAAAGCTTTTCGTAACCTTGCTCTACCGTCATATAAGAAGATGGGAAGGATACTTGAGGTGCATTTGCCTCACTGGCTAAATCTAAATCGATAATTTGCAAATGCAATGGCATTGCTGTACCTGTACCTTTTTCCATTAGGTAGTAATAAACTTTGCCATCGTGAACTTCAAGCACACCGTGGTCAAATTGCATGCCGTCAGTGTCTTCATAAATTCGAACAAAATCGTTTGTTCCACCTTTGGCGCGTTCAACAAAAGGTCGGCCATTGTTTAAACCGATAATATATACATTGTCACCTGCTGTATAAATTTCTGAAGCGCCTGAAAATTCGGTTGAGATAATAAAATCGTCAGCACCTGCAGGTTTGTACGAGTGCAATTTCACATTCTGGTAATCGGCACGATTTCTATCAGTTGAGCGCACTTGGCTAATGATATGAATGTCACCTTTTGCTGTTACAGTCCAATCAAATCCACCAACAATATAAACTGAGTTAGCATCTTGATGGCCTGTAATATAATCACCTGGCTCAAATACTTTAATTTCGTCTGAATTCACCAATGGCCAAGTCATATCTTCGCCGCGGTGGTTTTTCCAAGCGCCAAATCCTTCAGGGTGATCTGAATACGCGTAATACACACCATTTTGGTATTTATATCTGTCGTTGTTATTGCTAGAACGTTGTTGGAAAGCAACACGCAATTTACCATTCACATACTTCATGTTGCCGTATAGGCCCCAGTTGTACGCATTGCCATGATTTTTTGCACTAACCACATTAAACGCAGTAAATTTTGACCACTTTTGTGTTGCGGCGTCGTAACGATTAAATACGTAACCACCGTTATTATTCCCGCCCAAGCGCATGTACAACAATAATGTGCCATCCGTTGTGGTAAAAAATTTAGGGTAAGTTAAACGTGCAAAATTAGCTTTGTCGGCCAAATTGCCGGTCATGGTTAAATGTTTGTAGTCATCAGGTCCTTGGCTAACTGCGCTAGTGTCTTTTACAAATTGATCTAGCGTAAAATCGCTATCTGCAACTTCTGCTGCACCTGCAACCGAGTATGAATAGCGAAAATAATCGTCTTTGAATTTGCCACCATGGTTGTTGTTGTCGTACGCGTGCATGTCGTAAACCATGTGGATGGTGCCATTAACTGGGCTAATTGCTAGGCCAATGGTATTGTGTGACTCACCAATATTTGGGTCGCCCCTAAAACCTGTATGACGATGTGGAAACTCAATTGTTGCGACTTGGCCTGTTTGGGTGTTGTAACGAGACAACATCACATGGCGATCATCTTTACCACCGCGATACCAAGTCATAAAAACGTAGTGTTTGTAAACTTTTACCGCATCGCCATGAGCTGAAATATTACGACCAAAAAAGTAGTCAAACTTACTACCTGTATCGGCTGAACCGAGTGTACCATAGGTTAATTTTTTGCCGTCAAAGTGCAAACCACTATCAGTGATTTTTGCTTGATCAACTAACGTGACGGCTGCCGAAGCTGGATTCAATGCCAACCCAGCAATGGAGGCTAGGGTAATTAAACACTTGCATCCAAAATTTTTATATTTTGTGTAATGTGCCATTTTATATGGTTCCTAAATTAACCAAACATAAAGGGAATGATCTAAAGCAGAGATTAAACCGGATCACAAAAACCCAATCACAATCAAATTTACTCACAAAAATAAATAATAAATTAACAACAATCAATAAAACAACAAATAACCACCAATTTTATTCACATTTTATCATTTAGTTAACATGTGAACATAAATGCTGATATCTAGCGCTTTGATTTGGCGTTTTTAAGACAGGAAATATCAAGTAGGGTGAGGCTTACGCCTCATCCCTCTCACAGAACCGTACGTACGGATCTCGTATACGGCTCATGTATTCTTCACATACCTTTCGGTACAAGCTTGCCCGTATTAACTTCGGATAATTCGAACAATCCCATTTCTTTAAACCATTGGTTTGGCATCGCTAAATTTGACAGTGGACTCAATGAGTTGCGCCACGAGTTCATTTTGATAAATTTGAACGGTGGTTTATACCCGCTTTGTTTGAGTTTTCTGTGTAGTTTAGCTGGCTTCTTCCATTGTTTAAGTTGAATTGCTCTTAATCGTCGTCTTATCCAACCTGCTAACCTCTTAAACTCCCTGCTGCAATTCGCTATTCTAAAATAATTCGCAAATCCTCTAACGACCGGATTCAATTGTTTTATCACCGCCGTTAAGTTTTGACCTTGATTGCGTCTGGTCAACTTTTTCACCTTGGTTTTAAATCCTTGGAGTTTCTTTTCTTGTATCCGTGTAAATTGGCTACCGATTTCTACTCCCAGAAACTTGATGCCTTCACTGCTATGAGCTATATGCGTTTTGTTTCTGTTAACCGTTAGTTTCAGTGCGTTTTCTAGAATGTCTGTGGCTTTGGTTAATGCGTTTTCTGCACCTGTCTTGCTGTTGCACAATATCAAGATATCATCTGCGTATCTCACGATTCTGTGATTGCGCTTTTTCATTTCTTGGTCAAATGCGTCTAGGTAGATGTTCGCAAGCAGAGGGCTGATGACGCCACCTTGCGGACTGCCTAGTTCACTTGGCTGCCAGTTGCAATTTTCCATTATGCCACTTGTTAGAAATTGCTTTATTAGCTGCAATATACTGCTGTCTGTTACTCTGCGCTTGACGCTTGTTATGATTAACTCATGGTCAAGTCGGTCAAAGCATTTTGACAAGTCCATGTCTACAACCCATTGTCTTCGATATTCTCTTATGAATAACGTTGCTTTGTTGATTGCATCATGGCTGCTTCTATTTGGCCTATATCCATAACTGGATGGATGAAATTCTGGCTCAAATATCGGCTCTAGCATTTCCTTTATTGCTTGTTGGACAATTCGGTCTCGAACTGCAGGTATGCCTAATAACCGTGTTCCGCCATCGTCTTTTGGGATTTCCACCCGTCTGACTGGTTGTGGTTGGTAGGTTTTATTTTGCAATTCACTTAGCAATTGATGTAAGTTTTCTTCCAAATTTTGTGCATAGTCACTCAGGCTCTGCCCATCTATTCCGGCCGCGCCTTTGTTTCTTTTCACTTGTTTGAATGCTTTATGGAGCACTTTTATATCCAGTAGCCGACCATATAAGCTGTAGTACACTTTCATCTTTTGCCTTTGCTTGTGGCATCTTCAATCACTTTGTTTTCGACAGTGCTGACGCTTCTTGGTTACTTCAGGTGTGCTAGCCTTTTTGGCAATCTGCCTGAGCGGTTTCCAATACTCCTCGTTCAACCCAGTAAACCAGTTACATTATTCCTAATTCACCAGTTTGTGGTGTCTGCCTTCGTCAAGGCACTTGTGAACCACTGTAAAAAAAATCGTGCTTGTTGATGCACTTAAAGAATACTTCCCCCCTTCGCCATTTATTGCACTTTTGGTGGCAATAAATGCCATCAAACTTGTTGATGGTCACCTTGGTTTTATCCTCCACACCATTACTGGCTTTCATCGGCCTAGGTTTATTCACTACTACGGGTTCATCTGCCACCTCACATTCATCATTACCTTGAGTCACCTCTTGTATAATGATGTCCAGTAAAAAAAACTGGAGCTAATGCCAGGCTTCCCCAGTTACTGCACTGACGCCCTGTTAACAATGCCACCCTCAAACACGCCTTAGGTTTGATTGAGTATTGGGCTTTGCGCTATTTTGCACGCTTACCCACCTAAACCGCCGAGTCAGGTTCACTTACGTTGTGTACCGTTAACTTCCTATCGCTTCCTTCAGACCCAGTCGTTGGCCAACTACGCCCTTGCGATTCGGATTATCTTCCCCTCAATCAGGGTGATTCAGATTTCTTTCAATCTGACGGGTTTGCCAGCTTCGCTGGGCAAACAAAAATGCGGCTCAAGCAAGGCTGAGCCGCAATGGAATGAAACAGGAATGAAATATAGAGCTAAATCAATACGCTCTTACTTTAATAAATTGACAAGAGTTAGTAGACGTCAATTTTAACAATGTACCTGTAAAATCAGACTCTTGTTTATAATTAGCGTTAATATTTAAACTACCACTGCCATCAACAGAGCTAATTGTACCTCTAAAGTCACAGCTGCTATTGGCGTCACTGTCCCAAAATTGTACGGTTTCACCTGATAAATTGCGGTTAAACTCAATGCATGGGCTGGCGCCAGATAATGTCACTTCGGTACGGGCATCCCAAGGGATCGTAGTTGTCGAGCTACAACCATTCGCTGGAGCTGTAACCACTAAATCCATTGTTGCTTGACCCTCAATACCAGCAGAGTCTGTCGCAATTGCAGTAAAGGTGTGATTGCCTGCTGATAAACCTAATAATTCGTTTGGTTTGTTTTTATGCCCCCAAACAAATGGGTCAGCAGAGTCAGTGCGAATAAAATTACCATCAACGTATAAATCGACTCTATCAATTGAGCGACCCGACACTGGGCTTTGTGCAGTTACTTTAAAAGATAATTGCTCGTAACCTTCTTCAACTTGCATAGAAGATAGTGGGAAGGCAACATCTGGAGCAGTTTGGTCAGCCAATCCTAAATCGATAATTTGCAAATGTAATGGTAAAGAGCTGCCTGAGCCGCGCTCCATTAAATAGTAATAAACTTTGCCGTTTTCTATTTCAATAGTGCCATGGTCAAACAAAATACTATTGTCCGCTTCATACACACGCACAAAATTATTAGTGCCACCTTTTGCTTTTTCAACATAAGGTTTGCCACCATTTAAGCCAATAATGTAAATATTATCGCCCGCGGTATATATTGCCTCTGCACCAGAAAATTCAGTTGTGACAGTAAATTTGCTAGCACCAGCAGGTTTGTATGAATGCAACATAACTTCTTCGTAGTCAGGGCGATTTCTATCAGTAGAACGTACTTTACTGATCATATGAATATCGCCTTTGGCCGTTACCGTCCAATCAAAACCACCTACTATGTAAATAGAGTTTGCTTCAGTATGCGAAATATAATCACCTGGCTCGAATACTTTAATTTCATCCGAGTTCACTAGTGGCCATGTCATTGGCTGACCTTTGTGATTTTTCCACTGGCCAAAACCTTCTGGATGATTTGAGTAGGCGTAATACACACCATTTTGATATTTATATTTGTCGGTAGCGATGCTGCTGCGTTGTTGGAAACCAACTCTAAGTTTACCGTTAACGTATTTCATGTTGCCGTACAAACCCCAATTGTAGGCATTACCGTGGTTTTTAGCTGAAACAACGTTGAATGCGGTAAATTTAGACCACTTTTGCGTTGCCGCATCGTAACGGTTAAAAACGTAACCACCGTTATTATTGCCACCTAAACGCATGTACAACAACAAAGTGCCATCGGTTGTTTTGAAAAATTTTGGATAAGTTAAACGTGCAAAGTTGCCTTTATCAGCCAAATTGCCAGTCATGGTTAAATGTTTGTAGTCGTTACTACCTTGGCTTATAGAACTTGTGTCTTTTACAAATTTGTTTAACTTGAAGTTTGAATCACTCACATCAGCTGCGCCAGGCACAGAATACGAGTAGCGGAAATAGTCATCTTTAAACTTGCCACCATGGTTACTATTATCATACGCATGCATGTCGTAAACCATATGGATGGTGCCGTTGATTGGGCTAATGGCTAAGCCGATAGTATTATGCGATTCGCCCACTAATGGATTACCTCTAAACCCAGTGTGTTGGTGAGGAAATTCAATAGTTGCAATGCTACCAGTTTTAGTATTGTAGCGTGACAACATAACGTGTCGGTCGTACTTGCCTCCGCGGTACCAAGTCATAAATACATAGTGTTTATAAACTTTTACCGCATCACCATGAGCTGAAATACTGCGGCCAAAAAAGTAGTCGTATTTTGAACCCGTATCTGGGTTGCCTACGTTACCATAGTTAAGATCATCACCATCAAAGTGCAAGCCTTTGTTGGTTATTTTAACTTGAGTTTCGAGGGTAACTTGAGCTGATGCTGGTGATATAGACAAACCCAGCATTGCCCCAAGCAAAGCTAGAGTTTTTAGTTTAACGATTTTCATAAGTTTTACTCATTGTTTGTGTAATGTGATGTAAGTGCTTGTGTGCTGCTGGGCAACAGCAGCACTTATAAAACAACAAAAAACCACACAAAACCAACATTTTCAATCGTAAACAATCACAAAAACCCATTAAATTTCACATTTGGTATAAATGGCTACAGAGAAACAGTGTAGCTATGATCAACCCATAATTCTGGTCGATTTAGCGGTACCGAAGAAGGAAGCGAGTGGTTGTCTAGCCGAATAACGCGCCTGTCTTGAAGCTTGAGCGCTCGTAGTTCTTGACCAAAAGCCTGATAAAACAACTTGCCAAAACGGCCGTCGACTAAAGCTTTTTCGAGGCCATTATTAATGTCGCTTGCCAATTCGTTGTTGTCTTTTTTCACGTAAAAATAAAACGCTGAGGGATATTGAATCAATAAATATGGATCGATCATAATGTTTAGGTGGGAAAATTGCTTAAGCTCTCGCCGGATATCTAAAATAGAGCGCGGGAAATAGTCTGATCTTTGGCTATTCAACATCTGAAACAACCCTTTAAAGTTTGCAGTAGTTACAACCTTAATACCATTCTCTCTAAAAATGCGTGTAGAAACCCAAGTATTAAACTGCACAGGGTCAAGTGCTTTGAATTGTTCCAAAGTATGTATATTGGCAAACAAATCAGGTGTGCTTTTATGAATAAGGGCTATACGCCAACTTTTAAGACCACGTAATATGGGAAAGTGTATCGCTTGGTATTTATCTAGCCTAGCATGAGTAGCAGAGCCATTTACCACATCAACACCTCGGCCTTGTGCCATTTGTTCAAACAATCTAGGCTTGGGAATGTCTTTGTTGTAGCGCGATACTGTGTAATTTTTGTCTATAGAATAGGATAACGCTAATGCGAGTAAATCAGTGTAATAACTATCTTGCTCGGCAGCTGCGTAAACTACATTTTGCGCAAATGACTGAGCGGAACAATACCAAAGGAGTATTATAGACAAAACAGTATTTCGCAAAACTAAACGCTCCTAACTTTATAAATTCCACTATACTTAGTATTATTGTCGGCAACCCTTGTTCAACAAACTAATAAGTGCGCTAAATGAAAAAAATTCTACTAATAATCTTTAGTATAGTCTGCCAATTGAATGCTGCTGAAATAAACCAACCTATTACAAACAAGCAGCAGATTGTTTTTTCATCAGACTTACCGCTAGAAAGCCCACTAGTTAAAACGATAGTGCCCAAACTAAAAGCAGCATTCGCCAAAATGGGGATTCGCTTTCAGGCGATAAATGCGCCAGGTGAACGCTCATTAGTATTGTCAAATACAGGGGGCGTGGATGGTGAAATTACCAGAGCACATAATTTTCATGAGGTGACTCACCATAAATACAATAATTTGATTAGAATTGAATATCAAATGGCCACGACATGGCTATCGCTGTTTTCGGGACAACCTAATATAAAGATAGAGAAGTTGGAAGACTTAGCAGATTACAAAGTGAGTTATTTTAGAGGGCGAAAACTGTTCACGGCAATGCTTAGCAACTATGTGCCAGAACGGAATATTCACAAAGTAGAAAACGACCTCCAAGGCTTCAAAATGTTGGCTTTAAATAGAGTAGATTTAGTCATGACTTCAGACGCAGAAGGTGAAGTTTTAATTAATTCGTCTGAAAACCTAAGCCATATTGTTGAAGTTAAAAAAATTATCCAAATACCTATCTATTCTTTTATTCACAACAAACATCGGCATTTATTGCCACAACTAGTAAGTAACTTAAAAGAAACTGAAGAATAACCAAACTGTTCCAAATCCCTCCTCAATAGTACTCTTTAGAGTAAATATTGAGCCATCCATTGTTTCTTCAAACGCGCCAGAGGCAAATGACTAAAATACAAAAACCTATTGAACATTGCGAGTCCTTTCTTAATTATAAATTTATCAACAGCCACCAATTATCATATATAAATATTCAATTTTACAAGGAATTTATTTAAAAATTACTAAAAATCATCTACCCACCATCTCGAAAAATCAATTTTATACAAACACCCATCAATTCTATCAATCCGCCTTTTGCAAACTTTTAGTTAACATGCAACTTACATTTAACAAAAAACGAGCGGTTTATGGATCTAGGTCAATTTTTTGGTCGATTTCACGTGCTGGTACTGCATTTGCCTATTGGCATATTAATGTTGGCGGCATTATTTGAAATTTATACCAACATCAAAAAACAACAACGCAACCCATTATTAAACTGGGTTTGGTTTTGGGGTGCCATGTCGGCAATAGTGGCTTGTGTACTGGGTTACCTACTTTCTTTAGGCGGCGGTTACAGTAGCGATGCGGTATTTATTCACCGTACTTTTGGTATTTCAGTTGCGGTCATTTCTATTATTTGTTGGTTATTATTCAGTAAGTTAAATAACGCAACAGCAGCTGGTAAATGGATTATCAATACCTTTGCAGCAGTGCAATTATTGTTGTTATTTTCAACTGGCCATTACGGCGCAAACATGACACACGGTGAAACCTATTTGGTTGACCATGCACCTGATGTTGTAAGGGTTATAGTTGGGTTAGAGCCTCATCCAGAGCCGCGCGAGCCGGTTACATCACTTAGCAACGCACTTATTTATGAAGACGTGATTGCACCTATGATGAAACAGCGTTGTGCAAGTTGCCATAACGATGCCAAACAAAAAGGTAAACTCAACCTTGCTAATTTACAGGCAATTTTAAAAGGTGGTAAATCAGGCCCAGCTGTCACTGCCAATAACTTAGCGCAAAGTGAGTTGTACAAACGCATTACCTTAGCGCATGGTGACAAAAAATTTATGCCTGCTGAAGGCAAAACCCCATTAACTGATGAGCAAGTTAAAAGCATAGCTTGGTGGATTAATGCTGGGTTACCAACACAAGGTTTTGTCGGTGACTATGTAAATAACAAAGATGACAAAAAAGCGCTACAAGCTGTTTTAGGTTTGGCCCCTTCCGAGTTTGATTTACCGCCAGTTGAAATGATCAGCCAAGCCCAATATAACGAGCTGAATAACGCAGGGTTTGTGGTAAAACAAATTGCCCAAGGTATGAATTATTTAGATATAGATTATTCATCCGCCACACAGCCTATCAACCAAGCTAGGTTTGAATTACTTAAACAAATTAGTGGCTCAATTGTATATTTAAACTTGCGTCGTAGTGGTTTAACCAACGAGCTTGCAGGCCAACTGAGCCACTTTACTAACCTTAAAAAACTCAGGTTAGATAAAAACCCAATTGGTGATGCTGCCATCGCTCACTTACAAAAGCTAAGCAAACTCTCGTACTTAAATTTATATGGCACACAAGTAAGCAATGCATCACTTGAGCACTTCGGCAATATGCCATCGCTCGCTAAATTGTATGTGGGTGAAACTCAAATCACAGCCAATGAATTGAGCCAATTTATTGATACGCACAATATCTACGTATTAGCCGCGAACACAAACAATAGCCACAACAATAGCTATAACAATAAAAATAAGGGTAATAAATAATATGACTAACTCAGTAAACCACAACAAACGCGATTTTTTACAAAAAAGTACCGCAACCTTAGGCGCTACTTTATTAATGGCCAGCATGGGTAAAGAAGCCTTTGCGCACGATCCTGAAAAACCACCCGTACCAAAAGCGGGACGCAACGCCCACGGAAAAATTGTTGGTCATGGCGACTTTAAATACAAGGTTGATTATTTTTGGGGCAATTTAGACCCAGCCAAAGTACCAGTTGAAAACACCCATGGTTTAGCGTTCGACTCAAAAGGTCGGTTAATTATGGTGACCGACAGCGATGTAAATAACTTCGTAATTTACGACAAAAACGGCAAATGTGTTGATGCTTGGGGCACGCAATACCCAGGTGCACACTCAGTTAAAGTTTCGAACGAAAACGGTGAAGATTTTATCTACATAGTTGATTGTGGTTGGGTGCTTGATCGTAACCGCCCCGACAATCAATGGAAAAACAAGTGGTATCGCCAAAGCGGTTTTATTTCTAAATTAACCTTAGATGGCAAATTGGTTTACACCATAGGCCACCCCGTCACTATCGGTATTTACAAACCAGAGCAAAAATTTCAGCCAACCGATATTTGTATCGCACCAAATGGCGATTTGTATGTAACCGACGGGTATGGCTCTGACTACGTTATTCATTACGACAGCAATGGTAAGTACATTCGCCATTGGGGTGGTTGGCACAACCAAGATAAATCGCACAATTTATCTAACACTCATGGTATTGGTGTAGATACGCGCGATCCGAATAACCACCACTTACTGGTAAGCTCTCGCGGCAAGCGCAAAATCGAAAAATATACCTTAGACGGTAAACGCATCGGCAGTATTGAATTACCAGGTGCTTACGCTGGTGGGCCTATTTTCAAAGGCGATCATTTTTATGCCCCTGTATGTTGGAGTCATATAGATAACAAAATGGCGCCCAATTCAGGCTTTATCACCATTTTAGATAAAAACAACAAGGTGGTTTCTAACCCAGGTGGCGAAGCGCCGCACTATCACAATGGTCAACTGCAACCCATGCGCTCAGCTTTTAATGTTTTTAACCACTGCCATGCTGTAGCTGTGGACGATGATGAAAATCTCTACGTTGGTCAATGGAATGCAAACCAATGTTACCCAATTAAGTTGGAGCGTGTTTAACATGTCTTTTTATTCAATTAAAAATATCGGTTTAACTTTAATTGGTGCGGCGCTGTTGAGTGCCTGTGGCGAAGAAGAACTGCCACTTGCAAAAGGCGATGCGCCTATTCCAGACAAAGTTGATTTTAATTTTCATGTAAAACCTATTTTGTCGGACACCTGTTATTTGTGTCATGGGCCAGACAAACCGAATGCCAAAGCGGGTTTGTCTTTGTCTAATTACCAAGATGCAACCACGCATATAACCGACAACAATTTAGCCGCAATCAAGCCAGGTGATCCGCACGCCAGTGAAGCCTTTTTGCGTATGTTGTCGGATGATGAAAGCTATATGATGCCACCAAAATCATCTAACTTAACTTTGTCTAATCGCGAAAAAGCCATTATCAAAAAGTGGATTGAACAAGGTGCAGAATACAAAAAACATTGGGCGTTAATTAAGCCTGAAAAAACTGCAGAGCCAAAAGTGCAAAACAAGCAGTGGCCAAACAACAGCATAGACAAATTTATATTGGCTGAGATTGAAGCACAAGGTTTTAAGCCCAATACCCCAGCCGACAAAGAAACATTGTTACGTCGTATCAGTTTTGATTTAACTGGCCTGCCGCCAAGCATAGATACGATAGATGAGTTTATCGCGGATAACAGTGAAGATGCCTTTGCCAAACAAGTAGAAAAGCTATTGGCCTCACCTCAATTTGGTGAGCGCATGGCGGTTGAATGGTTAGACATTGCTCGCTACGCCGACACTCACGGTTATAGCACAGACTTTTACCGTGATATGTCGCCGTATCGCGATTGGGTAATTGATTCTTTTAACCAAAATCGTCCGTTTGATGAATTTGTCACTTGGCAAATCGCGGGTGATTTATTGCCCAACGCCACCACAGAGCAAAAACTCGCTACAGCGTTTAACCGTATTCATGCCCAAAACGGTGAAGGTGGTGTGGTTAATGAAGAATTTAGAGTGGAATACGTAAAAGACCGAGTGCAAACATTAGGCACAGGTTTATTGGGTTTAACCATGCATTGTGCGCAGTGTCACGACCATAAATACGACCCAATATCCGCAAAAGACTATTACTCAACTTTTGCCTTTTTTAACAACATAGATGACTCAGGGCAAATATCCTACGACCCGAACGATATGCCAGTGCCTACTATGTTATTGCCAACTGACGAACAACAAAATCGTCAAGCAGAATTGGCAAAACAAATTGCACAGCTTGACCAAATACTAGGTCGATACGACAGCCAACAACAAGGTTTTAATCGCTGGGTCAAACAAGCCAACAAACAGGTGAAAAAAGCTAAGGGGCAAGATGCACTGCTTGCCTATTATCCTTTTAGCAAAAAAGACAGTGTCGCCAGTATTCAAGCGGCCAATAATAACAAGCATCAAGGCAAAGTGCTGTTCGGCTCTGAGCTGAATAAAAAAGACGGCCCAAACATGGTGCATGTGTCTGATCAAGGGCATGAAGCGATAAAACTAAATGGCGACGATGCACTCTACTTCCCTGAAGTTAAGGGTTTTAATCGTGCTAAAAGTTTTACCGTGGCAATTGAAGCTAAAATACCGTCGGATATTGAAGAAGGTGTGTTATTCCACTACAACAAAGCTGGCATTTTATATAACTTCAAAGGTTTTGATGTAGACATAGACAACAATCATTGGATTGTGCGCCTAGCCCATACCTATCCTTATAACGCTATCATGTTGCGTTCTAAACAACCGGTACAGCGTGAACAATGGCTCAATGTTGCCATGAGTTACGATGGTTCATCTAAAGCTGCTGGCGTTACTTTCTATTTAAACGGTCAAGCCGTTGATATGACGGTTGAGCGCGATAATTTATACAAAGACATTGAACACACACGTAAAGGTGTACTTAAAGAAATTGGTTTAAAAGTAGGTGCGCGCTGGCGTAGCCGTGGTTTACCCAATGCTTTAGTGGATAACTTGCGTGTGTATAGCCGTGAATTAACTTCAATTGAAATTGCTAACTTGCATGGCGCAAACTACCAAGCTTCAAAAGATGAATTGTTAGCACTATATAACCAAACAGTGAATAAAGACTATCAAAACCAGTTAGCCAAATTGACTGATTTGCGTAGCCAACAAAACTCACTCGTTGAAAGCGTGCAAGAAGTAATGGTAATGAAAGAATTACCACAGCCTCGCCAAGCTTATATTTTAGAACGTGGCAGCTACGCAAGCCTAGGTGAACCAGTACAACCTGGCGTACCCGAGGCGGTTTTACCTTGGAACCCACAATGGCCAGCCGACCGCAGAGGCTTAGCAAAATGGCTAATGCATGAAGACAATCCATTAGTAGCGCGTGTTGTTATAAACCGTTATTGGCAACTTATGTTTGGCCAAGGTTTAGTGCGTACCCCTGAAGATTTTGGTAACCAAGGCAAATTACCTACCCACCCAGCACTGCTCGACTGGTTAGCCGTTGAATTTATTCAGTCAGGTTGGAACGTTAAGCACATGATCAAACTTATGGCGCTGTCGGCAACTTACCAACAATCGTCCATTGCCGATGTGAATAAGCTAGAAAAAGACCCAGAAAATACTTTATGGGCTGTTGGGCCAAGCTCACGCCTAACCGCTGAAATGATCCGCGACAACGCACTGGCTGTCAGTGGTTTATTGGTAGACAAAATTGGCGGCGAAAGTGTTAAACCTTACCAACCAGACGGTATTTGGAAAATGAACAATATGGAATACAAACGTGGTGAAGGTGAAGAATTATATCGCCGCAGCATGTACACCATATACAAACGTAGTGCGCCGCCACCCAATATGATGGCATTTGATGCCCCGGGCAGAAGTTACAGCGTTGGGGTTAGGCAAGAAACCAGTACACCATTACAAGCGCTGGCACTATTAAACGACCCACAAATGGTAGAGGCTTCACGCGTTTTAGCTGAAAACTTGCTCGCAGACCAAAACGATGCAAATAAAAACAGCGCAGAACAAATATTGCCTTTGGTATATCGCAAAATAACTGGCCGTACAGTACCAAAAGCTGAGTTAGCCGTGATTGAACAAATGTACCAAAGCACATTAGCTGAATATAAAAATAACCCACAAGCAGTTAAAGATTTATTGAGCGTGGGAGATTACGCAACAGCCGACAAAAACAAAACCGCACAGTTAGCCGCGTTAGCTTCGGTTAGCAATATTTTAATGAACCACGACGCAGCCGTGATTAAACGATAAGAATAGGTAGGTATCACTATGGATCGTAGACATTTTTTAAAAAATCTCGCCACGGGTGCAGGCGCAGGTGCAATGGCTAGCATGGCAGGTATTCCAAACCTTGCCATGGCCAAAGACTTATCACCCATAATGCAAAACACTGAGTTAAACGGCATTTTGGGCAAGCCACATAAACCGGCTAAAGCAAAACGTGTAATTTATTTGTTTCAGTCTGGCGGGCCTTCTCAGCTTGAAACCTTTGACTACAAACCAGAGCTGACTAAACGTTTTGGTCAAGAATTACCGGCAGAAGTGCGTGGCGACCAAGTATTAACAGGTATGAGTGCACAACAAAGCTCATTTCCAATGGTCGGCAGTATTTTCGACTTTAAGCAACATGGCGAAAGTGGTGCTTGGGTTAGTGACGTATTGCCACATACCGCCAAAATTGTTGATGAGTTATGTATTGTAAAATCAATGCATACAGATGCAATTAACCACGACCCTGCAATCACCTTTTTGCAAACGGGATTCCCAATTGCAGGCCGACCGAGTATTGGTGCTTGGATGAGTTACGCACTGGGCTCAGACAATCCTAACTTACCACCTTTTATTGTAATGGTTTCGAGCAATTCAGGTGGGCAACCTTTATATGCGCGTTTATGGGGGAATGGCTTTTTACCTTCTATTCACCAAGGTGTGCAATTTAGAGGTGGCGCAGAGCCAGTGTTATACCTAAATAACCCACAAGGTGTTTCTAGCGCCAGTCGCCGTGAATTATTTAATCACTTTAAAAAGCTGCAAGATTTACAATACCAACAATGGCAAGACCAAGAAATTCAGTCACGCATGGCGCAATACGACATGGCTGAGCGTATGCAAGCCTCAGTGCCAGATGCCACTGATTTATCTGACGAGCCAGACTGGGTATTTGATATGTACGGGCCAGATGCACGCAAACCCGGTACCTATGCTGCTAACTGTTTATTGGCTCGGCGTTTGGCTGAACGCAACGTTAAATTTATTCAGTTATATCACCAAGGTTGGGATCACCACGCCAACCTCCCGGGTGGTATGAAAGGCAATTGCGCCAAAACCGACCAAGCATCTGCTGCATTGGTCATGGACTTAAAACAACGTGGTTTGTTAGATGATACTTTAGTGGTTTGGGGCGGCGAATTTGGCCGTACCAATTATTCGCAAGGTAAATTAACTCAAGGGAATTATGGCCGCGACCACCACCCAGGCTGTTTTACCATGTGGATGGCTGGTGGCGGGGTTAAACCTGGCGTATATGGTGAAACCGATGAGTTTGGCTACAACATAGTTAAAGACCCAGTGCACGTACACGACTTCCAAGCAACCTTAATGCACTTAATGGGCGTCGACCACGAAAAGCTCACCTACAAATACCAAGGCCGCCGCTTTAGATTAACCGATGTTCATGGGCATATAGTTAAGGATATCTTGGCTTAAAAATCCAGTAAAATTAGGCACTCAAACAATTGAGCGCCTTCTCTTTCGGTGTAAAAGAATCCCCACAAAAGCACTTATCAGCAAAGCAAATGTTGATGGCTCAGGTACGGGTCGAGCTTGAGCCAATTCAGTGATATCAAGTGACAAGGCTACATTAGAAATATAACCATCTTCAGCGGAGTTGTAGTTCCACCTATATCCGGTTCCACCCGCCACAAAGAAGCGACCGTTTTCCCATAATGATGAATAGTAATTTTCTAAATCAAAGGCGTCCCAAGTAAAACTATCTGTAGTTGCAACACCATAATCTATATAACGGTCTACTACTTCAGTATAGGTTGTTTCATAGACGTCTTCTGTTTTATTGCAATAATAACGAGTGCCATTGGGTCGAATACATTGTCCGCCAATTCTCTGCACACCTAGATGTTCAGTTGTTTCAGTTCCTTCAACAACATAATCATTGGTAATTGTCGACTGTGTTTGAGTGTAGTGAGTGTAACCACCTACTCTGATGCTCAAGCGGTCTTTCTCGATTGACTCATAAGTTTTATCTGTCACATCAGTGATAGTTCGATTCCAGCTAGTCCAATAGCGGTGACAGCCGAAAATACCGTTACAGCGCTTTTTTTCTTCTATTGTCCATCCTGAAACATCAGAATAACTATCATCTGATATAAACTCATACTCTTCGCTATCATTAGCATCATCGCTAATCGTCCAAGACAAAGTCAGAGAGTTAAATGAATACTTTGAACTAAAATCACTACCCAAAGCTTTCTTCAGATCAAAGGTATGAGTATAGTAGTTATGCTCTCCGTCAATATAAACTGGGCTTAAATTTTTTGTATCTGTTAGTGTAATAATAGCAGCCTGTGCGTACACAGGTAATATCAAAAGGAATAGTGTCCAGCGTAAACTCTTCATGTTAAAGCTCCATCATCAAGTTATCCAAGGACTAATTTAAACTTGATAAAAAATTGGAAAATAAAATTAATGCGCAAAAGTGTATCAAGTTTGACCACATCCCTTAACTAGCAGAAGTGCTAGTCTATCGTTTACAAACAAGCCTAACGTTGCTGATGCTTGGCGGTTTTACAATATTTGAGACCAGCGAGCACTGTGGTATATTGGCTGTATTTATACGAAAAAGATTAAATAAATTGACCTTGGCCAATTCATGAATCATCAATCAACACTCAATTTTCACCAAGACCTAGAACAACTATTAAAGTCGAAAAGTGAAATAGACAGCAGAAAAATCCTGTTTGACTGTCTAGCCAAGAGAGCTGTAGCTGGATGTACGTTTCTATTTATGCAACGTTCGCCGTATAAACTAATATCATTGGATGAGGTTTGGTCAAATGATTTGTCTGGAGAGCTAGTATCTGTTTCAACTTTTGAGGTTTGCGAAAAGGTTATCCAACATACGCCTAACTGGCTATCTAATTGGATTTCTCGCCGCGAAAATCCAATTAGCTTTGGGCAGGTACTTCGATTTATACCATTTACTGGCAATCGTTTTTTAGAGCACACAGGCGTTGAAAAGGCTAAACCTCTAAAAGATATTTTGTTTATCCCCTCATGTCATGCTGAAACCAATGCGATTCTTATAATAGGACTTCACGAATACCCAAACGAAATCGTAAAACAAGAGCTGATTTCTTTATCTCTGTCTTATATCACCAAATGGCTTGTTGATTTTAAACAAGGAACGTTTTTACAAAACGAGCTCAAGATAAAAAACATCGAACTAACCAAAAGAGAAACCGAGTGCCTGCAATGGCTGATCGCTGGTAAAACCTTGCAAGAAACCGCTACTATACTCAGTATGAGTTATGCAAACGTGCGATACCATGTCAATAAAGCAAAAGATCGCAATGGTTATGCCAATACCAAACAATTAATGGCCCACGCATCAATTGAATTAAAATTGTCGCCGCTAGGACCTGAGAGAAGTTAGCTAATACAGCTAATAATTACCATTGCAGATTCACAATATACTATCGCGCCAACTGAAACTCATTTATATAACTTTGTAATTGCACTGAGCTGTCGCCCAAACTAGAGGTTGACTCTACAGTTGTATTTGCATGTGCTGTTACTTTTTCAGCGTCGTCACGAATGGCTAAAATACGTTGATTAATTTCGTTAGACACACAGGTTTGTTCTTCTGATGCTGTGGCTATTTGCACTGCCATTTGCATAATATTGTCGAGCTCTGCTTTCATAACATCAAAGGCTGACGAGCTTTCAATAACCACTTCAACGGCTTTATGTCCTTCTTGCTGCAACGTAACCATTTTGCTAGAAGCTGCTTCTGCGCCTGCTAATAAAGATTCAATTTGATTACGAATTTGTTCGGTCGACTCTTGGGTGCGCCCAGCCAATGATCTAACTTCGTCGGCCACCACAGAAAACCCTCGACCTTGTTCGCCCGCTCGTGCCGCTTCAATAGCCGCATTGAGTGCTAATAAGTTAATTTGTTCAGCAATGCCTTGAATAACATTGAGTATGCTGCTGATATGGCTGGCTTCTTCATTTAATGCATTCACCACTTCACTGGTTGTGCCTAGCTCATGGGTTAAGCTTTCCATCATTTGGCGGCTCAGTTCGGCTTTTTCAGCACTTTGCACTGAAACTTGATGAGCATTTTCCACAGCTGATGATGTTTGCTGCGCCATAGATGAAACCTCTTCTATGGTAGCTGTCATTTCATTTACGGCAACCGCCACACTGTCGGTTGCTTGTAACTGGCTGGCTGATAAAGTGAGTGACTGATTCATGGCTTCGGCTACTTGGCCGCTAGTGCTATCAATGCTGGTTGCTTGGTTTTTCACCCCAGTAAGTGTGCTATTAAAATTTTCAAGCAAATTATTGAAGGCGAAAACAAGCGCGGCTAATTCATCTTTACCTGTGTACTGAATTTGCCTTTGCATATCTTTGTCTTTAGCGATAATTGAAAACTCACTCACCATAGCTTTAAGTGGTTTGGCTACACTATAAATTATCGCAAACGAAACTAAACATATAACAATAATTAAACCAACAATTAAAACCCATGTATGCATAACCGCATCGTTAGCTTGAGCGACTCGAACTTCTTTTAACTCGGCGATTTTGGTTAGCATAAACTCGGCAACGTCTTGGTAAGATGCAGCTAAGCCTTCCGTATTGGTTTTCCATTCGTCCGCACTAACTTGCCAAGGCTTACCAATTTTGTCAGCGGCATTTCTAATTTTGCGGTAGTTGGCAAAAGCCAATTTATTCTCTTTAGAGTTTTTAAGTTTAGAATTGTAGAAATCTCTCAATTCTTTATCGGCAAACTTTTCAAATTGATATTCAGCCCGCACCAACTGTGCATCTAGGCTAGCAATAGTACCGTATAAGTGTACGAATAGGTTGCTTCCAATTGCTGTATCAACAGCACCACTGATGGCAATAGACAGTTCAATTGAATAAACTAAGCTGCTAAATGCATTAGCTAATTTACCTAATTCTTTATCACTAGTACTTATCTGTAACGACGTATCTAACGAATACAGCAGCGATTTGATCATTCTGCCATATTCTTCTAAAACCCAAATTGGTCGTTTGAATTTTTTTGCAAGCTCAGCGTTTTCACTTTTAAGCCGTTTACTTGCCACCTCTCTAACCAAGGTAAACTGTTCTAGATTAAACAATGCCGCTTTAACTTGCTGAGCGAGTTGAGGTAAACGCTGTAACTTGGCGTCATTTGCTTGGAGGAAGCTAATAAACTTTTGTTGTGATTGAATTGCACGCTTGCGTGCTTGTTCTGCGTCTTGTTTATACTCGCGACCAACTGGATGATCAGGGGTACCAGGGCCTAAATACAGGCGAGTTAATTCTCTTTCTTGCTGTAGATGACTTATAAGTGGTGACACTAGTTGAACAAAGTCGAGGGCAAATTCTACATCTTGCATATTGCTTTGTACTTGTTTTGCTTGATTTAGCCGCTCCATGCAAAGCGTAAGCACAACAATTAACGGAATTAGTACAAGTAAGATAATGCGAGTTTGTATTTTAATATTGTTTAGCCACTTCATTTTTAGTTTGCCTTGTTGTGCTCATCCCTGGGATTTGATGTTTATATATAAATACATGTTTTTATTTAATGCAAAACAACAAAAAAATGGATAACTGAAAATTCAAGTTATCCATACGTTTTGATTCCCGCTTATACTCAAGCTAAATCAGTGAATTAATTCCATACACGGAAGTAATCAACATAATAGAAAGAGCGTTGTTGTGCGGGCTCGTTATCACCCGTTTGCCAGTCGTATACTAAAATATCTAAAATAACTGGCATTTCTTTGTCACCTGGATAACTCGCCGCAGGTACAGAGCTTTTCCATATGGTGCGAACATTTACGCCGTCTACATAAAAGTGAATGCCACCTGGCTCGCGTAAAACACCATATGTGTGCCAATCAGTTACGACCCCATTGTTTGGCATATCAACAGGCGATTCGTAATAGTTAATCTGGTCTTGATTACCGTCTTCTGGTGTCCATACAAAATGGTGAATATTACTTTTGAATTTTTTATGGCTATTCCATGGTTGATATGGAAAATGCTCATATACATCTATTTCAAACTGCTCACCATTGGCTGGATTACGGTTAAAAAACCAAAAACTACTGGCAATATTGTTAGTCGCGGCTTTTGCTCTTACTTCAAAATAGCCATATTTAAAAGTGCGGTCTTTTGACGAGGCAATACCGGTTGAGTGTTTGTCACCTACTTGATTGCCAGGGCGTGCTTCCAATACTAAGTTGCCATTATGTGTGTAGGCAAAATTACCATTGTAGGTAAAGCTATTGTTGCCCAACCAACCCGTTGGGTGAAATCTATTCCATTTACTTGGATCAGGCGTTTGCCAATTGCCTGGCTGATTAAACTCGTCACTCACTGCCGAGTTAAATTGCCAGTTGTGTTGATTTTTAATCCAGTTACCTGTGCCGTCTAACCAAGGTGTTGGATTAGCACTAGCTTGCATTGAACATAGCGACATATATCCAACTGCGGCTAAGCTAGCCAACTTGTTAAATAGTTTTGTGTGACTCATTTTCTTTCCTTTGTGTGGTTTGTGTATTTTTCCAGCTTTGAGTTTAGATATAAACCCCATAGTTAATATGCGACATTTTATTTGAATTGTAAAGTTTAAATTTAAAAAATTAACTTTTTTTTAACGAGGAACTGTTTCGACAAATTCAGATGAACCGAAAATATGGATAACACTTGGGGTAGAAATTGCTGGATAAAAATTTGGCAGGGAATACCTGCCAAATTAAAAAAAATATTAATAACAAATAAAGATAAACCTAAGGTAATGCACAACCTTTGTCATCAACCGTGCTACCAGAAATTGTCGCTGCACATTTGTCATCAAAATTGGCAACGCCGTCTTGATCTTCATCACCCCAAGCATCTAGATCCAAATATCGGATAGAAAATGCTGCCAACGCCAGATAGGTATCAAAACTGGCAATTGCATTGGTTTGCATGCCTGTTTTATAAACATCTTCTTGTGCGGTATAAACAATCGAGAATTTATAAGCCGTATTGGCACCTGCTATTGCATAAACATCTAATGCAGTAGCAATTTTTTCATCTTGGTTGTGAATATCAATTGCACGTTTACCAACTGCTTTGTGTTCAATTTCAGCAAAGTAGTAATCAATTTGATAGGTTGAGCCCGGATTAAGCGCAATTTCGCCAATAAAGTTGTCGTTTTGTAAACCGAGCCAACCAGCATTAGTTTGTTGTTTCTGGTATAAAACATCATCTTCAGTGCCTGATTGAATATAACTATTGCCGGATGCGCCACTGTCAGTTACTTTTTCCCAACCTGTTGGTAGCTCAAGCGATTCAAATTCAATTACGGCCAATCCATCTACTTCTTGAAAAACCTTTTTTGCATTTGGATCTGGGGTTGGCTCAGGTGTCGGCGTGGGTTCTGGCTCAGGAGTTGGCTCTGGTGCTGGCGTTTCAATTTGTTAGCCAACTTTTTCTAAATCACTATTAGTTTCCGAGCCTGAACCACAAGCTGACAGTGCCAGCAGGGCTGCGGCCATACTAGCTAATTTTAAACATTCTATTTTACTAAGCTGCATTGTAATTTCCTTGTTGTTTTGTTGTGTATTCAATTTTTAAACTTTTAGCCAATGCCTATTATTGAATTCCATTGCCTATAAATTGTTTAAACTTTTCTGGACTGCCATTTTCATCACCCAATAACAGATAGAAAACCATGCCAGCATCTGAACAATCTGCCACGCCTTTTGGGTGTTGTCGCATACGCTTATAAATCCATGCAACACTTGGATCTGAGTGGTTTTTCATCCAATCCCACACTGACCAATCATGCTTAGAATTCCACAATAAATTGGCATCCCATTCGCCGTTTTGGTCTTTAATTCTTTTGTATTTGAGCCTATTGCCACTTAACTCGATAGCTTGGCTAAGTGTGTGATGAACCTTGTGCTGCGGGACTGGTTTTTTGTCGAATTTGGGATCACCGCGGCGCAGATGGTTATCGTTATAACCGCTATGAGAAAGCACATATACATGGTTTAAACTTTCAGCTTTGCCTTGCAATAGCACTTGTTTAACCACACGGTAGAAAAACTCACTTGGTCCCATATGAATGTAATAAAGTGGGTTGTTTTCAGTAGAAATAGCAATTTGTTTTACTAAGCTGGATAATGCTTGTTGATACTGCTCGGTTACATCAAAAAAGCGTGTTTGATCAAATTGCCAATAATTAATTGCGCCTTGAACCCCAACTTCCATTTGATTGATAGCGCTGGTGTGTGCTGGCGAGTCAATAAAGTTGTTGTAAGAAAAGTGCACTAAACGGTCTTGTAAATTTAACTTAGCAATTATGGCCAATGCTGCAGGTGTCGCGCCCCAATCGTCTGGATCTGCCGTTGTCCAATAATGTTGTACATCAGGTTGGTTATTTCCGTCAGCGCTAATGGCAATGCGATTATTGTTATATTGCCAGTTGCTGGCATGAACCAAATGAATGCTAAAAATAAAACTTAGTAAGGCAAAAACAAACTTTTTAACTGACATATCAGTAATACTCAAATTAACAAATAACTAACGGAAATTTATCCATTCAAGTAACAAACTGTCTAGGTAACCAAGCGAATTATCAGGTATGATACTGTTAATTTATTTATGAAACGTCCAGATTTAATCAGCAATATGGATAAATTAATGACCTTGCCTGTATCAAAAGAAGTTTTGCTCAATCAACTAAAAAATATTAATAAAAGCAATGTATTAGGCCGTTCGTCTAATCAGTCAAAGCTATTAGCGTTTTTAGTAAATAATGAAATCAACAAAATTGAACAAGGGTCAGATAAACTTTCTCCACCAAAAGAAATTGAAGTCGCCATTGAGGTATTTGGTAAGTCGGCTGATTTTAACGTTGCTGAAGATGCATCGGTGCGTGTACAAATTTCACGGCTTAGAAAAAAGCTAGATGACTATTATCGAAATCAAGGCGCAAACGAACCAGTTCAGTTATCTATCCCCGTTGGTGAATACCGTATTAATGTGCTAAACAGAGAGAACGTCAATAGCAAGAAAACTCAGCTAACCAACAAACTTGGCACTAGTGGCATGGCTTGGTTATGTATTGGTGCTCTGATGCTGTCGATACTGATTCATGCATTTATTCGATTATCACCAACAAACAACATGAACGCGAACACATCTGCAACCAATAAGATTTGGCAAGATTTTACTTTTGCGCAAACCAGCAGCCTGATTGTGCTTGGCATTCAGCCAAACCAAGCGAGTAAAAATCAAATATTGGCACTAAAAAATATCCTGTCGCTGGCGGATCATTTTAGATACACACCAATCAAGTTAGCCAGCGAATTAACCACTAAAGAGCTAAAACAGCAAAACATTATTTATATTGGCCACTTTGAAAACTTGGGCTTATTAAATGGCTTTTTGGCTGGCAAAGGCATAGTGTACCAAGCAGCAAACAACAACTTACTTACACAGCATGCCGCCAAACCATACCCAGCGCCAATCAATACCGAACAACAATACGTCGATTATGGCTTATTTACCAAAATGAAGGGGCCAAGAAACAATAATTTAGTTGTACTCGCGGGTTTTACCGACTCTGCGCTGTTATGGTTAAGTTGGTTTTTAACCCAGAACCAATTAGAAATCGCCCAAAAAGGACAAACTTTTACCTTACCGGATGGTTTAACCAATGCAGATAACTACCAATTATTATTTAAGGTACTCAGCATGAATGGAGCAGATTTAGACGCCGAGTTGATATCGGCGTCTGAGTTAAGCAGTCATTAAGTAAACTATTCGCCGTCGTTGTTCACCCACAAATACATAACGTCGTCTACTATACCATCCAGTTTTGGATTACTGGTGCCCATACTTCTGTTCAATTGCCATACATAGTTATTTAGCCATGTGGTATTTTCATGTTGTACAACACGGTTAGACTCCAATCCACGCATTAAGAAACCTTGTTTTTCTTCTCTAGCATTAAAGATGTTGTTGTCTTGCCATACATTCCAACGCGTACCTTGCGCACCTATATTCGTTTCAGTGCCATTTTCTTGGAAACCACCCGCACCTATAGGTGAGTGTTGTTTCAAGTTAATAATGCCAACATTGTTACGAATAGTATTGTGGTGTGCTTCTATTTCAGTCCAGATTAAAAATCGATTATCCGCACCAATCACAACATTTTTTTCAACTAAATAACGTGCAGAGTGTGAATCTATGTCTATTCCGTCTAGCTTATTGCGAGTAATTAGATTGTTACGAACAAAGGCGACATTGTCAGCTGTATGGCCGCTGCCATGTAAGTGAACGCCTCTAAAATATGAGTTATCAATAAAGTTATTCTTTATGTCTACACGGAAGGTACCTGAAACATAAATAGCATTGACAGCACCAACAATTGTTACCCCATCAACGACAATATCCAACGCATGGTCAAAATGAATACCATTTGTACGAGGGATAACTTGGCCGCCCGAACCTAAAGTACCATCTGCATGCCTAGGTTTTAAATTAGGATCGTACCGCGCCCAATTGCCTTGAGGGTTTGATTGTGCTGAGCTCATTAATACGTTAATTTTGCCACGCTGAGTACCAAAAAATTTCACATTGCTAACACTTGGTTGGTTCTTAAATGAGTCCATTAAAGGTTTGTTTAATTCAACTATATTTTCAGGAACTGCAAAATTTTGTCCCAGTGATGTCCAATCATCTTCATCTAATTGACCTCGGTCATTTACCCAAGCACTTGCTTTGCGTCTAACAGTAAATACCCCATGCATTTTTGAGCCCTTTGGTGTAAATGCTGCACCGCCAACATGGGCTGTATCATTCCCTGTATAGGTCAGTTCACCATCAATCCAAATGGTTTTGTTGCTGCCAATAAAAATCGGCTGGTCAATATTCCAATTGCCTCTAAATACAAAGGTTCGCTCTACGTCGTCTTCTAAATCAGCCCGTGCATTATCCAATTGAACAGGTCCCCAAAGCACAACGATTGGGTTAACACTTCGATTCCATTCATTTGGACCGGTAGCAGGTCTATTGGCTAACGCTGCGGCCGTTGTGCTAACAGCTTCCATTTCAGCAATTTGGTAACCGAAAGTTGAGTTGTTACCCAAGAAGTATTCGGTCGCATTGATTTCATTCCATGGAACGCCAGCTGCAGTGAAGTTATTACGTACTGTATTGCGTTTATTTTCGCTACCTATATTTGGAGCGGGCAATGTTCTAACCCAACCGTCTTCAGCTGTGTTAGAACCATTGGTATCGTGGCGATCTGCCAAATCCCAAAACCAATTACCTGTGGCTGTAAAGGGTTGAGCATGGGCAGTCAGAGTGATACATGATGCTGCGACCAAAGTCGCTGCAATATTTTTTAAGTGTTGTTTCATTTTAAAATCAACCTATTTTGTTGTGTGCTATATGTGTTTTATGTTTTAACTTACGTAGAAATTTAATTAGCAGGTCGATTTCGACCAACTAAAAAAATCGTGGTAAATAAAAGCCAGCCAAATGCGATACCGCCACCACTGGCTGACTCACTCGAAGGTTCTTCAACTAGGTTTTCTGTCATATCTTTTATGGTGATAGTAAGGCTAGTTGGACTAACCACAGTCGCGTTTAGCGCATTTCCTAGGTTAATAACTAAGGTTTCATCACCTTCAACCAACTCATCAGACAAAAGCTCAAAATCTATGCTGGTTGTTTTACCTTTGGAAATTACAATGTCGGCAAGTGACCAATCGTAGTCAGAGCCAGTCGCGCTGCCCGATAGTGTTAAAGGGATCGTAACCGGGTAATTACTAGCGTAATCACTCAACTCAAAGTTGATTTGCAACACCTCTCCTTCATTAGCCGATTGCGGCGCCGACATTTTGACCTCAGGTACTAGACTAGAAGGGTTAACACAATCCTCACCCGGTAACCCATAACAGCCTAAGCCCGTTGGCCCCAATTTAATTTCCCAATCAATACCTGCGCGCCAATTGGCTTGTAGACCGCCTAGCTCATACGCGCCGATATCGGGTTTGCCATCTGTCACGTCTGTAGTGAATAGGTTGATTTCGCGACCTGCATCAACTGGTGCTGAACCTGTTTTTAAACGAAAATCACCATTGTCCGCATCAACAAAAGGTTGTTGATTGGCCGTTAAAGTTAGATTGTTTTGTTTATCTGATTGCGGTTCCCACGCATTGTTGTCTGATAAGTTGTTCCATACTTTTACATTGCTAAACTGGGTGCCTTCTTTATGCCATGCGCCCATCACTGTTTCACCGTTTAACAAGGTGTTGTTGAATATGTTTATATCTTTGCCGTTCCAGTTAATTTGAATATTCGACCACTCAGTATTCCAAATAACATTGTGGTGTACATCAACGCCAGAGGTGTCATTGTCTAAATAAATGCCCGTTGCTTTCTTTTTACTGCCACTAGAATAGGCATCGTGAAACCAGTTATGATGAATTGTACTATTGCGCGGGCCACCCAAGGTATAAAACAAGCCACAGTCGTCAGCAATTAAATTACTATACGAAACATCATTGTAGGCATATTGCGTATTATTATTGACTGATTGAATGGCATCTCGCCCTGCTCGCGTAATGGTATTGCCGATAACTTGAGTACCATCACCACCACGTGCGTTGATTATCGCGTCATAATCACCTAAGTAGTTAAAGTCGTGAATATAGTTATTCACAATTTGGGTATTGGTGCCCGAATCATAAATACCTGAACCGGAGCCAAAACCAATTTCGCTTTTTTCTATGCGGTTGTTTGCGCCCTTAACCATAATGCTTTGGTTGCCTGAATTAAAGCCACGCACAACACCCAAGGTATAATTGCCGTATAAGCTCTTAACACCATAAATAAGGTTGTTTGAAGCATTATCGGTTAACTCAATTGAACCACCAAACACAGCTAAATTTTTAATATGAATGTAGTTTCGTCCGGCCAAGTTAATAGCTTTAGTGCGCTTGCGCATGCTTACTTGGCCATCAGTTGGTTTTGCGCCGCCTGGCAACTGCACAAACAGCTGTTTATTTTTTGAGTCAAAGTACCATTCGTTTTGGTAATCTAGCGCACCTTTTACCCCTTGTAGAAAAAAGTCACCTTTGTCACCAGGTGCATGAAAGGTTCGGATCCAAGCAGGGTTTTTATCTAAATCAAAATACACTCGGGTAGCAGTGCTATCGGTAATAAAAGCTCGCCAAGTTGTCCAACCTGAGCCTGGTTTATCACCATAAAAATACAGTGAGCCACCCTCTTGCCAGTTTACCTGTGGGATGCCTGCGCTGTAGTCTAGATAAGCATTGTTAATTTGCTCAGGCGCACTACCACCTGTGTTACGCAGCGAATTCTGCGTGAATGGATCGCCGTCTATATTGTTTGGCCAACGAGCCAAGTCCATCGCAGTTTCACCCTGCATTACAAAGTTTTGCTGACCTAAGTCCCAATCAACATCCGTGACATAAATGTCGCCAGAGTCTAACCGCCAGTTGTTCAGGGCTTGCATTGCACTGATCACCACTTTTTCACCTTCAATTGCGGTAAAAGTTATAGGGTTATTTTCACTGCCTGAATGACTAGGTGTTAAAGTTTCTTGATAAACCCCACCGCCGATATACACAGTATCACCAGCTACAGCCTCACTTGCTGCTTTACTCAATGTTAAATAAGGGGAAGATTGGCTACCGTTGTTACTATCGTTGCCGGTTTTAGTGACATAAATATCTTTTGCCACCAAGTCGCAAGCAAAAGCCGATAAAGCAATCGCCAACAATGTATTGTGGTATTTTTTTATAGTTGCTTTGTAGTACATATGTGTGTCCATTTTAGTTTGATGTTATTAAAACAACGCCCAAACAAGTTAAATACAAATATATATTTTTATATATGCACAACAAAATAGTTCATCACAAAAATAAATTCAATGTTTTTTGTAGATAAAACTTAAAATTTATATTAACGTTTTGATCCAAAAAAAGATTATAGTAAACATTTAACTAATAACGAGTGAAAAATAGCTATGCTAAAAACTGCCTTAACTACATTATGTGTGCTAGTCATGTTTGCGACTAAGTTACAAGCTCAGGTCATACCCAATATCGAAGGTGAGCAAAAAAAGTGGCACAGCATTACCTTTACATTTGATGGTCCACAAACAAGTGAACAAGCAACAGAAAACCCATTCACCCACTATCGCTTCGACACTGTTTTTACCCATACTAAAACGCAGAAGCAATATAAGATCCCAGGCTTTTTTGCGGCAGATGGTGATGCTGCAAACTCTAGTGCTACGTCTGGAAATAAGTGGCGTGTAATATTTACGCCTGACGAAGTTGGCGAATGGACTTATAAGGTTTCATTCCGAAAAGCGCCTTATATGGCAGTATCTGAGTTGGATTTTAGTGGTTTTTCGGTTGCGCCAATTGACCATTCCTTCGGTAAATTTAACGTTGAAAAAAGCGATAAACGCTACCCTGACTTTCGTCAACGCGGTCGACTGCAATATGTAAATAAACCGTACCTGCGTTTTGCCGAAACGGGTGGGTATTTCATAAAGGCAGGTCCAGATTCCCCTGAAAACTTGTTATCTTACAAAGAGTTTGACGGCACGTTTCACAACGATGGTTACAAGGATCAATTGATAAAGAGCTGGCAAGCACACGAACGAGATTGGCAAAATGGCGATCCAACTTGGCAAAACGGCAAAGGTAAAGGCTTAATTGGTGCACTTAACTATATTTCGGCAAAAGGCATGAACTCCATTTCATTTTTGACCTTAAATATAGTAGGTGATGATCAAAATGTATTTCCGTATATCGACTACAATACATTTGACCGTTTTGACGTTTCAAAGCTTGAGCAATGGAACATTGTCTTTAGCCACGCTCAAAAGCTCGGTCTTTTTTTACATTTTAAAACCCAAGAAGCAGAAAACCAGGGGCTACTCGACAATGGGGGTTTAGGCCTACACAGACAAATTTACTACCGTGAATTAATTGCAAGGTTTGGTCATCATCTCGCGTTAAATTGGAATATGGGTGAAGAAAATGGCAATTGGTATCCAAAACACGAAACCATGCCACAGTCGACAATTCAGCGATTAGCTATGGCCAAATACTTCCATCAAAATGACCCATACAATCACCACATTGTTATTCACAACGGCAACTTTTTCGACGACTTAACAGGTCAAGATAGCTTCTACACGGGCACAAGTTTACAAACAAGCAGACCAGATTTTAGCTCTGTGCACTATATGGTCAAAAAGATCCGAGAATGGCCAGTGAGTAACGGTCGTCCTTTAGCTGTGGCAGTAGATGAACCAGGCGATGCTCAATTTGCACTGCAACCAGACCAACACAACCCAAACCATAATGATGCACGAATGAACGGTTTGTGGGGAGCTTTAACCGCTGGCGCTTGGGGGACTGAATGGTACTTTGGCTACAAGCGCGAACACTCTGATTTAACCGCTGAAGACTGGCGTACTCGCGACAAATTCTGGACACAAGCAAAACACGCGCTCGATTTCTTTAACTTGCTTGAACTAGATTACCAAAATGCACGCAATATGGATGAGGTAGGGGAAAATGCTTGGGTACTTGGTAAACGAGCAGAATATTATATTCTGTACGCCAAAGATGCGTCTAAGCCGTTGTCGATAAAATTGCCTTTTGGCGAAGCTGAATATTCAGTGCGATGGTTTGATCCAAGAAATGGCGGACAGTTGCAAGCCGGCAGCGTAAAAACCATTCGTGTTAATAAACCGCTGAACTACTACTTTCAAACGGACAAACACAACCTAGGCACAGCACCAAATAATGCTAATCAAGATTGGGTGATTGTAGTAACACGACAAAAGATTGAACATAAATTATCGGCTATCCAACATTTTACCAATAGACAGAATCAAACTGTGCCTTACTACCAACATCAGGGAAGAAATGCACTAGCAATTAATGCAGGCAATGTTGAATACCGTAATAAATATGCCTTTGCAGACTACACAGTCACCTCAGAGCATGCAGGTATATATAACTTAACTCTGGTCACTCTGGCCGAAATAGACGGTGAATCAAACTACCAAGTACAATTGAATGGCGAAAATATTGGACAATTTACCAATCCTGAAACCCTAGTGGACTATCAGGAAATATATTTCAATATAGGTCCTATCGAGCTTAAACCAGGCGATGTGCTAACCATAGGCTCGATGGCTGTAACCAATGGAAAAATTCCAGAGAATGACGAAACAGCCTATGCTCGTGGACGTTGGAGCCGCTTATTGTTAGGCTCTTAAGCGACAAACGCTAGGGGTTTAAAGCGCTTTAAGCCCCTCGCCCCCTAAACCTCACTTTATTAACAACTACTTTACATTACGTATTATCCGTGCAATTATAAATCACATACGAACACGAAGATTTATATTTAGATCAGATAATAAGTAATGTTAAAAAAACAATCCTTTGCGTCGATTGCTCTGGCTATCGCTGCAAGCTTAAATTTAATCGCTTGTGGCGGCGGTAGCAACACAACTGCCGAGACACAACCAGACCAAGCCAAAAACAACAGTACACCCAAACATGATGGCAACATAATCCATACGTTTGCCGAAACGGATGCGGACTTTACCGTTGATTTGTTAGCAGGAACAAGCGATAGCGATGGCGACACCTTAACTGTGACTCATTTGACCGCCGACAATAATAATCCCAACATTGGAATTCAGATATCTGGCAACAAAATTACCATTTCGCCAAAAGCTTTTATTGATGGTTTAAATGACGGCGATAGCCAAAGCATTAAATATACTTTTAACGTCAGTGATGGTCACACAACCGTAGCAAGAAGCCTGCAAGTTACTATTACTGGTATTTCGCCCATCGTAACCCCCTCGCCCCCACCTAGCGTAGTTAAAATAACAACGTCACTGAATACCCACCAATATTACGAGGATTCAGGTGTATTAGCGCGAGAGAAATTTATCAACATGCATGACACCTTTTCTTCTAGTTATCCGGAAAATGTCATCAAAATGTATACTGAAGATTTTCGTTTAGGCCAAGGTCGTCAGTTTTGGTCACCTATTGATGTTGCAAAACAGATTGAAGGTGAAAGTAAATATCCTGCTACCAGTGTTGCCGAGCAACAGGGCCCAAGTGAAGTCAGTAAATATCATGCTCATCCACATAGCAAATATGCTGGTGGCTCTAACCGAATTGTGGTGACATCACACCCAAAAAATAGCATGAGTGTTGGCAATGACCCTGTTGAAGGTGCTCGCTGGGCTGCCGACTACTTTGAACATTATTATGATGATGTTTCAAGGCCGCTAATTTATGAGCCAATGAACGAACCTTTTGTCCACGCTTGGGAATACAAAGCCCAGTACAACAATAGTGATGACGACACACGTCGTCATATGACCAAGTGGTTCAAAGAAATAGGTAAAGCGGTTGACGAGCGCCCTGCTCTTAAAAACTTAAATGTTGTCGGTTTTTCATCTGCTTGGCCATCACTAGAATTACCATTTAACACAGGTGAATATTTTGCTCACTGGGAAAGCAGACAAAAAATGTTTATGGACAACGCAGGTCCTTATATGGATGGCTTTGCAGTGCATCTGTATGATGGCATAAACATTATTGATGACAGTGTTCCAGACAATCAAAGCGAAACGCGTCGAAGTGGCTCAAATGCACAAGCGATATTAGACTTAATTGAAACCTACTCACATTACAAATGGGATATAGTCAAACCGCATGCTATTACCGAATATGGCAACATTGTTGACCGCGCCGAAGGTGAGCTTGCTTACGATGAAACGGTAAACAGCCAAACGGTGCGCTCATTTAACAATATTATGTTGGAGTTATTGGCACGAGAAGATCGTATTTTAACTTCAATTCCATTTATTGGCGGGTACACAGCATGGTACTGGCAGAATCCGAATGAAGGGAACGGCCACCCGTACGTACCTGCAATGTGGCGACCTGATCCAGATAAAATTCAGTTAAATAGCTCGACCAATCGTTGGGAGTTTAAAAACCCAAGCGACCCAGACAATTATTTGCTCAATATAAATCATCTTTTCTTTGAATTTTGGAAAGATGTTGAAGGACACCGTATTGAAGTATCTTCACCTGATCCTGATATTCAAACAGCAGCTTACGTAAATGGTGACAAAGCATACGTCATAGTCAACAATTTAGATGACGCTGCGGTAGATATTGAATTAGATGTTAAAGCCATTACCGGTTTAAATTTTGATTCTGTGGAGCTTGAGCGCTTAACCGTACCTTTTGATGCGCCTGCAACACATACATCTACAGATTTGGCGGTAAGCGGAGCAATTAACGGCCAAAGCAATGATAAATTAGCGATAAAATTGGCAATTGGCGAAACAGTTAAATTTACTATTGATGTAGACAAAGCTTTACCAATAGATCATACACTGCAACGCAAGTCATATTACTCGGATGACCATTTACTAAAAATTGTTGCTAACCAAGCGCTCACCTTCAATATCAACAATGTTGATATTGCCACTACTGAAGTCAGCCGTGCCTCTGCAATGTTACGCATGGGTATTGGACGTGCACATACAGGTAGTTTAAAACCAACTTTAACTATGAATGGTACACAGGTAGAAGTTCCGAGTGATTGGGCTGGTTATGATCAGAAAAACCGTAAAGATGGCTTTTTTGGCTCGATTGATATTCCTGTGCCCTACAATTTAATTAAGGCTAACAATCAGATTAAAGTTACCTTCCCAGACAACGGCGGCAAAGTCAGCTCAATGATTTTAGAAGTAAGCAACAAAATCGACAATGTTGTTGTGACCAATGTAACGATTGATGCCGACCAAACCATTAAAGCGGGTCAGACTTACCAAGCGAGTGCGAGTTTAACCCCAACTCATGCACCTAACTTAAGTGTTACATGGTCAAGTGACAATGAAGCAACAGCAACGGTTAGCAACAATGGTTTAATTACTGCTGTTGCGCAAGGTAGCGCAAATATTACCGCAACGGCGAGCAATGGTTTAAGTGCCAGTTTAACTGTCACTGTGCCAGCGGCTGACCCTAACTATCTTGCTGAGGCTGCAAAAAATCCTGATTTTGAAACTGGATCGTATGTTCCATGGGGGACCTATTGGCAAACCCAACCTTCAAGTAAATTTGACGTCACAGCCGATGCAAAAAAAGACGGCAGTTATGGTTTGCATGTGCAAATTAGCGACGACTCTTCACACAATGGCATAAGTTTAAGCAAGCATGATACACCGCAAGTATTTGGAGAAAACCAAGGGCGCAAATTTCAACTGAGTTTTGATATAAAACTAAATAGTGCGGTAGGTAGCGCGGTAAACATGAAATTTTTTATGGTGCCACGAAACGACAGCACGAATAAAGATGAGTGGGTCTCACGCATTGAAAAAGGTTTTGCTGTAACCAATACAACCGAATGGCAAACCATTATAGTTGATTTTGACGAAGCAAATTGGGGAGAACATTTAGCTCGATTAGAACTGTATTTTGTTGCTGGTTCGGGTGCAATTAATGCGTATATAGACAATGTTTCAATTAAAGAATTGATATAGTTTCCCGTTCAAAAGAGTCTCTGGTAAGGATTAGATTTCAGAGACTCTTTTTAAGCCCTATCTACTCTGCTATTTTCTGCCACACTCTAACGTATTTAACTCGATATTCTTGATCTAACCTGTTGTCATCTGGCATAGCGTTAAACCATTTGTTCGATTCATTATTTAGGTTAATAGCCAATGCTTGATGCCAATGGGTGTTTTCAATTTCTCTAAACATGTACCCGTCTATATAAAAGCGGATGACCTCTGGCGTCCATTCTAAACCCCACACGTGATAATCATTTTGCAACTCGTGTGGAAAGAAGTATTTTTTAGGTTTGGCAAAGTGTTTTTTCATATTGCCTTTATCTTCTGGTGCTCTAAATACATGAACATTACTATTTAAGGTATTGCGCTGGCCGTCTACACATGGGCAGTTTTCTGCAATATCAATTTCAGTCCACCAATCTTTTCCAGCAAAAGTTAACCAGAAGCCAGATACCCAAGGTGCATCCATCAACTTAGCTTCCGATTCAAAATAGCCATATAAAACACGCTCTTTGCTTTTTAAAAAGCCAGCTGTATACGTATAGCCTTCAGGTAATTTCATGTTGCCATGTTGGTTAATTTTAAATATCGCTTCGCCATCTTTAAAACTAACATTGCTGTTGTCGAAATATGTTGGTGGGCGGCCTTTCCAATAAGGATTATTTTCAAACCAGCGGTTAGTATTTAAACTAGTACCGTCAAACTCGTCGGTTACGTCAGTTCTTAATTGCCAATTGCCTTTATTTTGTTGATCAGACAATGGAAAGCTGTTGTTTTGGCGAGTAACAAACTGATCGTCAGGGATATTGGCACTAAAACCTGCTGGCGGAATGGTTAAAGAAATAGGCGCGGTGGAGATAGTCGGTAAACTCTCAATTGCTCTGATATTTATTTCACGATAATAGACTTCAGCTCCTTCAGATTGAATTTGCAATTGGCCGGAGATGAGAGGCAAACCATCTACACCTTTAAAATCTTCCACTGCCATAACCTGCACACCATTAACAACAAATAGTGCTTTGTCACCTAGTACGTACAGGTCTACTTTATTCCATTGTCCGTGTGGTGCTTCAGCGTCGGTGTGCGCGTGGCTATAACCAGTAATTTTATGTTTAAAAGTGCCTTCTGGGTCATACTTGTTTTCATTATGCTTGGCTGTTGCGCTAGCTGTTTTAATTACACCGGAAACACCTGCAAGTGGAATGTAGTCACCAAAATCAGTGTCTTGAATTTGCATTTCTTGGCAGGCTTTCCATGTACGCCAAAATGCGCCGTGTTCGCCTTGGCAGTGAAATAAAATACCACTGTCACGCTTGTCGGTTAGCCTAGGTGCCCAAGTTTTATCACCCCATTTAACTTCCATTGTTAAATGATAATTTTGATAATGAGCCTTTGACGTTAACCCACCAAAAATCTCACCGGTTATTTTTAGCACTGGGCTACCGTGTTGTTCTATTACTTGAAAGACATTTTTAAGATTATTATTTAAACCAACCGCTTGTTTGGCATCACCATGTTTGTATAAATTATCTTGAGTATATGTACCTTCGGGTAAACCGGTAACACTTGAATGTGGTACACCTAACCAAATGTCCCACTTGCTTAATTCTTTATCTAATAATGGCTGCCATTTAGATGACAATTCGGTTGGCGCATGAGTGTTTTTTGCAGAGGCTTGCTGTGAGGTTGCTGTGGTTTGCATGTTAGCGAGTTGGCAGGCACTTAGGCCTGCCACTAAAGCTACAGCAATAATTTTTTTATATGTTTTCACTATTATTATCCTAATGTAAATTGGTTAAATTTTCCTCGGGACTCAATTTACCATAAAAAGATTCTGAATTTACATATAAAATGCAGGATTTATTTGCCTGATTGGTTAGATTTTTTCTTTACAAATTCAGCACTGTCATTTTTACCTCTAAAGCCAAAACGTGCAATGTAGTTATCCCCTTGCAACCAGCTTTTTCCTGGTGGGATTACATATTCGTGATACAAACCCCAACTCAAAGCTGATGTAGGTGAGCTATCATCAGCTAGTTCTTCGACCAAACCTAGCGCGTCTGGTACGGCATCAATTACCGCCATAATCTCAAAATTAATTCCGTCTTTTGCGTATTGGATGGTTTCTTTTTCGGGGCCATCTTTGCAAGAAATCATTGCAATGCCGCCGTTATAGTGCCAAACCGCAAGTTCGTGACCACTGTGAGTAATAGGGTTATAAGGCGATTTTACATACGGTCCTTCTGGTTTGTCGGCAATAGCAACACCCCAACGAATTTCGCGTCCGCCCATAGTGGTTTTTTCGCCTTTGCGTTCGCCTTTGTAATACAGGTAAAACTTATTGTTGAAATACATTAAGGTTGGATCATGTACTTTGTGGCTGTCCCATTCGCCTTGCGATTTAATTAAAAAGCGGTTGTCTTCATCGCCTAACCATTCACCTGTATCACTTGGCGACAATATTGGTTTATCTAATTTGCGCCAAGGGCCATTTGGACTGTCAGCTATTGCCATACCAACATGGTTATACGAGCGATTTAAATAGGGTGCTTTTATGGTTTGGTAAACCAAATAATATTTGCCTTGGTGCTGCAAAATTTCAGGGGTAAATACAGACCTGTCATCATATGTACCCTTTTCTCCTCGACCAACTGCAATGCCCTGTTCATCCCAATGCCAACCGTCTTTGGAGGTTGCATACCAAATTTCTGATTTATCCCATGGAAATACTTTTAACTCAGGATCGCCCGTACCAAAGCCATGGCCTGGGCCAATTGTTTTGGTATACCAGGTGTAATAAAGCCCATTAATTGACAATACTTTACTAGCGTCTCGACGAATAACACCAGGCTCGTATGCAAAATCGCCCGTTAATGGGCGTTTGTAAAACACGCCAAACCAGTCTGCATTTTTATGGTAATTACGCTCAAGTGCCCGCTTTGACGCAGCACTCATGTAGTTTGGGTCTTTAATGCCCAAATAATCTAGATCGGCTTGGGAGTAGGTAATTGGCGCAGTCTGATCATTCAAGCTAGCTGTATCTTTAGATGATTGGCAGGCAACCAACAACAATACTAATGAATATTTATACCACTGCTTATGGATATTCAGCATCTATTTTTAACCCTTAAAACATTAAAATGTATACAACAACCTTTATTTATATTTAAACATATAAATTTAAATGGTGGTAGGTGTGAAATGTGATTGAGTAAATTAGTTGAGTTGTGGTGTTTTCGATTGGTTAGGGGGGAATTAGTCTGCATAAACATCAAATGTAAGATTCAAACCTAAGGTACTTAGCCTTTTGATAGAGGTGGGGTGATTCATTTGTCATTTTTCACCTCAGTGAGTTATTCCACTCACTTAATGAGGTGTCCAAAACTATTGGATCAGATCATCTGCAGGCGTTCCGCTCAGAATTGGCATTTCAATATCCAACTGAGCTATCATTCAATACTCAATCAATCAAAAATTTAGTCGGTATTGATTTTTACGATGGCTGTTTATAATTTTTTTGATTAATTGCCATTCTCCTCGTCTTCATCAATTATCGAGAATGCTTTTAGCAATTCAATAACTCCAAACACCAACATTGTGAATGACCCTAGGCCGAAGATCACTATACCCGAATAGAAACGACCTATGACTGGATCATAGTATT
>NZ_ARZY01000029.1 GCF_000568405.1 Catenovulum agarivorans DS-2
AAAAGCTAGGTGTGGTTTAACCGACGCTTACGTTAAACTAAACTTTATTAGGAATATAAATATACGACTTTATCTGTTTACTGGTTATTTAGGGCATGTTATGAAACTATGATTGCGTATTCGTATAGATATACTCAATAGTGATTGCGAATAATCAGGGGTTATTTAAACAAAACAACCCGTGGTAATTATCCACGGGTTAATTGGCAGGAAAATAAAGGTTTAGAAATGAAGGTTAGTGAGCTTGATCCCAGTCATCACCAATACCAGCTTCTACTAATAGAGGTACCTTTAATTCAGCGGCATTTTGCATTAACTCAACGATCTTACCACTAGCTTCATCAACAAAATCTTCGCGTACTTCAAACACTAATTCATCGTGCACTTGCATAATCATTTTGATTTTTTCCACTTCGATATCATCAATCCACGCTGCAACCTTGATCATAGCTTTCTTGATGATATCAGCTGCCGTCCCTTGCATCGGGGCATTGATGGCTGCACGCTCTGCTGCTTTTCGCACTGCGCCATTTCGAGCTTTGATATCTGGCAAGTGCAGTCTGCGACCAAAAATCGTCTCTACATAACCATTTTCTTCAGCAAATTTACGTGTGTCTTCCATGTAAGTTAATACACCAGGATAACGCTCGAAGTATAAATCCATATATTGTTGAGCTTCGTTCCGTGGAATGTTTAACTGTCGCGATAAACCAAACGCAGACATGCCATAAATTAGACCAAAATTAATCGCTTTGGCGCTACGCCTTTGTTCAGAGCTGACTTGCTCTAATGGTAGATTAAATACTTCTGCAGCGGTCGCTTTATGAATATCTTTGCCTTCGGAGAATGCAGTTAACAAGCCTTTATCAGCAGATAAATGCGCCATAATACGCAATTCTATTTGGCTGTAGTCGGCTGCAACAATCTTATAGCCATCTTGGGCAACAAAAGCTTTGCGTACTTTACGGCCTGCTTCATTACGGATTGGAATATTCTGTAGATTTGGATCGGTTGAGGATAACCTACCCGTTGCTGTAACTGCTTGGTGATAAGAGGTGTGCAAACGTCCTGTTTTATTATCGACCATAGTCGGCAGTTTATCAGTATAAGTTGATTTGAGTTTAGCTAAACCACGATACTGTATAATGACCTTTGGTAGTGGATAATCTAATGCGAGTTCTTGTAAAACTTCTTCTGCGGTTGACGGCGCACCTTTAGGAGTCTTTTTTAGTACTGGGTGATTTAACTTCTCAAACAGAATCGCTTGAAGTTGTTTGGTTGAACTTAGGTTAAACTTTTCACCAGCTATTGCAAAAGCTTCTGTTTCTAACTCAGCAAGGCGCACTTCAATTTCTTGGCTTTGCTGTGCCAGCTGGTGAATATCTATATATACACCGTTTTGTTCAATTTTACTTAAGATAGGTACAAGCGGCAGCTCGATTTCTTTTAATACCGACGTGAGCTTGTCGTCTTGCTGAATGTCTTGCCAAAGCTTTTGATGCAATTGCAAACAGATGTCGGCGTCTTCTGCTGCATAAGGTGCCGCTTGCTCTAGTGGTATTTGGTTGAAAGTGAGTTGCTTGGCACCTTTACCCGCTATTTCTTCAAAAGATATGGCTTTATGTCCAAGATATTTAAGTGCAAGACTATCCATATCATGGCGAGTACCCACACTATTAAACACATAAGACTCGAGCATAGAATCAAATTCAATACCATTTAGTTCTATACCATGATTGTTTAAAACATGTTTATCGTATTTTAGATTCTGACCGATTTTTCCGATTTTATTTGACTCAAGTAATGGCTTAAGTTTGCCTAAAACAAATTCTTCAGATAACTGACGGGGGGCGTCAGGATAATCATGGCCAAATGGCACATAGGCGGCTTGGCCTGGTTCTACCGCAAAAGAAACCCCAACCACTCTAGCTTGCATATAGTTTAGAGAGGTCGTTTCTGTATCAAAAGCAAAACGCTCGGAGTTTTCTAATTTAGCTAGCCAAAGGTTAAACTCAGTTTCATCTAATATGCAGGCATATTCTGCATCTTTTTTCGCTGCTTGCTCGGCTGCATCAGCTACTTCAGTACCTTTCGCTGAGTTTGTTGATTTGCCATTCTGTTGGCCCAATATTTCACTTAACCATCGTTTAAATTCCATTTCTTGAAAAAGCTCAATTAATGCCGCTTGATCGGGTGCTTGTATATCAAAGTCTGCTGGTGTTAAATCTAACTCTACATCGGTTTTGATGGTTGCAAGCTGGTACGAGAGTTCAAGTTGCTCTTTGTTCTCATCCAACTTCTTCGGCATGGTTTTAGCCCCTCTAAAACCAAGCTCAGCAACCTTTGCCGTATCTTGATATAAGGCTTTAATATTACCCATTCCTTGTAACATCGCGACGGCTGTTTTGGGCCCCACGCCGGGTAAACCTGGGATGTTGTCTACCTTATCACCCATTAATGCAAGATAATCTATGATTAAATCAGGGCCTATACCAAACTTTTCTTCAACTGCATCGACATCCATTACTGTGTCAGTCATAGTGTTGATTAAAGTGACATGTTGATTAACCAGCTGAGCCATATCTTTATCACCAGTACTGATCAACGTATGTCGACCTTGTTCGCTCGCTTGTTTTGCAAGCGTACCGATTACATCGTCTGCTTCAACCCCTTCAATAGAGACTAAAGGCAACCCCATGGCTTTGATAATTTTATGCAGAGGTTCAATTTGGCTGCGCAACTCGTCTGGCATTGGAGGCCTGTTTGCTTTGTAGTCTGCATACATATCGTTGCGAAAAGTTTTACCTTTTGCATCAAAGACAACGATCATTTGTGTTGGCTTAAACTTATTTATCAAGCTCTTAAGCATATTGACTACGCCATACACCGCACCTGTTGGCTCACCTTTTGAGTTAGTTAAATGGGGTGGTGCATGAAAAGCTCTAAACAAGTAAGAGGAACCGTCGACCAGTACAAGTGGGTTTTGTGGAATTTGTGCCATATTATTCAATTGCTTTTGTTAGCGCGAAATAAAGACATTATACGGTATTCTTTGTCTTTTTAAGAGAGGGTGAACAATAAGAACTTCTGTGGATAAGTTTGTGAATTATGTGCAAGAAACAACCTACAAATTAAATTGCAAGGCTGTTAGTAAAATACAGGTATTAATAAAATTTTGAATTCGATAGACAAGTTATCTAATTTTTTTATTTTAAATTTTTGATTTTTATGGTTTTTTATTTTAATTAAAGTTTAAGATTGATTTCCACCTTGTGGATAACTTTGTTAATTATTATTATTTGAATGCTTTTAGGCTGTTTGTATAACTTTTTAGTTTAACCAAGTTAATACAAGCCACTCAAAAAAGAGTGGCAGCTAATTTACCTGTTCAATTAGAAAATTACTACTCTTTTTTAAACACCAATTTATATTAGTAAATAAGTAAATTTTATAAGCCAAGTTAATCAATGGGTTGACGGGTAGTGTCGGTTTCTTGGCTAATTTTTGTTTTCTGTTATTGGTAGCGTTAAGTTAACCCGAGTAAATCGTCCTAATTTGCTACTCACTTCAATTTTTCCATTTAGCTTGTCACTTATGATTTGTTGAGCCAAATGAAGCCCTGAGTGGGTATCGATAGACTCTGTCGCAAATATTTTGTTCAATGTGTCGTCGTCTATGCCATTGCCATTGTCTTCAATGCGCATTTGTATGGACTGCTTGTCTTTGCTTTTAAAGGCTTCAATCATAACAATTCCGTCTGGTTTACCACTAAATCCATGTTCAATGCTGTTGTTTAATACCACACAAATTGCATGTGTCAGAGATCCTGAGTAAGCGCTAATTTCTAAGTCACCAGGTAGATTTTCGATAAATTTAACTTTTTTATGTTGGTTTGATTTTTTATAAATAGACGTGATAGCTGCAGTATGGAGCTGCAAGTTTATGTTGCGCAAGGTGTCTTGTTTTAAATCTGAAGCAAATTGTTCAAGTGTATAGGTTGCTTCAGCGGCGATAAGCAGTTGTGATGATGAAGCGCGCGTTAGTTTAGTTGCATTGTCTAGGTAGCTACCAACAAGTGATTTTGTAACACGACCATCAGTTAGCTTATTCTTTAAGTTAATCGTACGTTCTTCTAGCGATGAGACTGCTTTAATTGCTTGGCTAACCGCAGGGCTAATTTCAGCAGCGGCAATTGGTGCCATGTCATTGATAATGGCAAATCTAGAGTTTCGTTTAATGCTTTCTTTGGCCGATGTAAGCTGTTGGTGAATTGTATGGTTTTGTTCTTGTAATAACTGGCTGGTTACTTTTTGCTGTCTTTGCTGATACCAAATTAGTAACAACAGCAGGGTGAGCAATAAAGTGGCTAGAATGGTAATGCCAATTAATTTAGATACTTCAGGGGCCTGCCATTTAGGTAAAAAAGTTGCAGTAGGCTCTGCTGAAAGCGTGATATCAAAGTAACTAGATTCTAACGTGATTTGTATTTGATTTTTGTCGGTGTGTAGCTTACCAAAATGCCAGTTAATCAGCTGCATTTTTTGTTTATCAAAGGCTTGTAATGCAAAATTCAGCTTGGTTTGTGGATGCGCTTTAATTAGTGGTAACTTAAGTAAATTAAGGTCTATTTCTGACAAGAAAAACCACTCGGCATTGGCTAAGTGTACTTTTTTGCCTAACAGTAATGTTGTGTTATCTAGCCGCTTGCTTACTACGCCTTGTTGCTGCTGGCTTTTGTGAAGCATAGATAACAATGTTTGTTGGTAACTGTCTTGTTGATATTTTTCAGCTGTGCCTGCTGAATATATATGCTGTAATCTTGCATTGTTTGTTGAGTATGCTGCCAATGATGCCACCATGATTTCTGGTGTGTTTGTTATTTGCTGTTTAACCCAAAAATCGAGTTGCTCAGGTGAAACGTTTGGAACAGATACCACTAAGGTTGAAAATGCATCGAATAAGTGGAATGGCGCTGATAGATGTTGCTGCGCTTGTTGAGCAAACGGCGTTGCGGCTGGTTTTATCCTGCCATCTAACCATGCCGAAAAACTATAGTGTTTGATCGCTTGCTGGGCAACATATGTGGTGAGAGTACTGCAGATCAGTAGAACTGTAATGACAATCCAAACGGGTATTTTTATTTTGTTTAGCATGCTAAATCCTACTAAAACTTAATGGGCATTGAGTAAAGAGCTTTTATTTTAAACTGCTGGCTGTTTTCCGAGTCATTGACTTTCAATTGCAGCGTTTGGCCTTTGCTGATTAAGCTGATGTCACCCTGTTTAGTCAGAAATTTTTCTCCATTACCAATGGTTAGTAGTCCCCGCTGTTTTGCATGAGAGACAATTTGTTCGATGTTCAGTGCACTTGTTGTTTGATCAAAATAGTAAATTTGGCATGAATGTTCTATATCAAAGTTGACTAGGTCTTGTTGGTTATCAAAAGTATGGAATTTTACGAAGTAGGGCGGAGACATTACAAATTTATATTGTTCAACGTATTGAGCGGCAGAGTAGTGACCTGACACAAAGCTACACATATTTAGTTGATTTGTTGCACTTATGGTTTGCCAATGTGTATTGGATAATGCCCAAATAATCAATCGAGCTTTGTTGTGTGCTTGCTCTTCTGCGTACAGCATAGAATTGCAAAAGCTGAAAAAGCTAAATAACAGACAAGACAAGAGGCGTTTTTTCACAGTGGTCCTTTGTTGTAATGAACAAACTATCAGGGTTTAAACCCGACACACTCTAGCATAATTTACTTATAGTATAACGAATTAACTGCTGCTTAAAATCTGATTGCTACTTTCTTAAACAAACAGTTATCAATTAAACCACTTTGTAAAATCTAGTGGTATGATGCAGTCTAGACAGCGACTAGAGGATTATAAATGGAACGCTTTGACAATATTATTGAAAGAGCAATTCAGCGCAAAGGCAACGAACAAGTTGTTATGTCTTATGTTGGTACTCCATTATCTAACCAAGCGATAGCGCAAATCACAGATGATAGATTTTTAGCAGCATTTACCAAAAAGGTATTTCAGTCTGGTTTTGTTTGGCGAGTGGTTGAAAACAAATGGCCTAATTTTGAAGAATGTTTTTTTGCTTTTGAAATAGAAAAAATTTTGATGATGCCAGCGGAATTGTTAGAGAAAAAAGCAGCCGATCCAAAAATTATTCGTAATGGCAAAAAAGTTCAGAGCATCTATGAAAACGCATTGATGATTCACGATGTACAAATAGAATATGGTCACTCTTTTAGTCAGTTTATAGCTGATTGGCCAGAGAGCGATAGAGTAGGTTTGTGGGGTTATCTTAAAAAGCACGGGTGTCGTTTAGGTGGAAATACTGGCCCGTACGCACTGCGAGCCTTAGGAATCGACACATTTTTACTGACGCAAGACGTTGAAGCTTACTTTAGAGCTAACAAGCTGATAGAAGGTGGTGCCACAAGTAAGCGCAGCTTGCAGCAAATTCAACAAGGTTTCAATGAATGGCGAGACGAAACTGGCTTGTCGTATCAGGCGTTAAGTCAAATCTTAGCCATGAGTGTTGGAGACAATAGAATTGCAATCGCAGAGTAATGTGCATTTAGTTGCACCTTGTGGACAGCTCGATGCCAATGCTGAGCAACTTATAAGCCGTTTTCAGCTCGCGTTAGTCGACGCGACTGAGCACGACCTACATTTATTGTGGCAAGATGGTAAATTGCAATTGGTTCAGCAGTCACAACCAAAACAGGCTGGCATCCTTGTGGATTTTCTAGGGGCAGCCGCAACTTACCGACGAAAGCAGGTTAGCATTAAACAAGAACTGATTGCTCGAGCAGTCGGTTGTAAAAACAATATTCGACCCGTAGTGCTAGATGCAACGGCAGGATTAGGACGAGATAGTTTGGTATTAGCCAGTGTCGGATGCAAAGTGGTTATGTTAGAGCGCAATCGTGCAGTCGCGGCTTTATTGTCAGATGGGCTTAGGAGACTACAACAAGCTGAACAGTCTGCTTGGGCCAAAAATTTTATTGGTTTGTATAATGCGAGCCTGCTGAGTACACAGAGAGATTTTTTGGCAAAATTGCCTAGGATCGATACAGTTTATTTAGATCCTATGTATCCGCACAAAAAAAAGTCGGCCGCGGTGAAAAAGGAGATGAAAGCCTTTCAAGGGTTTGTTGGCGCCGATGAAGATGCAGATGCCTTGTTACCCGCAGCGATAGAGTTATGCCGCTCGCGTGTGGTTGTGAAACGGCCGGATTATGCCGAGTATTTGAATAAACAAAAACCAGATTTTAGTTTAGAGTCGAAAAAGCACAGATTTGATGTATATTTGAAACACAGTTAATTGAAACTCTGGAGCTAAATATGGGATTGTTAGATGGATTGTTGGGTAACGCCAGTGAAATTGAGACTGATGAAGTTCAACAGGAATTACAACCAATACTTGCCGATGAAGAAAATGTTGTATTTGCGGTCAAAGAAATTCGCGATATGTATGTTTTTACCAACCTTCGGTTATTGTTAATCGATAAACAAGGTGTAACAGGCAGAAAGGTTGAATACCATTCGATACCATATCGTGCTATAACCCATTTTAAATTAGAGACCGCTGGTCACTTTGATTTAGACGCCGAGCTTAAAATTTGGATTTCTGGGGCAGACTCACCAATCGAACGCGAGTTAAAAAGCGGCGACACAACTTTGGGGATCCAAAAAGCTTTGGCGAACTTTGCATTAAAAAAATAGTGGAAATACAGGTATGCCATCTTTTGACATAGTTACAGAAATAAATATAGAAGAAGCACGCAATGCGGCAGACAATGCACAACGAGAGTTATCGACACGTTTTGACTTTCGCGGCGTAGAAGCGAGTTTTGAATATGTATCTGAAAGCATTAAATTAACCGCCGAAGCAGAGTTTCAATTGGAGCAAATGCTCGACATTCTGCGAAGCAAAATGGCTAAACGTAATTTAGATCCTAAAGCGGTTAAAGTAGGTGCCTTTGAGCACTCGGGTAAAACACACAAAACAACGGTCACTTTTGTCCAAGGTATCGATACTGCCATGGCAAAGAAGCTAACCAAGTTAATCAAAGATAGTAAATTGAAAGTGCAAGCCTCAATTCAGGGTGAGCAGGTTCGAGTGACAGGTAAAAAGCGTGATGATTTACAACAAGTGATGCAATTGGTGCGAGGCGCTGAACTTGAACAACCGTTTCAGTTTACCAATTTTAGAGATTAATTTGAGCATAGAAGTGCTTGAATAAAGCACTTCTTGGCTATGACACTTCGCGATTAGTCAACACTCTCAGCGTTGCTGTCGTCAAACACATTTTGCTGCATTGAGCGACAAGGTTCAGGACAGCGAGGTACCCCCACCTGTTTGGCCGGAACGCCAACCACTGTGGTGTGAGGTGCGACATCTTTTAACACAACACTGCCTGCGCCAATTTTTGAATTGCAACCTATCTCAATATTGCCGAGCACTTTTGCCCCTGCACCAATCATCACCCCATGACGTACTTTTGGATGACGATCGCCACTTTCGTTGCCCGTACCACCCAAAGTAACAGATTGTAATATAGATACGTTGTCTTCGATAACCGCGGTTTCACCTACAACTATACCCGTCGCGTGGTCAAACATAACCCCTTTACCGATTCGACACGCTGGGTGAATATCAACCGCAAATACCTGGCTACAACGGCTTTGAATAAACAACGCTAAGTCACGTCTATCTTGCTGCCATAACTGATGGGCCAGCCTATGGACCTGAATCGCTTGAAAGCCTTTAAGGTGCAATAGCACAGTTAAGTAACTATCAATCGCTGGATCTCGTTCAAAAACAGCTCTGATATCAAATGCTACTACCTCAAGCATTTCTGGATTCGTTTGATAGAAACTTTTAAACAGCGGAAAAATTTCGGTTTGTGGCATAACATTGTCAGCCAATTTTTGCGCTAGTACAAACGATGTCGCGTCTAATAAAGATTGATGCGTTAAAATGCATTGCTCTATAAAAGAGTGCAATAAAGGTTCTTGTTCGCTAATTTGTCGTGCTTCACTTTTAATAAGTGACCACAGTTGGTTACTGAGCATGTTCAACCGTAAGTTTACTGATTCTGCTGAGCACAATAAGGGCTAAAGTGGATAGATTCAAGTTTGTTTAAACTGATATGGCAAAATGGCAGCAAAGATCTAATAAAAACCTCGACCTTAGGCGCAATCCTTTGTATTTTGTACCTAATGAAACTTTGAACTAAATGCAGTCGTAAAATGCAGATAAATTTTTCTAAGATGCAAGGCTTGGGTAATGACTTTATGGTCCTTGATAACATTACCCAAAACGTATTTTTATCTAATGAACAAGTGAGTAAATTAGCTGACCGCAATTTTGGGGTTGGTTTTGATCAACTTTTAGTGGTTGAAGCACCGTATGATCCTGAAATTGATTTCCACTACCGAATTTTTAATGCTGACGGAAGCGAAGTCGAACAATGTGGCAATGGCGCTCGATGTTTCGCTCGTTTTGTTCGCTTAAAAGGCTTAATTAACAAAAACCGTATTGCTGTGAGTACTAAAAGCGGCAACATTGTTTTATATATTGAAAAAGATGGTCAAGTAACCGTAAATATGGGCGTGCCTAAACTGGCACCGCAGCAGATCCCATTTAAAGCAAATAGCCAAGAAAAAACCTACATACTTCAAGCGAATGAACAAAATGTATTGGCTGGAGCTGTGTCTATGGGCAACCCACATTGTGTGTTAACCGTTGATAATATAGACACTGCCGATGTTGAAACCTTAGGCCCTATACTCGAAAGCCATGAACGTTTTCCAGAGCGTGCGAATGTCGGTTTTATGCAGATCATTAATCGCCAATCAATTCGCTTACGCGTTTATGAGCGTGGGGCTGGTGAAACATTAGCATGCGGAACAGGTGCTTGCGCAGCTGTGGTTGTTGGAATTTTACAAGGTAAATTAGACAATTCAGTAGAAGTGGAGTTACCTGGTGGAAAGTTAAAAATAAGCTGGGGCGGTGAAGGTCAAGCGGTGAAAATGACAGGGCCTGCAGTGCATGTATTTGATGGGCAAATAAATATATGAGTGATAATGAACAAATGCCGCTATTAAGCTGTAGCGAAGAAGATGTAGCGCGTTATCTGACGGAACATCCTGATTTTTTCTCGCGCCACCCTGACGTGTTGCGTCAAGTTGAAATTGCACATGAGTCTAGTGGTGTGGTGTCATTGTTAGAGCGCCAGCAGCAGTTATTGCGTGATAAAGTTGCGAGACAAGAACATGATATTACACGATTGATTAGTACGGCAAAACACAATGAAACCATTTATAAAGCCTTTATCAATTTATATATGGCTTTGTTGGAATGTCCTGACAGCAAACAAATGATTTACCTATTGCGGGCAATCTTGCTTGAGCAGATCCAGTTGGATGGTATGAAACTTGTGTTATTTATTGCTGGCAGTGACGAGCATGCAGCTAATTTAGTCCAGCCAAGAAATTTATTTCAAGAAGTGCTGCAACAAAGGTTAGCTCGAGATGACTATTATTTTGGCCGTTTGAAAAAGCAAGAAATGAGTTTGTTTTTCACCGACGAACAAGCAATTAAATCGGTTGCGCTTATTCGTTTAGGTGGGCAAAAAGATATGGGTATTCTAGCGTTTGGCAGCATAGATGAGCAGCATTTCCAAGGTGATATGGATACCATCTTTTTGGCGCCAATGGTGAAGTTGATTAATCGTTTATTATTGGACTTCTCGTTAGATAGCCAACCCACGGATGTGCCAAGTTCCTGATGAGCTCAGCCGACAATAGCGAGGGTGTACTCACAGTCTCTCAAGCGCTTGAAGCGTTTGAGTACCACCTCAAAATACAGCAACATGCTTCGGCTCATACTATCCGAAGTTATATGACTCAGCTGAAACAAACTTATCAATCTATTGATTTAGAAGCTTCAGTTGCGCAAGTTACCACCGCTGAATTTATTCGCCATCATTTGGCGGATATAAAAAAGCGCAAACTATCGAGTGCTACGGTTACTCATAGACTGACTGTATTGCGGGGGTTTTGTCATTTTTTACTCAGCAATAAGTTGATAAGTCAGGACCCTACTCACAACTTGCAAGCGCCAAAAGCAGCAAAACGTTTGCCTAAAAATTTAGATGTTGATCAGGTTAATCTGTTGCTAGACTGTGATCCACAAGCTGACCCTTGTTCTTTTCGCGACAATGTCATAGCCGAACTTTTTTACAGCAGTGGCTTGCGATTAGCCGAATTAATTGGCATTGACCTTAAAGATCTTCGTTGTAGTGAACATATGGTGCGGGTTACTGGTAAAGGCAAAAAAATGCGTGAAGTTCCTTTGACCTCCATTGTTGTCGACAAAATCCGTCAATGGCTGATAATACGAGCGCAGTGGGCAAAAGCGGATGAAACGGCATTATTTATTTCACAACGTGGTACACGCATTAGTGAGCGCCATGTACGAGAAAGGATGCGGCAATTGGCGTTAAAACAAAACTTGTCGCACCACTTGCATCCACATAAATTGCGCCACTCTTTTGCTACACATATGCTGGAATCAACCCAAGATTTAAGAGCTGTGCAAGAGTTGCTTGGGCATAAAAATTTATCGACCACACAAATTTATACCCATTTAGATTTTGAACACTTGTCCAAGGTCTATGACCAATCTCATCCCAGAGCGAGAAAAAACCGAAAATGATGCAAATTTATCGTCGGCTGCAACCCATTAAAGCTATCAGCTTTGATTTGGATGATACCTTATACAACAATGTGCCAGTTATCCGTCATGCGGAAAAAAAACTATTGGAATTTGTTAACCAGCAACTAAGCGGAGCGGGTTATCCTTCATTGGACAATGCACAATGGTTGGCACACAAACACGCTTTTTCGCAACGGAACTTACAATTAGCACATGATGTAAGTGCTTTACGCCAAGCGTTTTTGCTACAATTTTTTACTCAGCATGGTATCCCTAAACCCAAAGAATCGGCACAGCAGGCCTATCAGCTATTTTTCCAATATCGCAATAATATTAATGTCAGCGAATCGATCGTGGCTCAATTAATTGCCCTTAAACCTCATTATCCATTGATAGCAATTACTAATGGCAATGCTGAACCAGACTTAATTGGCTTGAGTGGTATTTTTGATTTAGTGTTGCGCCCGCGTAATCATTTGCGGATGAAACCAGCGGCGGATTTATTTGTTGAAGCGAGCCGTTTATTAACATTAAAAGCTCAACAGATATTGCATGTCGGTGATAGCGAAATAACGGATGTTGCAGGAGCGATTAGAAGCGGTTGTCAGTCCGTGTGGTTCAATCCTGAGCAGCGGCATTTTTCGGGGCCAACTCTGCCGGATGCACAAGTTTCGAGTATTGAGCAATTGACACTTTGGTTGATAAATCAGCCCTAGAGTCAACAGACCTTAAATTATTTATACCTTGGTGAGTATTTCGTGCTTTTCCCGTCACGCTTTTTAGCCAACAAGCCTGCTCGTTTTTTACCGAATTCTAGTTGCTCGTATTGGGCTAATAGTTCTTTCTGTTTTTGTTTTAACTCAGCTAATTCTTGTTGATTATATCTAGGTTTAAGTGAAATAACCTTATCAGACACAGGTACCACAGGTTTAGGTACATTGATGTACTGGCGATATTGATAACGAGTGAGTTTGTAGTTGACTTGATTCAGCACCATGCCTAAGCAATTTGCGTTAACTTGACTCAAGATATCAATACCGCTTTTAATTAGACCGCGCGGTGTTTTTTCGGCTTTGGCCACGTAGACGATGCCATCCACGGCTTTGACTATAGCTTGCGCATCCGAGACTAAATTAACGGGTGCGGTCTCAACAATCACTCTGTCATAGTGTTTTGCTAATGCACGGAGTAACTTAGAAAAGTCAGGTGACAATAGTACCTTGGTTGGGTTTTCACAGTGCGCACCAGCGCAAATAACATCGTAGCCCAGCGACTTTTGTCTATGTAAGCACGACGCCAATTTAAATTGGCCAGACATCAGTTCTACTAAACCTGGGCGAGTTTTCAGTAAACCAAGCTTACTCGCCATAGAGGGTTTATGTAAATCAGCATCAACAACTAATACTTTTTCTAATTCAGAGAAGGCTTTCGCTAAATGCAATGAGGTAGATGACTTGCCTTCGCCTGGCATTGCTGAAGTGACCGCAATAATTTTTTGATCTTCAAAGGATAGTTTTAAGCGTGTGCGCAGCGTCCTCATCGCTTCAATATAATATGGATTTTGCGAAAGTTGATCATGTTCAATATGGTGTGTTGCTTCTTTTCGACACTTGATTTTTGGTAACTCTGTTAACACATCTAAGCCCGTGTAGCTGGCTGCTTCATCGGCATTGAGTAAACCTTTGCGTTTAAACTCAACGACAAAAATGCCCATTACAGATATCATGCCGCCCAACAAAACAGATAAAACTAAAATCAGCGCAGATTTAGGACTCACAGGCGTGTTTTTCGCGATTGCATAATCAAGAATACGGGCAAATGCTTTTTGCATGCTCTTGGTTGCTTTGGTTTCTTGCAACCTTTTTAAGAAGGTATCGTATAGTTCTTGATTCGCTTCTACTTCACGCTGTAACTGACGATATAGGCTTTGTGACTTGCGCAATTGCTGATATTGCGCTTTAGCTGTGTCTAAATTGAGTTTGATTTGTGCAAAATTTTCGATTGCCGCTCGGTACTTTTGTTCAACACCATTGACCAAAGCTTTTACTTGTTGATCGAGAATATTTTCGGTTGTTTTAATTTCTTCAATGACTGCAATGTGTTTTGGATGTTTAGGCCCATAAACCAGAGATATATCGGCTAGCTTTCTTTGCAGTTGAGCGATTGAGTTTTGGGTATTTTCAACTAAAGAGTTGGTTTTTATTGCAGAAGACGAAAGCAGCAGGTTTGTATCTTCGAGCTTTTGTATGGTGTTGTATTGAACCTTAATTTGGTCGATCTGTTTCTGTGCTGCTAATAACTGGGCTGAAAAACCTTCAACATCTTTTGCTTTAAGACTTAATACCCCAGCTAAATCGACTAGATTGTTATTTTCCATAAAGGATTGTAATTCAGCCTCTGCGGTATTGAGTTTGCCTTTGAGCTTTTCTAGCTCAGCAATCAGCCAGTCTGCGGCGTTATCGTTGACCGCTTGGCGCGAGTCGTTGTGAAAGTCCATATACACATCGGCCAAAGTATTGGCGATGTTGGCCGCGAGCTCTGCACTTTTGGCTTTAACCACTATGCTAATCAACTGGCTATTCGACACTTGATTTATTTGGATCATCGACTGAAGCTGGATTGCTAAGTCTAAATTCCCCGCGTTTGCAATCGGTTTGACCAACCAAGGTTCTAACTGTGGGATATATTCAAGTATCGGTGGGTTTGGGGCTGCATGTAATTTGCTTGCGGTTAAATCCAGTTGTTTGACAACACGCTCTAACATATTACGCGATTTCAGCATTTCTATTTGGGTGTTGTAATGCTCTTTGGTGCGGGCTTCTAACACGTATAGTTCGTCGATAGAGACAACATTGCCTTGGTCAATGCCTACCTGAATTGTTGTTGTCGCACTATAATAGCGGGTGGCGTTTTGCGTATATAAAAAGCCACAAACAGCAAACAAAGCGACGGTGAAGACAATAAACCACTTGCCTCGCCACAACAGTGAGAACAGCTGGTTTAGGTCAATCTCGTCTTCTTTTTGAATTTGCTCGGCCATTAAAAGAAACTCTGCTCTATTGTGATAATGTCGCCGGGCAAGATTTCTGTTTGTTCATCTGCCTTAATGCTTTTATTCTGATTGTTGATTGTGCGTTTCAAAATCCAAGTACTTGACGCACGTTCAGTTAACCCTCCAGCCAGCGCGATGGCTTTTGATAGTGTTAATTCAGGTTGGTAGGCAAAAGCACCTGGTTTTTTAACTTGACCATGAATGTAAAATGGTCGGTAAGACGAGACATAAACATGTACTTCAGGGTTAACTAAGTATCCGTCCATCAATGCTTGGGTTATAAATTGATTCACCTGATCAGTCGTTTTGCCAGCTAATGGTACCTTACCAATAAAGGGGTACTTGATACTACCAGATTTATCTATTTTACTGGTGACAGACAAGTCGTCTTGGCCATATACATGAATGCTAACAGTATCACCTGCTGCCAGTTTATAACCGTCGATACTGGCCAGCACAATACTCGGCACTAATACTAAAATGTATAAATACAGTTTAGTCATCAGGCGTTACCACCAAATTGATAGCGAATGGCTAAATGAAGACTATTTTGTTGATAGTTTCTTCGGTTTGCACTATCGCTATGGTCTTCGAAGCGATAGCCTAAGCTGGTTGACCAACTACGAGCAATTTTATAGCTAAATGCGATAGCTGTTTGCCATTTTTTCTCTCTGCGCTTGAGTGCTACTTGCTCTATGCTTTGTTGACTAAGGTTTATTGAGCTTTGTAAACCATTTGCCCATGTATGTTGCCATGATGCAGCATGTGTTTTATTTAATTGCAGTATCTGACCTTCATATTCACTACTTTGTTGCTGTTGGCGACTTGATAATGAGAAGGTTGAATAGCTTTTGGGTGACCAGTTAGCTTGCAGTGACCAGTAGTTGCTGGTGTTTTCTACATTGTTTTGAGCAAGTGCGCGAGTTTCTTGACCAACTCCAAATGTAATACCACTGATAGCGGTTATTTGCCATGAAAACCCAAGTGCATAAATTTGGCTGTTGTTGTCGCGCTGGTCAAAGTCATCGAACTTGCTACGCCTGTCTTGGTACTGAATGAACAGGTGACGGCCTGAGCGCCATTGATAACCTAGTTTGCTATTCCAACTGTTCGTTGATTTGTTGTTTTGTAAAGCGAGCGAATCTGTGGCCGCATACTGTTTTTGGTGTTGCGAAAACTCGGTTGAAAACACCACACCTTTTTCGCTGGCTGTTTTATATTGGTAGCCTAAGCTTGTTTGGTTATTTTTGGCTTCATCTAGCTGCAGCTGCGGATTGTTCGGTGTGGTTGATGATTGAGCGTTTCGACGAATACCTTCCCAAGGTGCTATCTGAGCATTTAGATGAGCAAGTTTTATGACTAAATTTTGTTGTCGTGTTGGTCGCCAATTAAGCTGAGCCGCTAGGCTGTTGCGGTCGAAAACTGCACTGGAATTAGCCTTGTAATTGGTTTCATTGATACCGCCACTCAAACCAAGCGCGAATGAGCGTACCTTTAAACCTGCGTTAAGCTGGATATTGGTTTCCACAATGGCAGATGATTGTTTATTGCTAGCTTGGAGGTAATTGTCGGTATACCCAGTGGTCAACTTTGCTTGAATTGAAGCAGGTTGTTGAGCCGTAGCGGGTAAACTTAAATATATAACCAAGGCTAAGCATTTAACTATGTGTTTTAGCATATTTCTCTTAAAACGCGCCCAAAGACCAACAATTGTTATTGTTAATGTGGGATTTTTACCCATGCATGTAGGATATATCTGACGCAATTGTGCTCGATTCTACTGAACCTCGAGTCAATATGCAAAGTTTTACTGGATTGTTAATAGCTTTTTTGCACATTAATTTAATAAAATGTCTAAAACACCAAAAAATAAGCGCTTAGTTGGTTTGGTCTTCCCTGTCTTACTGTGTTTTATTTGTTAATTTTTTGTTTTTTGTAGCTTGAAAGTCTTGTGGTGATTGAAGTTGCTATGTCGTAGTGGTTTTTGGGCCTTGTTCAGCATATTTTGAAGGTGAATTCTCTTAATATTATATTTACTCCGCATTTTTCTACTATTTAGATATACTGAAACTATCCGATACATGAAACATACCTACCATTTAGTACGAATATTTGATGATAAGATTGCTCAGCTATTTAAAGCGCAATATTAGTTTACGAACTTTAGTGATGTTGTTAGCTTTATTTTGTCTTGTGTTGATTGCAGCAAGCATGATGTACATTCATACAATGCAAATTAACCATAAAGTAGAGTTGTTGTATAACAATGGTTTAACCTTGGCGGCTGCGCTTGAAAACGTTGACGCGAACCAACACAAGACTTCGCGTATTGCTGTGCAGCAGATTAATCAGTTTATTTTACAAAACGAGTCTGTGCACAACGAACTCGCTTTCCATCAATCCCGTTTTGCCCTTTACGTATGGTTATGTATTGTCAGCATAGTGCTCATTCCAATTATGTATTGGGTTTCTCTGCATAAGCCGTTGTATCAAAGGTTAGACAATTTAATCTCTCGGATGGATTCAATCGTCCGAGGTGATTTATCGATTAATCACCCGAAATTTCCTGAATCGGATGTTGGGATCATTAAAAAGCTCGACAATAGCTTTAGTGAAATGTCGCTAGCCTTGGCTGTGACCATTTCAACGTTAAAGCGCCAACTCAAACATGTTAGTTACGCCTCAGAACAGGTGCAAGATATCACTAAGCATCAAATTAGCGCGAGCGAAGCGAATATTTACGATACCCAGTTAGTGCGTTCGTTTGCTTACGATTTGGTCGACTCAACCGAGGTGGTCAGTTTAATGCTGGCTAGTTTTAAATTTGATTTAGGTGATGAATATAGTGTGTCTTACCCAGATGAGAAGCGTCAATACGATCGCTTAGATGTTGGTATTCGTCTCGAAGTTGAACAATCACACTGTTTTATCGACCGCATTTCCAACGATTTTAGTGTTAGCGGGGTAAATGTTTATTGCCGACTAGATGAAGTCAGCCGATTTGACCAAGATAAAGCACTGGTTGTGCGTTTGTATCTACCAAAATTGATTGCGCATAAATACCAAATTCAAGATCATCTGCTTGAAATTCCGGCAAAAATTTCAAGGAGAACGTTGATCGATGACAGATACGAAGAGGTTTGCTTTCAGTATGTTATAACTGAGAAAAAAACCTACAGCGTCCTATCTGATTTATTTGAATATTTTGCTGAGTAGCCGTTAGCTCAGCCCTCGTGATTTTTTGACGTATTCATACGCGGCCTGAATTTGTTGCGCGCGCTCTTTAGCCAACGACAGTGCTTGCTCAGGTAAACCTTGTGACGCCAACTTGTCTGGATGATGTTGTGACATGAGTTTTTTATATGCTTTTTTTACCGCCTGATCGCTTGCGCCGGCATCAACCCCAAGAATCTGGTACATTTGCGATAATTGCTGCTGGTCCGATTGAGAATGGCTATGATGAGTTTGTTGCTGGTACTGGCTACTGGCTTTTGCCTGATTGATATAAGTTTCAACCTCAGCCGCACTAAAACCTAATGTTTTGCCAATTTTCGTTAATACCCGTTTGGCATTTTGATGAAGTTGCCCATTGGCTAACGCTGCTTGCAATTGAATTTCAAAATAAACCGCCATAAAGTCACGCCTGCCAAAACAATATTGTTTAAACTCTTTGACCGTTTCAGCCACGGGAAAATCTGCTTGTTTACCTGATCTGTAAGCATTTTGCGCTTCTTGACGAAGTGCGCCCGTTAAACCCATTTTATCCATTAGTGCGCTGGCGAGCGCGATGTCGTTTTCGGTGACTCTACCGCTAGACTTAGCAATATGTCCCATAATCGAAAACAGCGTATGGAAAAAAATCACTCGATTTTTGATATTGTTGCGCGAACCCAATAGTCGAGCAAAACCACCGTTGTCAGCCAGCGCTTTGGCATAGCCCTTATCAAAGTAATACCCAATAATGACACCTAACAAAGCGCCAGGCAGTTTGAACATCATAAAACCAAAGATAAAACCTAATACTTTTCCCCAGTAATGCATATGATTCCTTTATTGATGAGTTTGTAATTTTTCTATTGCCGCTAAACGTTCAGGTGTACCTATATCAAACCAAAGACCTGAATGCAGTTGGCCAGACACTGTCATATTTGCAATATGTTGTTTTAATAGTCTGCCTAAGGGTAAAGGCATAGTGTGGTTACCCGCAAATAAAGCCCTATGGTATAAGCCAATGCCCGCAAAGGTATATTTTTTTGAACCTCGCAATTTAACCTGACCTTGCTCTAGCGCGAAGTCGCCTTGCGGGTTATGAGCTGGGTTTTCAACCAAAACAAGATGAGCCAATTTGTTTTGCAGTTTGATACTGAGTAATTGCTGATAGTCGAAGTCGCACCACACATCCGAATTTATGACGATAAAAGACTCATCTTTTAGTAAGGGTAAAGCATGAATGATGCCACCAGCAGTTTCGTATGCATCTATTGGTTCGGCACTGTATTGAATGTTACAGTTATACTTTTCGCCGTTTCCAAGGTAAGTGGGTATTTGCTCACCTAGCCAGGCGTGGTTGATAACTAATTCATTAATACCTGCTTTTACCAGTGCTTCAATTTGGTATTCAATCAAAGCTTTACCTGCGACTGGTAGTAATGGTTTTGGGGTTTTCTCTGTCAATGGGCGCATTCGTTTTCCCTGCCCAGCGGCTAAAATCATCGCTTGCATGATTGTTGCTCCTGAGTTAATTCCAGGCATTCTAAAATTGCAGCAAGTTGTGGAATGTAGTGCTGGTAGCGTACACATACATCTTGCACATAGTCGAGCACTCTAGGTAAATACTGTAAGTAAGCAGGTTTGTTATCGCGTAAGCTTAACCGGCAAAAAATACCTAGGCATTTAATGTGACGCTGCAGGCCAGCGATATCAAACCAAGTTTGCCAAGTGACAGCTGGGATGTCTGGGTGGTAAGCCATTCGAAATTGTTCAGCCAAGTCATTAATTTGCTCGGTCGGCCAGTTCAAATAACAATCTTTAAGCAAAGATGCAAGGTCATAGGTACAAGGCCCGTACATCATTCCTTGAAAGTCGATGACGTGTGCATGGCCGTTATGTAACATTATGTTTTTACAGTGCAGATCTCTGTGGATAAAGACCTGTGGTTGTTGTAAAAAATGCTCTGATATCAGCATGAGTGCTGCTGTTAGTCGCTGTTGCAGCTCTTCTGACAATGTAATTTTGTGATATTGCTGTAAATACCAATCGTTAAACAAAGCCATCTCAGCTAAACAAAACGTTTGGTCATACGCTTTGAGTTGTAAGTGCTCAGCCGGTAGGGTTTGTATTTTGGCTATCAGCGCAAAGAGCTGCGAATACTGTTGGGTAAAATTACCCTCATTCAACCGATCGATTAAATGCTCGTTGCCCAAATCTTTTAGCAACATAAAGCCGTTGCCAAAGTCATGTTGTATGACATCTACTGTATTGATTTGCTGTTGAGTGAGCAGTTGGCTGATCTCTACAAACAACGGATTATTTTCGTGCTCAGGGGGCGCATCAACCGCTATGTAGCTTTGCCCACTGTCACTAAAGCGAAAATAGCGACGAAAGCTTGCATCGCCACAGATAAGTGTTAGTTGAACCGAGCGTTTAAAATGTTGCTCAAGCCACTGGTTGAGTTGTTGCTGTCGTTGAAGTAATTGGGGCATAACATTAGCCGATAATGCAATTTTGCATTATCATAGCGCTTTCAATTGTTTGAGTTAACCCCAGAATAAAATTGGTGATGGTTCAGGTGACAAGGTTTTTAGCAGTATTGCTTGTTTTTACAACAACTTGGGTGAGTGCAACTGAGATGCAATGCCATTCGTTAGCGCCAGCCGAACTTAGTATCAATACAGTTGATACTGACCAAGATCCATCTTATCAATTGTCAAATACTGATAACCTCGTTATTTTATCGGATAAAACCGAAGTGGGGATCGACAGCCCAGCGCGATTTTCGGGGCAGGTTAGCATTATTCAAGGTCGCAATCGCATATCTGCCGACACAGCACATGTCTCAAAAGACAGAAATACTATGACCGCAGCTGGAGGCATCGAATTTGTGAGTCAACACGCTAGAGTGCATAGTGACACCCTAGTTGCAGATATGCAGAATTCTACTTTATCGCTTAACCAGTCCAATTATGAGTTAGATAATTTTGCTGGCCATGGTAAAGCGGGGGTGTTTAGAATTGACCAGCAGAATAAAAAAATTGAACTAGAAGATGCGACCTATACCAATTGTCCACCACACAATGCACCAGATTGGCAGTTAAAATCTGAAAAAATATCTCTTTCGGTTGATGAAGAGTGGGGACAAGCCTGGCATAGCCGACTTGAAGTGTTTGAAGTGCCAGTGATTTATTTACCATATCTTTCTTTTCCGCTGAGTGATAAACGCAAAAGTGGTTGGTTGTATCCATCTATTGGCACGTCGTCACAACGAGGTGTTGATGTAACCGCACCATATTATTGGAATATCGCTGAAAATATGGATCTGACAGTAAAACCAAGAATTATGTCGCGTAGAGGATTACAGTTAGGTAGTGAGTTTAGGTATTTACAGCACAACTTTTCGGGCGAGTTGAATGTTGAACTTATGCCGAATGACAAAGAGTTCGCCAAATTTTCAGAAGATGGTACGGCAGTTTATGGCCAAGACCGCCACGCATTGAGTTGGCGTCATCAAGCTCAAGTGTTTGATGGTTGGGCTGCTAATGTTGATTTGGTTTTTATCAGTGACGATGGTTATGTTTCTGACCTTGGTTTTGAAGATTTATCTGGGGTAGATACCCATGTAGAGCGTCACATATCCCTCAATCATTATAATGAAAATTGGCAAATGGATATAACCATTCGTGATTTTGAAGTGTTTGGTCAACATGCTCGGCCGTATCGAACTTTACCAGAAGTTGATTTTTTATATACAGGTTTGGTTGACTATTCTGGCTGGTCTTTTGAGTTACCAGCTCAATTTGCATGGTTTCAGTCTGATGAAATCGGTTTAGCCGAAGCGATTCGAACCCATATTGAACCAAAAGTTAGTTGGAGCCATTTTGAGCCAGCTTGGGAGTTGCAAGCTCAAGGCTCACTACCTGCCACACATTACTTTCAAGAACGTTATATTGATGGAGAGCTCCAAGAAGGCGACTATCAACAAATCAGTCGTGTTTTGCCACGCTTTCGTTTAAATGGTCGATTAATTCTTGAAAGGCCAATCGATTGGTTTGGTAAAGAAATGAAACAAACGTTAGAGCCTAGGGCGCAGTATTTATATGTACCTTTTCGAGAGCAAACTCATATAGGTTTGTATGATACCGCTTTGTTGCAAGATGATTACTTAGGTTTGTTTAGAGAAAATCGATTTAGTGGTATTGATAGAATTTCCGAAGCTAATCAATTAACACTAGGGGTCACCACTCGATTGCTCAACGATGAGCATAGAGAAAAACTAAGGTTAAGTGTAGGGCAAATTATTTATCTGAGTGAAGCAGAGAGTGATTTTGTTGATTTTAGGCAAACCACCATTCAAGGTAAGTCTGCTCTGGCGGCTGAATTGGACTTTGATATTCGCAAAACTTGGTTTTTACATTATGGCCTGCAGTTCGATACTCAAAATGGTGATACCCGAAAAAGTCAGTTTACGGTAGACTATCGCAGAGATGACAATCATTTAGTACAAGTGAGCCATAGATTTGTTCGCGACATTTCTGGTAATGACATTCAACAAATGGGCATGGCGAGCGTTTGGCGATTAAATTCAAATTGGCAAAGTTATGCCAATTTCCATTATGATTTGCAATTAAATAGAACTGTAGAGGCGCGAGTTGGTCTATTATACGAGTCGTGTTGTTGGCAACTACAATTTGGTTGGCAGTCTAAAGTGAAAACCAATTTAGCTGGCACAGATAGCCAAGCGTCAATCCCAACCGAAGAAAGGGATTCTGGGATGTTGTTAACTTTCACAATCAAAGGATTTGGTCAGTCAAAGAATATAATAAGTAAGGTTTTAAACAGTGGTATATTTGGATATCGCGAACCTTATTTCTTAAATCAGTGAGTTTTTCGTAAATATGATAAAAACAATTAGAGCAATAACTGCATGTATGCTGATGTTAACCATGGCAAATGTAAATGCAGCCAAGCTATTAGATAAAGTAGCGGTAATCGTTAATCAAGGTGTGGTTTTGGAGAACGAAATCCAAACCATGATGCAAACTCTTAAAGCCCAAGCGATTCAAAATGGTCAAGAGCTTCCATCAGATAAAGCATTAAGGGTGCAAGTAACAGAGAAACTTATTCTTAATGTTTTGCAGCAGCAGTTTGCCGAACGCATTGGTTTACAAATAAGTGATGCACAAGTACAGCAGACCGTTGCTGGAATAGCACAAGAGCAGGGCATCACGTTAGAGCAACTGCGCCAAGCAATCATTGCTAATGGCCAAGATTACGAGTCTTATTTAGAACAGGTTCGTCAAGAGCTGACTGCGAACGAAGTTCGTCGGGCTATGGTTTCTCGTCGAATTTATGTGTCACCGCAGGAAATTGATAGTTTAGTGAGCTTATTAAAAGAGCGTGGCAAACAGAACGAAGAATATCATTTGGGTCATATATTAGTTGGTTTGCCCTCAGAGCCAAGCGCAGACGATATTGAAAACGCCCAAAAACGTGCAAATAAAGTAATCGAGCTAGTGAATACAGGTAGTGACTTTAAAAAAGTTGCGATTGGTTCGAGCTCTGGTCCAAAAGCGTTAGAGGGTGGTGATTTAGGCTGGATGAATATTAACGAAATGCCGAGTTTGTTTGCTGAAGCGGTGACGGATCAGAAAAAAGGTGATGTGATTGGGCCAATTAGAAGTGGTGCAGGTTTCCACGTGTTAAAGATTTTTGATATTCAAGGGCGTCAAACTGTTGAAGTTGCAGAAGTTAATGCTCGACACATCTTAATTAAACCGACCATTATTTTAAGTGACGACAAAGCGAAAAACATGCTGAATGAGTTTGTTGAGCAAGTTAAAGCGGGTGAAAAAGATTTTGCCGAACTCGCCAAAGAATATTCGGAAGACCCAGGTTCTGCTGCCAAAGGGGGAGAGTTAGGCTGGGCTGATCCAAACATGTATGTTCCAGAGTTTAAAGATACATTGGCTGAACTTGAGCCAGGTGAATACTCAGAAGCATTTAAAACTGCACATGGCTGGCATGTGGTGCAGTTGTTGGAGCGTCGAACCCAAGACGCAACTGAAACTGCGTATCAAGACCATGCGTATCGAATGATATTTAATCGAAAATTTAACGAAGAAGCTGAAGCCTGGTTACGTGAAATTCGTGACCAAGCTTTTGTTGAAGTTGTAGGTAATAATTAATAATGACCTTACGAATTGCGATCACCCCAGGTGAACCTGCTGGCATAGGCCCTGACTTAGTGTTACAGCTGGTTCAACAAGATTGGCCAGTACAATTAGTCGCTATTTGCGCAAAATCACTGCTAGAGTCTAGAGCCAAGCAACTTGGTATTGAGCTTGAATTCATTGATTATGACGCAGATCTTGCTGCACAGCCTCAAGCAAAAGGCACTTTAACCATATTGGATGTGCCGCTAGAAGCTGAAGTCGTATGCGGCGAGCTAGATGCTCGAAATGGCCATTATGTAGTGGAAACGATGAGGATAGCCTGCGAAAAAAATATGACAGGTGAGTTTGATGCCATTGTTACAGGTCCTGTCAACAAAGGTATTATCAATAAATCGGGCATTTCATTTAGCGGCCATACCGAATATTTTGCGCAGGAATCAAATACTGCTGATGTGGTTATGATGTTAGCAACAGAAGGCTTGCGTGTCGCGTTAGCAAGCACTCACATACCGCTTGCGTACGTATCTAAAGCGATAACCTACGATAGAGTAATCAAGGTTACCGAAATACTTCACAGTGAACTTAAGCATAAATTTGGTATTCAACAGCCAACAATTTATGTTTGTGGGTTAAACCCTCATGCTGGTGAAGATGGCCATTTAGGTACTGAAGAAATCACAACAATTACCCCAGCGCTTGATCATTTACGTGGGCGTGGGATGAATATAGTTGGGCCATTGCCTGCAGATACATTGTTTCAAGAAAAATATTTGAAAGAAGCAGACGCAGTGTTAGCTATGTACCATGACCAAGGGCTGACCGTGCTTAAATACAAAGGTTTTGGTAAAGCGGTAAACATTACTTTAGGTTTGCCTTTTGTACGAACCTCGGTTGACCATGGTACTGCGTTAGATTTAGCTGGAACTGGAGCTGCAGACGCTGGTAGTTTTAAGGTTGCTTTGACTGAAGCAATTAAATTAGCTTCGGATAAAAAAGTATGAATGACAGAGTGCATTTAGGCCATAAAGCTCGAAAACGATTCGGACAAAACTTTTTAACGGACGATCATATAATTGGTCATATTGTCGATGCAATAGATCCAACAGACGATGATATATTGGTTGAAATAGGCCCTGGTTTAGGGGCGTTGACATTTCCTGTGCTTGAGCGAGTTAAACATCTTAATGTGGTTGAACTGGACAAAGACCTAGTTGCACGCTTTGAGTCGGATGCATTGTTAACACGGCGGTTAACTGTATATCAGTCTGATGCACTTAAATTTGATTTTTCTCAACTATTAGACCAGCAGAAAAAAATTAAAGTATTTGGTAATTTACCTTATAACATTTCGACTCCACTACTGTTTCATTTGTTTAGTTTTGCTGATCAAATTGAAGATATGCATTTTATGCTGCAAAAAGAAGTGGTTTCACGCATGTGTGCGCAGCCAGGAACAAAAGCTTTTGGCAAATTAAGCGTTATGACCCAATACTATTGTGATAGTTATTTAGTGGCTGATGTGCCACCAGAGAGCTTCAGCCCGCCGCCTAAAGTCGATTCAGCGGTTATCCGTTTGGTACCCAAAGCTCAGCGAGCAGATGTTGACGTAGAAGTATTGCAAAAAGTTGCAGGCGCTGCTTTTAACCAAAGACGCAAAACCATTCGTAACAGTTTAAAAGATCTGATTAGTGCAGAAGAATTGTCGCAACTCGGTATTGAGCCGACCGCTCGAGCTGAAGCACTATCACTCGACAATTTCATCCAGATTAGTCAATTTATCAGTAAGAAGTAATCGATATGACAAACACCGCAGAGTTGGCGATTCAAGTAGATACCGAAACTCATTTTGTAGAAGAACAATCAGATGCAGCAGCTGACCGCTATGTATTCGCTTATACCATCACAATTCGAAACAATAGCGATCAACCAGTGCAGTTAAAAAGCCGTTATTGGCTAATAACCGATAGCAATGGCAAAAAAACAGAAGTCAGTGGCGATGGGGTAATAGGCCAGCAACCTAGCATTAAACCAGGTGGTAAATTTGTCTACACCAGTGGTGCGGTTGTCGAAACACCAGTCGCTACAATGCAGGGGTACTACAATATGATAAACCTAGCAGATCAAAGTAGTTTTGAAACTCAAATCCCTGTATTTAGGCTCGCTCAACCAAATATACTCAACTAGATAGTTTTTATTCCTTATGGCCCATTACTTTGTTGGTGACATACAAGGTTGTTACGATGAATTGATGCGTTTACTCGAACGTGTCAATTTTGACCCTAGCCAAGATAAGTTATGTCCTGTTGGCGATTTGGTCGCAAGGGGACCTGCTTCTGAAAAAGTTGCCAAATTAATGTTGGACATGCAGTCAAGCGTGATGGCCGTGTTGGGCAACCATGATTTACATTTTCTATCAACACTGCACGGTTTGTATCAAGCAAAAAAAAATGACCATTTAGATGCATTGCTTAATGCACCGTTTGCCCAAGCTTACGGCCAATGGTTGTTGCAGCAGCCGTTGGTTCGTCATTTTAGTGATTTAGATATTGTAATGTCACATGCCGGCTTACATCCACAACTCACTCTGCAACAGCATTTGGAGATGAGCCAATGGGTACAGCAAGTATTGCAGAATGGCCAACCTAAGCCTTGGTTAAAAGGCATGTATGGCGATAAGGTCAACAAGTTGCACGCCGATAGCTCAGTGCAAGATAAATTTAATTTTATCATAAACGTCACAACTCGCATGCGCTACCTTAAAAGCAAAGGGCAACTCGATTTCAAATGCAAAGATACTTTGGCGGCTGCACCAGAGCATTTAACACCTTGGTTCAAAATGCCTAGAGTGGAACAGAGCGATTATCAAATTGTGTTTGGTCATTGGGCTTCTTTAATGGGCAGTGTGCAAAACCAGCACTATATGGCGCTAGATACTGGCTGTGTTTGGGGGCAATATATGACAATGTATTGCGCTGAAACGGGCACTAAGTACCAGCAGAGCTCATTGTAAAAACGATAATCCAAACTTCAGTCTAAGCCGTTTGAGCGATTTCCACCAACAAAGCAGAATATGCTGACAGCTTAATATGCTGACCTTTTTGCAAATACAAACCTAATGCAAAACTGTTTTGCTCGACTAATGCATAATTTTTTGCAAGTTTGTAATCAACAGGCTTATCCGATAGATTAAATATGCATAATATGCAAACTTGCTCGTCAAACCGGATAAAACTCAATAAGTCACCTTCCACTCGTAGCTCTTTCATCTCACCCAAACGCATAGCTGGCGTGTTTTTTCGCCAACTCAGCAATCGTTGACAAAAAGTAAGCATAGCGTCGTCATCATACATCTGGTGGCTAATTGCTAACGCAGAGTGCCCTTTGGCAACTGGTAACCAAGGTTTGGCTTGACTAAAGCCACAGTTGTTTTTGTCATTCCAAGGAAGTGGTGTTCTACAACCGTCGCGCCCTTTAAACCTTGGCCAAAAGCGAATGCCATATGGGTCGCATAAATCAACATATTCGATGTCAGCTTGAGGTAACGCTAACTCGTCACCTTGGTATATACATGCTGAACCTTTTAAACTCAGCAACAGCGTGTGGTAAAGTTTTGTTTGGGTTATGCTGCCCTTATCGCCCCCCCAACGGTTACGAACCCTCACGACATCGTGATTACCAATTGCCCAACATGGCCAACCACCGGTTATCTTTTCATCTACCTGCTGAATGACATGATGTAAATAATTGGCGCTGCAATCATCTGTCAATAACTCAAAATTATACGCCAAGTGCAATCTATTGTTGCTTTGCGTGTATTCGGTCATAGTTTCAATAGAATCTTCAGCGGCAATTTCACCAAGTGCAATCGCTCCTGGATATTGATTCAACAACTCGCGTAGCGCTTCAATAAAGGCAATATTTTCAGGTCGAGTATTATCGTAATAATGGTATTGGTAGGCATAAGGGTTGTCTGTTGAAAAACCACGCCCACGCCGTTTATCTTTCGACTTTGCTGGGTTATTGGTGAGCTGGCTATCGTGAAAACAAAAATTAATAGCATCAAACCTAAACCCATCAACCCCCATTTGTAACCAATACTCAGTTTCGTCTAGCATTTGCTGCCGAACCGCGGGGTTATGAAAGTTTAAACTCGGTTGGCTGGTTAGAAAGTGATGGAGATAATACTGCTCTCGATGCGAATCCCACTCCCATGCTCCGCCACCAAAAATAGACAACCAGTTGTTTGGTGGCGTGCCATCAGGGTTGGGGTCAACCCATATGTACCAGTCTGCTTTGGAATTGGTTTTATTGCTACGGCTTTGTTTAAACCAAGCATGTTGATCAGAAGTGTGACATAACACCATATCCATCAGCACTTTGAGGCCTAACGAATGCGCTTTATCGACAATCTTTTTTACGTCAGTAACATTGCCAAAAACAGGGTCAACCTCGCGGTAATTGCTAATGTCGTAACCATAATCTTTCATCGGAGACTTAAAAAAAGGTGATAGCCAAATTGCATCAACCCCTAAGCTAGCAATGTAATCAAGGTGCGCATGCACCCCTGGCAAATCGCCAATACCATCGTTGTTACTGTCGTAAAAACTACGAGGGTAGATTTGATAAATTACCGCACCTCGCCACCAACCACACTGAATCATTATTTATAAACCTGTAACAAAATGTTGCTTTAACGCGCTAAAGATTAACTTTTATGCAGCATAGTTGACATCTAGGTTGCGCGGCAATGTTGTTGCATACGTATGCATAAAGCGCAAAAAATTAACAATGTAGGCGAAATTTTATCGAGGATTTTAGATTTGTTTTTATTTTAAGTTTTTGATATTTATTGATTATTTAATGTTGTGGTAACTGTGTGTTTAGCCGTGTTTTTTAATTGTTTTGTGTGAATTTGTTGTAAATGCATAATTATGAATACGTATGCAGTTTGTTGTTGTTGTTGAAATATTCCGTCTAATATTCACTCAATGCACTGTAACAGGTGTGCAGTTTAGTCACGGGTTTTACCCAAGTGGTTATCAAACACAACAAGTTGCCATTAGAAGGCAAGGGGATATACACATGAAACAATTTAAGCCAAGTTTGTTAACTTTAGCGCTCGCAACAACCGGTCTAGTATCGGGTTATTCATATGCAGCTGAAGAAGGTGCGGATACAGAAGTAGAAGAGGTTATAAAAGTAACAGGTATTCGTGGTAGTTTGATGCGCGCTCAAGCCGTTAAAATGGATAGCACTTCAGTTGTTGAAGTTATTTCTGCTGAAGATATTGGTAAATTACCAGATTCGTCAATAGCAGAGTCTTTAGCGCGTTTACCTGGCATGGCTGGTGAGCGTCGTGACGGTCGCACCAGTGGTATTTCTGTTCGTGGTTTCCGTGAAGACTATTCAGGTTCTACTATGAATGGTCGTGAGCTATTAGGTATGGGCGACAACCGTGGCGTCGAGTTTGATTTATACCCTTCTGAAATCATGAGTGGTGTAACAGTATATAAAGCACCAGAGGCAAAATTAACAACTCAAGGTGTTGCCGGTACTGTTGATTTGCAGACGATTCGTCCGCTAGCTTCTGATGAATTCGTTTCAATCAACTATAATCTCGAGCAAAATGGCATGAAATCAGAAAATCCTGATTTTGATGACCAAGGTCACCGTTTAGCGGTTGGTTTCTCGCAAAAATTTGCAGATGACAAAGTTGGGCTCGCATTGACATATGCGTCAACCGAATCACCAAGTCAAGAGCAGCATTTCCGTGGCTGGGGGTATGCAAACGTAGGAACTGCAAAAAAAGAAGATGGTGAGTATGTAAGAGATGATGATGGAAACCTGGTTGAGGATTATTTATATGATCCTATCAATAACCCGGATGGTACGATTGTATTAGAGAATGGTTTAACACGTGCAGATGTTGAAGATGCTTTAATTACTGGTGGTCATGACTCATACCAACGTTCTGCTATGTTAGAGCGTGACGCTGTTGCTGGTGTTTTGCAACTCAAACCGACTGACGACTTAACCGTAACATTAGATGCTTTATATATTGACTTTAAAGATAGTCAAATCAAACGAGGTATGGAAGATGGTGGCGCAGAGTGGGGCGTAGGTAAAAACTATACTATCTCGGAAGTTAAAGATGGCTTTGTTACTAAAGGCAAGCTAATGGGTGCCGATGAAGATGACGGCTTCCGTTCAGTGGTGCGTAATGATGCTTATGAAAAAACAGCTGAGCTTACAGCATATGCAGCCAACGTTGAATATCAAATTAATGACAATTGGAAAGCTGAATTAGACTTTTCAACCAATGAAGTAGACAAAACTATTACTGACGTTGAAAGTTACGCTGGTGTTGGTCGTGCTGGCCACAAAGGACAGGGAGCTGGTGCGGTTTATGCTTGGGAACAGACCGCCACTGGAGTTATGTATTCTGAAGTTGCAGGCATCACAAACTTTGATTTATCTGATGCGTCTAAAGTAAAACTAGCTGGCCCTCAATCTTGGGGTGGTGGTATGAGTGGGTTAGACTCTCAATTTGCAGGCACAAGTGATACCTCACCGCATACGACCCTTGCGAAAAACCCTGATTCTCCTATTGGGTTTGCACAAGCGCAAGATGGGTTTGTTAACCAGCCAGTGTTTAAAGAAAAGCTAGATGCTTTGGCTTTAGATCTTGAAGGTTATGTTGAAATTGGCCCAATCACTAAAATAAAGTCTGGTGTGCGCTTTAGCGACCGCAGTAAATCGAAAGATAATAGAGGCTTTTATTTAACAGCTAGTAGCTACCCAGACCATCAAGTTGTTCCATCGCAATATGTGGTTGGCGTAACTGATATGAGTTTTATTGGTGTAAGTGACGTAGTTGCTTACGATAGCTTAAGTTTATATCGAGCTGGCGAATATACTGCTAGTGATGCAGCTGATTTACAGCCTAGCCGTAAAGGTGATACCTACATTGTTGAAGAGGAGTTGCTACAAGCATATGTGCAAGCTGATATAGAAGCTGAACTAGGTGATGTTTGGTTGAGAGGTAATTTTGGTGTTCAGTATGTAGATACAACGCAAAAATCTGATGGTTTCTTCTCTCAAATAGGTGCAAATGGTTTAGTTGACGCACAGGCAACGAGTGAAGAGGAAAGTTATTCTGATATTCTACCAAGCTTAAACCTTAACTTTGAGGTTGCAGATGATATGTTGGTTCGGGTTGGTTTAGCTAAAACTCAATCTCGACCGCGTATTGATGATATGCGTGTAAGTGGAGAAGTTTCGTTCGACTTCAATCCTGGAAAGATAGTTGCAACAGAGCTAAAAAATAGCCCTTGGAGCGCCAGTGGTGGTAATCCATTCTTAAAACCTTTAGAAGCCAACCAGTTTGATTTGGCATACGATTGGTATTTTGCTGAAGATGGTTATTTGTCTGCTGCATTCTTCTACAAGGATTTAACTAATTGGCATTATGAAAGCTCATTGGTAAGAGATTTTTCTGATGCATATATCGAGAGCTATCATCAACTACCGGATGGAGAGGGTGGCATTTTAAAACCAACCTTATTCCAAGGTGTAGCTACAGCTAAGTTAGATGGTTTAGAAGGTTTTGTTCGAGGTTACGAATTCCAAGCGACCGTTCCATTTAACTTAGTGTCTGATGCTCTCGATGGTTTTGGTGCTATTTTTGCCTATGCAAACAGTGATGGCGCTTTGGATAAGTTCGAAGGGCAAGAAGTTGACCCACTACGTATTCCTGGTTTATCGAAAGAAACTTACTCTTTGATTACTTTCTACGAAGCAGGTGGTTTTCAAATTCGGGTAGCTGGAACTAAGCGAAGTGATTTCTTAACCGAAACTCGCGGTGATAGTTTATCATTGGTCCCAGCAACGGACACTGGTAGTACATTGTGGGATGCTCAGATTGGTTTTGATTTCGGTAAAGCTGGTATAGATGCTTTAGATGGTTTAACTGTGTCGCTTCAAGCGCAAAACATTACTGATGAAGAGCAAATTCAATTTGCGAATGGAGACCCTCGACAAGTCACGAAATATCAAATATATGGTGCAAATTACTTGTTAGGTGTTAACTATAAATTCTAATTGTTCTAATTAGTAATTATCTAAAACCCTGCTAGTCTTGCTAGTAGGGTTTTGTTGTTTTTAGGGTAAGTCTATGACAAATCAAGTTAAAAAAGTTGTGGTACTAGGTGGCGGCACGTCAGGCTGGATGTCCGCTGCCCTAATAAAAAAAGTTCTCGGTGATGTAGTTGATGTTGAGTTGGTGGAGTCGGAAAGTATTGGTATTGTCGGTGTCGGTGAGGCGACTATTCCACCAATTCAGCATGTTAATGAGACCTTGGGCATAGACGAAGCGGAGTTTATTCGAGAGACAAAAGCCACCATAAAGCTGGCGATTAAATTCGAGAACTGGCGAGTTAAAGGGGAGAGTTATTATCATACTTTTTCTGCGCCAGGGCGTAGTTTGCCGTTTTGCCATTTCCATCACTTATGGACGCGGGCAAATCAGCTTGGCATTGATGATAACTTGTGGGCTCATGATATTAATTTCCATGCCGCAGAAGCTGGGCGCTTTGCCAAATTACAAACACAAGATCCGTTATTCGACCTAAAGTATGCGTATCACTTCGACTCGGGTTTATATGGCCAGTATTTACGAAAAATTAGCGAAAGATTGGGAGTCAAACGAACTGAGGGGTTGGTAGATCAAGTTAATTTAAATGTTCAAACCGGAGATGTTGAATCACTGAAATTGAAAAATGGGCATTTAGTTACGGGTGACTTATTTATTGATTGTTCGGGTTTTAGAGGCGTTTTGATCAACCAAAAATTAGGAACAGGCTTTGAGGATTGGAGTCATTGGTTACCGTGTGATCGTGCAGTTGCAATGCCTTCTGAACGACATCAACATACAACACCTTACACTCGCTCGATCGCACATGAAGCCGGTTGGCAATGGCGGATCCCGTTACAGCATCGAAATGGTAATGGCTTGGTTTATAGCAGTCGATATTATTCGGATGAACAGGCCGCTGAACTACTTGCAAGCAATCTAGACACGCCAGCACTAGATGATTCGCGAGTCATTAAGTTTCGGACTGGACGCACTCGAAAACAGTGGAATAGAAATGTAATTGCTGTGGGACTTGCAAGCGGATTTTTAGAGCCATTGGAATCAACAAGTATTTATTTGGTTCAATCTGCAGTAGTGCGGCTGATTAAGTTTTTTCCACATATGGGCATTGAAGATGCTCAGAGAGATGAATATAACCGTCAATCTAAACTTGAATACGATTTAATCCGAGATTTTATTATTTTGCATTACCATGTTACCGATAGAGTGGATAGTCAATTTTGGCGAGATATGCAAAACATGGAAGTACCTAAACGGTTGGTGGACAAAATTGCCCAGTTTAAAAAATCGGGAGCGATTACTCATGAAGAGCTCGATTTGTTCTGGGAGCCATCTTGGTTGCAAGTTATGTTGGGACAAGGAATCAAACCTACAGATTATCATCCACTTGCGAATCAATTTTCCACAGAAAAACTCGCAGAAATGATGGCCAATATGAAAAAAGCCAAACAAGCACCATCTTTACAAATGCCCACCCATGACGAGTTTTTAAAAATGTTTGCCGGGGTATAAAGCATAAATTGTCCGCAATGTTACGCTCACCCCACGCAATTTGTTAAATGGGGCAGCGTGATTGCGTGGGTCAATTAAATACTTGCCCTTAAGGCTCTTACCTATCATTGCTTACTCATAAAAACCTTTGCAAGAAACTTTCCATTTCAGTAAAGGTTGTCAGCCTATGTTGTTCATTCGACAAGTAATGGTCGCCTTTTTCTAATTCAACTAATTTTACTTCTTTGTTGGCGTCTTTTAGCTCATCATACATATCTTCACTTTGTTCAAAACGCACGACTCTGTCTTTATTGCCATGAATAAGCAGTACCGGGATATTAATCTTCTGTGCATGTTTTAAAGGAGAGTTTTGCCAAAGTTGGTCAAAATCGTCTCCCACTTGCTTTTTGACAATGTCGTAATTGGTGAAATTGCGGCTGCTTTTTACCAGCGCTTCGACATCGGTTACCCCTGCAAAGCTGATGGCACATTTGTATAGGTCTGGTGTTTTTATCGCGCCCATTAATGCAGCGTATCCGCCATAGCTAGCACCAACTATGCAAATTTTGTCTGGGTCTGCTATGCCTTGTTTTATTGCCCAGCGAGTTGCGTCTTCAACATCGTCCTGCATCGCTTGTCCCCAAGCTTGTATACCTTGTTTTAAGAAATCGAAACCATAGCCGTACGAGCCTCTAAAGTTCATTTGTAATACCGCATACCCACGGTTAGCAAAAAACTGTGTCCAATAGTCAAAACCATCACCATCAAATGTGATTGGACCGCCATGTGGGTGAATGATTATGGGGAGCTTTTGCCCTTCCTGGGCGTGTTTAGGTTTGGTTAGGTAACCATGTATGGTTAATCCATCACGAGCTTGATAGCTAATCGGCTTTTTCTCAGCGAGCACTTCTGGTGTAAGTGCATTGTAGCGATAAGCCAGTACTTCCATCATTTTCTTGTTACGGTCGCCCATTAGATAGATGCCAGGCTCTGTGTCTGAGGTCGCTAGCACTACATAGTTATTTTCGTCTTCACTCATGCTTACAATATGATTGTCTAAGTCTGGTAACGCTTTGTTGATAGCATCATTAAATTTTCGAGCCTCGTCACTCCATATGTAATCGCCAACACCAATGACTTGCTTGAGTTTTCTTGAATAACGAAGGTGCCCAGTAACGTCTCGACCTTCTCTTGCTTTGACTAACTCTAACGCTCGGTGTTTGCTGGTTAAATCCACTTTAAATACAGCGTCATACCCTTGATGCAAAGCTTTTACGTACAATTGGTTTTTTTCATAACCAAAGCCTATTGGCCAAATCGCTTTGTCGCTAAAGGCTTCAAATGTCCATAGTTTCTCAAAATCGCTTTTACTATCTTTGCCAATAGGGACGTGGTAAATGGTGAATACGCCGTCTTTTTTTGCAATGGCAATTCGTACATTGCCCTGCCTATCGGTTTGCCAATCAAAAATGTCATGCTCGGCGGGTTGAACATAGTGAGTGTTGCCGCCACGTTCTAAAGCTACTTTAGCCACACTCGGTTCACCCTCATGCATATGACCGGCAATTTGTAATAAAAAATGTTTGGGGTCATCAGGCAATATGTCGATTACGTTGCTGCGTATGTTGGGGATATAGCTTAAGCGTTGCATAAACGAGTTGGGGATTGCCGCTTTAAGCTTTTTGCTGCGCAGGTCGTATTTCATCAAGTGAAGTTCGGTGATTGGTGTTCCGCGCACGCTTGAGGCAAATTTAGCTTCGACTAGTAAATTATCATTGTTTGCCCAAAAAATATCGCTAATTACAAATTTTTTGTCTTCAACAAAAACGGGAAATGTCCGCTCTTGTGTTGCAAAGTTGTACAGGTTAATCGCAGTACCTTGTTTATTCTCGGTGTCTATTCTAACTAACGAAGCAATGTGCTTACCGTCAGGTGAAACACTCACATGTGACACATCTGGCTTGGATGCAAAGGTTTTGGTGGGTAACCAAGTTGAGTTGCTTGGGTTTGCAAGTGCGAATAGTGGTAACAAAGCAAGCGCAAACAGCGATTTTTTAATTTGGGCGGGGAGTAATTTGTCCATTTTGTTTTTTTGTAAAATACTTTTGTTGATATTGTAAGTATAAATGGTCAAATATAGAAGGGTTAAATTTGAGCTACCTGCATTCTGGCAAGCGAGCTTTCTGCTAGAGTTCATGTTGAATACGTATGCAGCTAATTGATGTTAACGCAATGTTGATATTAGGATCTATCCTTTAGAACAATAGAGTGTTTTTGAGGTTACTATGCGCAAAAGTCGTTCGCTTGGACTAGGCTTGGTAAAATACATCTTGATTGTGGTCGCATTAGTTGGCTGTATTCAAACGAGCCCTACAATGGATGAATCTGCTATTAATCATCAAGCACAAACAATTTATCTACGCGGTGGCTTTAATGGTTGGAGTACCGCAACCGCGTTTGACCGTACCGAGCAAGCAGGCATTTATGTCGCAAAAACTAAAATTACCATGGGCAATCATGGATTCAAGCTAGCTCCTGCTGATTGGTCATTTGCTTGGGTGGTGTCTGCGCATGAAAACCAGCTAGTTGAATTAAATAAATCGTATCGGTTAAACACTGCAGGTGGTGAAGAAGATAGTTTATTTATTGAAACGCGCGGCCTATATCAATTTACTTTAGATATTACACAAGCTAATCAGCCAAAACTTTTGGTTAAGCTTTTGTCAGCAGATAGCGCAAAGACCCCGCCCCCGCACTACGGCGAAATGACCAGTTTGGAGTTTAATCGTTTCAATGGTGAAAAAGTTGAGGCGGTGTTTTCCGCTAAAGCAACCAATAATGGCTTACGAGAGTACGTTCATTCAACCACTCAATCGCTGCGCGATCCTGTGCCTTCTTATAGTCGTTACCAAGAAGATATTGCTCATCCTAGAGTTCGAAGTGGCAATATAGCATTTGATGCTTTGTTTGCTTTGGCGGTTGATGAAATGAAACTAAATAGTGTTGAGCAAATTAAAGATGGTAATTATAACAATGGCCAAGCGATAGACTGCAGCTGCTTTGAAACAGGCGAAAAGTGGAACTATGTTTGGACACGTGATCTGTCGTATGCAGCACATCTGAGCTTGGCTCAATTCGACGCGCAGCGGGTAGAAAACTCACTGCTGTTTAAAGTTTCAAACTTACGGGCATCAGCACCTATTAGCCCATTTTTAGCGGGTAATGCGCCGTATACACAAATTATTCAAGATACTGGTAGTGGTGGGAGTTGGCCTGTCAGCACAGATCGTATGACCTGGGCATTTGGTGCAACGGCTTTGTTAGCTAATTTAGCTGAACCGCAGCGTAGCCAGTTTGCTAGAAAAGCATTTACTGCTTTGGTCAATACAATTGAAAACGACCGATTGGTAGCGTTTGATAGTCATCTTGGTTTGTATCTCGGCGAGCAGTCGTTTTTAGATTGGCGTGAACAAAGTTATGCCAGTTGGATAGTGGATGACTTAAGTTCAATGTCGACTGCTATTTCGTTATCGACGAATGCAGGGCACTACCAAGCGCTAGTATTGGCTGCTGATTTAGCGGGTCAGTTAGGTGATGTTCCGGCAGCTAAGAAGTACAAAGGTTGGGCGTCAGCGCTCAAAAATGCAATCAATCAGCATTTATGGTTGGAAGAAAAAGGCTTGTATTCAAGTTTAACAAGTGGCCATTATCACAAAGTCGCGTTAGAGAAATTTGATTGGTTGGGCCAGTCACTCGCGATAGTTACTGGTATTGCATCAGACGAGCAAGCGCGTGCTATTTTAAGTTCGTATCCTCATGGCCCGATGGGCGCTGCAGTTATATTTCCACAACAGCCGAATATTCCCGTTTACCACAATCGAGCTATTTGGCCATTTGTAACTGCCTATGGTTTAAATGCCGCAGTAAAAGGTAAGAATGTTGCTGTAACACAAGCCGCTTTAGATACATTAACTCGTGCCGCGGCGTTAAATTTGTCTAACATGGAAAACTTAGAATGGTTGAGTTCTGAGCCTATTTTGTTAGATAAAACTCATCCTCAATTGTCGGGCCCTGTGATTAATTCTAAACGTCAGTTGTGGTCAGTGGCGGCTTACTTGAATTTAGTCAGTAATACTATTTTTGGGGCCCAGCCCAGCCAGCAAGGTATTGAGTTTAGACCGTTTATTCCAAAGTCTTTTAAAGATCAATGGTTTAAACATAGCCAGGTGATTAATTTGATCAATTATCAGTGGCGCGGTAAACAATTTGATCTACAGTTGAAGTTTGCACCTTCAAATAAAAAGTTTGGAGCTTATGTGGTTAATCGCGTCAAGGTTAATGGGTTAGCGCACAGTGGCGTTCTAGTTGAGCAAGCGCTGAAACAACATAATTTAATTGAAATTGAATTGGTGTTGGACAACACAGTCGACAATAACATCAACCTCGTCGATTCAGAGCCTTTAGCATTTGACCCTCTGGTATATGCACCGCTTGAGCCTAAATTATCTGTTGTGGCAAAAGCAAACGATTATGTTATTCAAATTGAAGATAAAGGCAATGCAAACCTAACCAGTGCGGCAATTGAATATGAAATTTATCGTGATGGCAATTTATTAACTCGTGTACCTGCTGGTGCAGGTGTAAGCCAATGGCTAGATAAAGGGCAGGCGCAGCAAGCTCACTGTTATGCAGTCGCCGCACGTTTTGTTAAAAGCCAAAATCAATCGCATTTATCTGAAGTTGTATGTATGGGTGAGCGTATGCAAATTCCTGTGGCTGATCAGCGCATACAAAGTAATAAGCCGAAAAAAATACTGGGTGAGCAACTAATATTCAGCCAGTGGGGAGAAGCAGATGATACGCTTCAAGTGCACTTTAGCATCGACCAACCTGGCAAATATGCCATTCAATTTAATTACCATAACCCAGCCAACGCAATTAATTTAGGTATTAGCAATGGCGTTAAATGGTTAGAGGTTGTCAATAGTTCAAACCAACAAAGCGTTAAGCAGGCTGCGGTGCAATTCCCGCATACTCGCGTCGACAAAACTCAATTTGGTGATAATTTATCTACGCCAGTCGAAATAGAATTAGCAGCAGGTGACTATAAACTGCACTTACACGACTTTTACAATATGAGTTATCTACAAAGTAATAAAACTTACACTGCAGCGGGGGGAATGAAAGGGATTTCAAATAAGTTTGATATTTATGCTGTAACATTTGTGTTACTTCCATTAAAGTAACGCCTGTGAAACTTTTGGGTTCACGCACACATGGGCAAACCGAGTATGGAATTAATCGGTCGGTAAAGATGAATTTATTTGGCGGAAGATCAAATATGACTCGTCTTTAAATTAATAACTATATTACTTTATTGAAGAACACAAAATATGCAATTAACAGATTTAGACATAACTATATTTATATTTTATGCCATAGGGCTGTTGGTTTTGGCGCTCTGGGTTTCTAGAGAAGAAAAATCACATCAAAAAAATACTGAAGACTACTTTTTAGCAAGTAAATCATTGCCTTGGTGGGCTATTGGTGCGTCGTTAATCGCAGCAAATATTTCTGCAGAACAGATTATCGGCATGTCAGGCTCTGGCTTTGCAATCGGTTTAGCCATTGCGTCCTACGAGTGGATGGCTGCAATTACCTTATTGATTGTTGGTAAATACTTTTTACCTATTTTCCTTGAGCGTGGCATTTACACCATGCCGCAGTTTTTAGAACAAAGATACGATAGCCGCGTCCGTACTGTTATGGCAACCTTCTGGTTGGGTGTATATGTGTTGGTTAATTTAACCAGTATTCTATGGTTAGGCGGGTTAGCGGTTGAGACTGTCTCTGGCATGCCAGCACTATTTGGCATGATCTTTATCGCTATTTTCTCTATCGCTTATTCTTTATATGGCGGTTTAAAAGCGGTAGCTTTCACTGACATTATCCAAGTTGTATTGTTAGTTGGTGGTGGTTTTATCCTAACTTACATATGTTTAGATACGATTGCCGATGGCCAAGGGGCAATGCTTGGTTTTGATATGTTGCTTGAGCAAGCACCAGAGAAATTCGATATGATTTTGGCAAGCGATCACCCTAACTACATTGACCTACCGGGTTTATCTGTATTGTTAGGTGGTATGTGGATCATGAACTTATCATATTGGGGTTTTAACCAATATATTATCCAACGTGCATTAGCGGCTAAAGATATTAACGAAGCACATAAAGGTATTGCTTTTGCTGCTTACTTAAAAATCTTAATGCCGATTATTGTTGTGTTACCTGGTATTTGTGCTGTGTTAATTGCGCCTGATTTAGAGCGCCCAGACAAAGCATACCCAGCGATGATGACCTTGATGCCTGAAGGCTTAAAAGGTTTAATCTTTGCTGCATTAATCGCAGCGATTGTTTCTTCAGTAGCTTCTATGACTAATAGTATCTCAACTATTTTCACCATGGATTTATACAAGCATGTGAAAAAAGATGCGAGTCAATCTCACTATGTAAATGTAGGCCGTATGGTCAGCTTATTATCGTTAGCTATCGCGGTGTTAGTTGCAAAACCTTTGTTAGCTGGTTTCGAACAGGCTTTCCAATACATTCAAGAGTTCACTGGTTTCTTCACGCCAGGTATCTGTGTGATATTTATATTAGGTTTGTTCTATAAGAAAACCACAGCGAATGCTGCATTAGTTGCGGCAGTTGGCTCTGCGGTATTGTCATTAGCCTTTAAATTTATCTTCCCTGAATTACCATTTATGGATCGCGTTGGTTTAGTGTTTGTACTGTGTATTGCTTTGGCAATCGGTATTTCACACTTAGAAGGTGGTAAAGGTGAAAAAGGTGTTGATTTAGCCGGTATTTCTTTCGATACCAAAACCACATTTAACCTTGCGTCAGTTGGCTGTGTGCTAATTCTTGCTGGTTTGTATGCCGCTTGGTGGTAGTTAATTACCTTTAAGCTTTTGCGCTGATTTTAAAGCCCATTTAGATTAAGTCTAAATGGGCTTTTTGCTTTTATCGAGTGAAAAATAATCTAATCGTATTTTCCTATTAACGTGATTCAATCAGTTTGATTTTAAATTAAATGCGAATCGTTATTATTAACACATGCCCAAGCGGTTTGGGTCACTGTTTAGGAGACTGGTTATGATTAAAACAATTACTTTTGCTGTTATGCACTTTTCTGTTGCCTTTGCGGTAGCTTGGTTATTAACGGGAGATATTGTCATAGGTGGCGCTGTCGCTATGGTTGAGCCTGCGGTAAACACAGTTGCTTACTACTTCCATGAAAAAATTTGGAATCGAATTAAAAACAAAGTATTTGTATCAGATCAACAGGTACAAGTTGCTAACTAACCTCAGCTGAGGCTTTCTAGGAGCGATTATGCACTTAAATAATTATCAGAACATGGACGTTAATTTATTGTTGTCTATTGTCAATATGAAGCTTCGTAACAGTCAAATTGATTTAGATGAGCTGTGTTGCGAATATGACATAAACAAAGATGTTTTGGTTGCAAGGTTAGCCGAGATAAATGTGCTATACCACAAAAAGCACAATCAATTTTCTTTCCATACGTATGCATTTGCGTGATTCAATAATATGACGCATGCTTAGTTAAATTTATTTAAATTAATTGTAACTAGCATGAATAAGCCAAAAACAATAACCCAAAGTTTCATTTATGCCGTAGTGCTCGCACTGTCATTAACTGGCTGTGAGCAAAGCAAACAAATTGTAACGTCAACAACCACGACAAAGGTTGAAGTGAATGCTGCTGCTCATTGGCTTGCGCTCAATCAATTAAAAGTTAAAGTGGTTGAAGGCACAGAAAGTCTTTATCTAATAAAAATTGATGACTACTCATTGCCAATTGAGCAATCTGTCGTAAAAGCTATGCCTTCCGCTATCCCACTAATGAGTCGCGCGGATACAACCAAAGGTTTGTACCCACACCTTAAAGATTTTGCAAACTTCTCAGTGCCAATAACCGAAATAGAAGCAAAACATTGGCTACGAGACAAGTCTGTAGTCGTGCAAGTTGATAATAATGAAAACATTTTAGCCATCAATTCTGTACAAACAGGCTTTGTTATAGACGACTTGTATACTCGTGGGCCGAATGATGCAAATGAGGTGTCTGACCTAGGTGCAGTTGTTGGTGCAGATAACGTATCGTTTAAACTATGGGCACCGTTAGCCAAACAAGTCAGTTTGTTGTTGTATAATGCCGATAAAACGCCATTTAGCCCCGTACCCGTAACACTTGGGTTTGATTACATCAGTGGGGTGTGGTCTGCCGAACTTGACTCTTCTGTTGTAGGCAAGTACTACAAATATCAAATCACTCAGTACCAACCATCTGAACAGGATGTTGTGGTCACACAAGCAACAGACCCTTACTCGTTAAGTTTATCAACAGACAGTTTATATAGTCAGGTTGTTGATTTATCCGATGAAAACACAATGCCAAAAGGCTGGCGTTCACACCTTGTTCCTGAAGTGGATGCTCCTGAAGATTTGATTATTTATGAATCGCACATTCGTGATTTTAGTGCCTCGGACAATACGTTATCGAATCCACAGTTCAAAGGTAAATACAAAGCCTTTTTAGAAAGTGATTCTGCTTCTATTCGGTACCTAAAAAGCTTGCGCAAAGCTGGGCTGAATGTAATGCATTTATTGCCGACCTATGATTTAGGTACAATCAACGAAACACCGCAACAAGTTATTGAACTAGACGAGAGCGTTGCTGAGTTATGTCGTATGTTTGCGGAAATACATTTATGTAGCCGCGACGAGATTCAACAGCAAACTATTAGGCAAGTTTTTGCAAGCATGGATCCTTTGTCTAGTGATGTGCAAGCTGTGGTCGAAAAAATTCGAGGCTCAGATCCATACAACTGGGGTTACGACCCATACCACTACACAGTACCCGAGGGGAGTTATGCTATCAACCCTGAAGGCAGTGCGCGGATCATTGAGTTTAGAGAAATGGTGCAAGCGCTGCATGGTCTAGGCTTTAGAGTGATTATGGATGTTGTCTACAACCATACTTATCAAGCAGGTTTAAATCCTAAATCTGTTCTCGATAGAATTGTGCCAAATTATTACCACAGGCTAAACCCAATTACTGGTGCAATAGAACAATCAACTTGCTGTGATAATACTGCTAGCGAGCGGGTGATGATGGGCAAGTTAATGATCGATTCGTTAATTGTTTGGGCGCAAGATTATAAAATAGATGGTTTTCGTTTTGACTTAATGGGTCACCAGCCTAAAGCACTAATTCTTCAAGCGCGAGAAGCTGTTAGAACTGTAGATCCTGATACTTACTTTTATGGTGAGGGATGGAACTTTGGTGAGGTTGCAAACAATGCTCAGTTTGTTCAAGCGATCCAAACCGAGTTGTCAGGTAGTGAAGTCGGAACATTTACCGACCGTATGCGTGACGCTGTTAGGGGTGGTGCGCCGTTTGATGGTGGTGAATGGATACGTCGTGGTCAAGGGTTAGCGAATGGCTTGTATGTATTGCCAAATGAATTACAACCTGAAGATAAACAAGAAGCTGAGTATTTGTTGTCGATGAATCAAGCGCGTGTTGGGTTGGCAGGTAATTTAGCGAACTTTAAGTTTAAAAATGAGCAAGGGAAATGGGTGACAGGTGCCGAGGTTGACTACGGAGGTGCACCAACCGGTTATGCTCGCGACCCAGCCGACACGATAAATTATGTGTCTAAGCATGACAACCAAACTTTATGGGACAACAATCAATATCGAATTCCGTATGATGTTGCAACAGAAGATCGAGTTAGGATGCAGCTACTGGCTTTGGCTTATCCATTAATGGGCCAAGGGATTCCGTTTATTCATATGGGATCTGAACTGTTGCGTTCGAAGTCGTTTTTACGAGATAGTTATGACTATGGTGATTGGTTTAATGCAGTCGATTTCACTATGCAATCGAATAACTATCATGTTGGGTTACCGCCTGAAGTTAAAGACAAAGACAATTGGGATGTGATCCGTACTTTGTTAAAAGAAAATCAAGGACGTGATTTAGTTAAGCCTGCTGATATTCAGTTTAGTGCGCAGGTTTTTCAAGAGTTTTTGCGCATTCGCAGTGGTAATAAGTTATTTCGGTTAACGACTGAACAGCAAGTGATGGATAAGGTAACTTTCCACAACACTGGGCCAAATGCGCTCGAAGGGGTAATTGCGATGAAAATCTCTGACTTCTTTGGCGAACCGGTACTGAATAAGCGCCAGTCGTTAATGGTTGTTTTTAACCATGGTGCCGACCAAATTGATTTGAGGTATCCGTCAGCTAACTTATATCAGTTGCATCCTGTGCAGAAAAATGGCGTGGATAAGCGTGTACAACAGGCAAAAGCACTAGATGGTCGTTTTGTTGTACCTGGACTTTCTGTTGCAGTATTTGTCACAACAGATAAAGATTAGTTTCTGGCCTATTTATGTTGTTGTATGGCCAAGCAGAATGTTTGGCCATGCAGATGATACAAGCCCAAACTACATCAATAACCAGCTAGCAGTACCTAAGAAAGCGAAGATGCCAACAATATCGGTGACAGTGGTTAGAATAACGCTACCTGCTAGTGCTGGATCGATTTTAAATTTCTTCAAAATAAGTGGAATGGTCACACCTGAAATACCCGCGGCGATCATGTTCATCAGCATAGCAAAGGCAATAATCCAAGCTAAGGTAAAATCTTGTTTCCAAATACCGACAATACCCGCAATAAGCACAGCCCAGATCAAGCCGTTGAGTAAACCTATGGTTAGCTCTTTAATTAATAAGCTGCGAGTGTTTGACTCTGAAATATGCCCCAAAGCTAAAGCTCGAATCACCAAGGTTAATGTTTGATTACCTGCCACACCACCCATGCTCGGAACTATGGTATTTAAAATTGCTAGAACTGCTAACTGGCTCAGCACATCTTCAAAAAAGTTTGAAACCGTCGCGGCCAATAAAGCGGTTAATAAATTAACCCCTAACCAAATTGAGCGCTTTTGGGTGCTTTCAACAACAGGGGCAAAGGTATCTTCTTCATCATCTAAACCCGCCATACTCATCATAGAGTGCTCTGCATCTTCACGTATGATATCAACCATATCATCAATGGTAATTCGACCGAGTAGGTGGTTTTGTTCGTTCACAACTGGAGCTGAAATCCAATTATGCCGTTCAAACATTTGCGCAGCTTCAGTTTCAGGCATAGTTGCCGGAATCGGTACAAGATCGGTATTCATCAACTGTTCAATGACAGTTTCAGGTTGAGAGGTGATCAATCCAGCTAAGCTGACGTCGCCGATTAAGCAATCGTCTTTGTCGACCACATAGAGGCTATCGGTATTTTCCGGGACTTCGCCACGACGGCGCAAATAACGCAAAACAACTTCTACAGTTACATCTGGACGGATGGTCACTGTGTCAGTATTCATGACCGAACCAGCTGTGTCTTCTTCGTAGGCCAGTGCCGCTTCTGCTCTATGTCTATCTTGCGCGTCGAGCGAGTTTAAGACATCTTGATAAAGTTGTTCGGGCAGGCTACGAAGAACATCGGCAAGGTCATCTGTATCCATGCCTTCAGTTGCTTCGGCAACTGCTTCAGGCATCATTTGTCTGAGGATGCTGTTTCTAACATCATCACTCAGCTCTTCGAGAATTTCGCCGTGGAATTCTGAGTCAACCAGTTGCCAAAATGCCATACGTGATTTGACTGGCGATGACTCTAGGATAAACGCAACATCACAGGCTGGCATATTATGCAAGGCATTACGCACGTGCACAAACATGCCGCGGTTGAGTGACGCGGTTAGTTCATGCAATGTTTGGCTAGATAATGATTGCTCGTATGCTTCAGGCATCTAACTGCAATGCTCCTTGGCAGTTTTTGCTAGTGATATAAGCCTAGTTTAACGAAAGAATTGAACGCAAGCTACTTTAAAATACAAAGACTTACTCGCCTTCGTGAAAGCGAGCATTTATTAAATCTTCAACGGCTTGCAAAGCTTGTTCTGCTTGTTCGCCATTGCAGTGAACTGTTATCTCTGTGCCAGTTGCACCAGCGAGCATCAACAGTCCCATTACACTATTCGCATTGGCCGATTTGCCATCACATTCGAGAATAATTTCGCAGGGATAAGCTTGCGACACTTTAACCAGCTGAGTTGCTGCACGGGCGTGTAGGCCTAATTTGTTTTTTATAAGTAAGTTTTTACTGAGCTGCACTTATGACCTCTGGCTAGGCACTTTTGCCCGCAAAAAATTAAATTTATTATTTGTCGTGTTTGTTTTGTTCGCGGTGGACAATTGCCACGTCTGAGTGGCGTGAAGCAAAGTACCAACCCAGTGATTCGGTTACATAGACGGATCTATGTTTACCACCAGTACAGCCTATTGCAACGGTTACGTAACTGCGGTTGTTTTGTTCCAACATAGGCAGCCAATCTTCAATGCAGCTCGATATTTTATCGATAAAAGCTTGTACTTCATCATGCTGTTTTAAAAACTCTTGTACCGGTCTGTCTAAACCAGTCAGGGGACGCAAGTTTTCATCCCAATGAGGATTTGGTAAAAAACGCGCATCAAATACGTAATCTGCATCTGTTGGAATGCCAAATTTAAAGCCAAACGACTGAAAAACTAAGCGTAAATGACCCGCTTTTTTATTTAAAACCTTATTGGTAATGATCTTGTTTAAATCATGAATGCTCAGTTCGCTGGTATCGATAAACAGGTCGCTCATCTCGCGAATAGGGCGTAATAAATCACCTTCTTCGACAATTGCTTCTTCTAAGCTTAAACCCGCCTGCATTAATGATAGTGGATGCACTCGGCGTGTTTCAGAGTAACGCTTCAATAACGACTGATTGCTCGAGTCCATGTAGACAACAACGACATCCGCAACACTTTTTAGTTGAGTAATGATATTGCTTAAATCTTGCTGCCAATCAGAGATATTTCGTATGTCTAAATTCAGTGCAATTCGACTGTATTTACCTTTTAGCGCGTCAGGTAAAAATGGTAGAAGTTGAATCGGGATGTTGTCGACACAATAAAAACCTGCATCTTCAAGTTGATCAAGAGCGGTCGATTTACCTGATCCCGAACGACCTGACAGTATGACAAGCTGTAACATAATTTATTCCGTAATGGCTTGATAAAGTTCCTGGTTATTTTGCGCTGTTCTGATGCGTTTTAAAATACTTTTATCTGAAAGTTTTTTTGCAACAGCCGCTAACGACTTCAAATGTTCATTGCATTGATCTTCAGGCACTAATAAGGCAAAAAAAACATTAACCGGTTGGTTATCAATTGCGTCGTAATCTATCGGGTTTGAAGTGGTTATCAGTACTGCGATTGCAGTTGTAGTATTTGCCAAACGACCATGGGGAAGGGCGATACCATTGCCAATACCTGTACTGCCTAACCTTTCTCGGTTTAGCAAGGCTGTGGTAATTTCTTGCTCTGATAGACCATCTATATGTTGAGAGGCTATTTGACCTATATGTTCAATAATGCGCTTTTTGCTAGAAACAGTGACTGCACATTCAGTGCAGTCCTGTGTTAAAAAAGATTGAATGTCCATTAATGACGTTTCATTTTCTCTTTGTGCTTGATAACTTGGCGGTCCAGCTTGTCTATCAAGGAATCAATCGCTGCATACATGTCCGTGTGCTCAGCATTTGCAAAAACTTCGCCTCCGTTTAAGTGCAGCGTTGCTTCTGCTATTTGGTTTAGTTTTTCAACGTTGAGGATAACATAAACGTTATTGATGTGGTCAAAATGACGCTCAAGCTTTGCAAACTTGTTGTCGACGTAATCTCTAAGTGAGTCAGTAATATCAACATGACGACCAGTTAAATTGATTTGCATAGGCTCTTTCCTTTTTGGTTATGCCTTCTAAAGAAGGCTCTTACGTTGGTTTGATGGCGGAATTGACAACGACTCGCGGTATTTGGCAATTGTGCGTCTAGCTACCTTAATACCTTGATCCGCTAGCAATTCTGCAATCTTGCTATCACTTAACGGTTTTGCTGTATTTTCAGCAGAAATCAATTTTTTTATTAAAGCTCGAATTGCGGTTGATGAACATTCACCACCATTTTCGGTACTTACATGACTAGAGAAGAAGTATTTAAGCTCAAATATACCACGTGGTGTGTGCATATACTTTTGTGTTGTCACCCTTGATATGGTGGACTCATGCATTTCTACTTCTTCGGCAACATCGTTTAGTACCATGGGTTTCATGGCTTCATCACCGTATTCAAAAAAACCTTGTTGTTGTTTAACTATACACCTTGCTACTTTTAACAAAGTTTCGTTACGACTTTCAAGGCTTTTTATAAACCATTTTGCTTCTTGCATGTGCGAGCGAATAAATTGTGAGTCAGACGTATTGCGTGCTGTTTTACTCATTGCCGCATATTCAGCATTAATCTTGAGTCTAGGCATGCTGTCTGGGTTTAATTCAACTACCCAATCGTCTTTGACTTTTTTTACCGCAACATCTGGCACTATGTACTGAGCTTCTTCGGCGACCACAGCATTACCCGGTCTTGGGTTTAGGCTGTGGATCAATTTCATCACTTCTTTTAGCTCGTCTTCTTTTAGTCTAGTCTTCCTTGCTAAAGTTCGGTAGTCTCGATTGCCTAAAAGTTCGATATAATTTTTAATGACTTTTTTTGTTTCTTTTAAATACGGTGTGTCTGGGGCAAATTGGTTTAACTGCACCAATAAACATTCTTTAGTATCTCGCGATGCTACACCTACTGGATCGAATAGTTGAATGCGTTTTAATACTGCTTCTACTTCTTCGATTTCCACCAAGTCTTCTATCTCTTGGCTTTCAATACCTAAACTTTCAATAATGTCTTCAATGCTGACAGTTAGGTAACCTGAATCATCTACTGCATCAATGATGGATATCGCGATTGCCCGGTCAACGGGCGAAAATGGGGTTAAGTCCATTTGCCACAATAAGTGATCGCGGATTGAGGTAATGGTTTCGCCCTGATAGACCATGTCGTCGTCAGGCGCTGCACCGCCACTGCTTGAGCCACTACCAGTACCTTGGGTAAAGTGATCATCCCATGTGCTATCTGTTGCTAAGTCTTCACGAATATCTTCACGCGATAACTCATCTCGGCTGTCTGGCACGGCATCATCTGATTGTTCGGTCGATTCTTTAGTACTCTTTTCTTCTTTTTGCTGCTTAGCTTCGTTTATGGCATCTAATGATTCAAACTCTTCTCGATTTTCTTCCGAATCGAGTAATGGGTTGCTATCAAGTGCTTCTTGAATTTCTTGTTGCAAATCAAGAGATGATAGTTGCAGCAAGCGTATCGCTTGTTGCAATTGCGGGGTCATAGTTAAATGCTGACCAAATTTTAACTGAATAGTTTGTTTCATTAATTAGACGATTCGTTATAGTTTAAATTGTTCACCTAAATATACGTTACGTACTTGTTTGTTATTCAGCACATCGTTGGGGGCTCCAGACGCGATTAACTGTCCTTGGCTGACGATATAGGCCTTTTCACAAACATCGAGCGTTTCGCGCACATTGTGGTCTGTTATTAATACACCTAACCCTCTATCTTTAAGATGGGTGATTATTCTTTTTATGTCAATGACTGATATTGGATCAACGCCTGCAAAAGGTTCGTCCAGCAGAATAAACTGTGGATCAGCCGCTAATGCTCTGGCTATTTCTACTCGCCTTCTTTCACCACCAGATAAAGCCATACCCTGACTATCTCTAATGTGGGTGATATGAAATTCTTCAAGTAACTCTTCTAGTTTAGCTTGTTTTTGCACTTTAGTAAGTTCAGGTCGCATTTCTAATATTGAATAAATATTTTGTGTGACCGTTAGCTTTCTAAATATAGATGATTCTTGCGGTAAGTAACCCACACCAGCCCTTGCTCTTTCGTGCATCGGATAGTAGGTCATGTCTTTGTCGTCTAAGAAAATTTGCCCAGCATCATTCTCAACTAGACCAACAATCATGTAAAAGGTGGTTGTTTTGCCAGCACCATTTGGACCAAGTAAACCGACTATGCTGCCCGACTCGACTTGGAGCGACACGCTTTTTACAACCTGCCGTTTTTTATAGGCCTTGGCTAAATTGCTTGCAATTAACTTTGCCATTATTCTTCACTACCTTTTGGTGTTAAGACAGTTCGTACTTTTTGACCCGCTTTATTGCTGCTAGACGCAATGAGCTTTTGCTCAACTAAGTTGTATTCTATGGTATCGCCGCTCACTTGGCTGCTTTGTTGACTGATGGTTGCATTGCCTGTCAAAGTTAAGATTCGGTCTTTGACTTTATACTGAATATTTTTTGCCGTTGCGACCAGTGTTTCACCACTTTCTAGCGTTTGTTTATAGGTGGCAGGTGAACCAATTGCACGCAAAATATCTTGGCTATTCGGGTTTTGCTCGTCGGCTTTAATCACTTCTAAACGCTCTGCTTTCATTCGCAAAGAGCCTTGTTTAACTTCGACATCGCCGGTAAAGCTTAAGGTGTTTGTTTTAATTTCTAGTTGTTGTTTTTTTGCGTCTATTACTATGTTTTGGCTAAAGTCACTTTCTAGCGCCAAACAGCTTGCACTGATAACACAGCTCATCAATAGGGTAATAATTTTATTGTTTAACAAAGTATTCTGCCCGTACTTGGTTCACGAGTTCAAACTCTTGGGTTTTTAAATTGCCTCTCAAACCTTGGCCGCTAAAGGTTAATTTATCCGCTACGCCAGTTACTTTGGCACTGGTGGATATGGTTTGAGCCGTTAAATCCATATTGAGTCGATTAACATACAGTGTATCAAACCACTCGTCAGGTTGGTTGGTCATAACTGAAACCTTACCCTCTAGTTCTAACTGACGATTGTCATAAATTACACTTTCGTTGGCACTGATAACCCAACTCTGTTGTTGATTGCTCGAATATAGAATATATCTAGGGTTCTGAAAATAGGTAAATTCAAGTTCTTGGTAATGTTCTAACGACTGAGCACTCAGTTTGCTATGAATTTGACCATTTGGGTCATATTCCGTTCTATTCAGTGCGGTTATTTGATAGTCAGGCAGTGCGACGCGGTCAAACTCTGCAACTTCTTGAGGTTGACTACTCCATTGCAACCAAAAGTATTGGCTAATGGCTATAATGCACAAAACTGATATCAATAGTCGCTTCATACACTCATCCCTTGAGCTTGCTCTAATACGCCGCGCGTTTGCAACAAGATATCGCAGCACTCGCGCACTGCACCAAAACCACCTCGAACTCGCGTTTGATAATGACTAATTTGTTGAATAATTGGGTGAGCATCTGCAACGGCTATCGCTAAACCCGCTTTTTGCATAACGGTTAGGTCGGGGACATCGTCGCCAATATATGCGACTTGCTCGTCGGTAATATTGAGTGTGTTTTTTAATTTGGCGTATGCTTGTAGTTTATCTTCTTGTCCTTGGTATATGTGTTGTATACCCAACGACTGCATGCGCTTTTCAACAATATTTGATTTACGGCCAGTAATTACCGCCACTTGAATACCTGCATTAATAATGGCTTTGATGCCAAAACCATCACGGGTATGGAAAGCTTTAAGCTCTTCACCTTGATTGCCTAGGTAAATACGGCCATCTGAAAATACCCCATCAATGTCGCAAATAAACAGTTTAGTATGTTTAAATTGTTCAGCGATATTTTGTTTGATTGGTCCATAAATTGAGTTAAACAACATTAAAGCACCTTTGCTTTGAGTAAGTCATGTAAGTTTATTGCACCCGTTGGTCGATTGTTTTGATCAACCACAACAAATCCATTGACCTTCTTTTCTTCCATTAATTTAAGTGCTTCGGCTGCAAGCATATCTGCGGTGACCGTTATGGCATTTTTGGTCATCACCTGCCATATTGGTGTTGCATGAATGTCTATGCGCTTGTCGAGCGTTCGGCGTAAATCACCATCGGTATAAATACCACTGAGTTGGCCTTGTGCATTTACGATTGCAACAAACCCTAAACTCTTTTGCGACACTTCAAACAAAGCTTCCGCTATAGTGACGTGCTCTGCAACGATAGGGAGTTGATCGTCAGCGTGCATCAAAGTTTCAACTCGCAGCAGTAATTTTCGACCTAAGCTGCCCAGCGGATGAGACACGGCAAAGTCTTCGGCTGAAAACTTTCGGGCTGCCAGCAAAGCGACGGCAATTGCGTCACCCATGACTAATGCTGCAGTGGTACTGGCGGTCGGCGCTAAACCTAATGGGCAAGCTTCTTGGGCAACTTTAACCAGTATATGCACATCTGAATACTGCGCTAAACTAGACTGTGCATTGGCGGAGATAGAAATCAACTTGGCGCCAATGCGTTTGATCACAGGTAATATTGTTAATAGCTCTTGGCTCTCGCCTGAATTAGACAAAGCCAGCACGACATCTTGTTTGCTAATCATGCCCAAATCTCCATGGCTAGCTTCGGCTGGATGAACAAAAAAGGCTGGTGAACCTGTGCTGGCTAGGGTTGCCGCTATTTTGCGTCCAACATGACCTGATTTGCCAATACCTGTGACCACAATCTTTCCTTGGCAATCTAGTAATGTTTGACAAGCCAATTCAACGTTTTGGTCTAAATCGGTTAGTAACTTGCTAAGTGCATCTTGTTCAATTTGAATGACGCGTCTAGCGCTGTCTAAAAAATCGCTCATTTAACTTTATTTACCCGTTTGCTAAACCAAACAAAACATACTGATATGCAATAAAGCAGGCTAATAATATTCCACCTTCAATACGGTTGATGCTTCTTGGCCCTTTGCTAATACCGATAGCCATTAAGATTAACAAAACAGTTACGGCTATCATGACCAATGAATCACGTGTTACAGCTGAAGGGTCGACCGCCCCCGGAGCAATAATGCCTGGGATACACAATACCGCCAGTGCATTAAAAATATTTGAACCAACAATATTACCGAGCGCTAGATCATCTTCACCTTTAATGACACCTGCAATAGACGCCGCTAGTTCAGGTAGCGAAGTGCCGATTGCAATAATGGTTAAGCCAATAACTAAATCACTGATGCCGAATTCTTTGGCAATAAAAACCGCGGAATCGACCAAAAAATCAGAGCTTAATAATAAAATTGCTAGTCCAATAATCAGCCATATAACGGCCATATATACGGGGACGCCTTCTGGAACATCATCACTTAATTCGTCTTCATATAAATCAGGGCTAGCGGCTTGTTCTGGCGTTTTATGAATTGATGCATACGCCAGGTAACCAATGGTCAGTACAAATAAAATCGCTAGTAAGATGCCTTCGGTGCGAGTAAATTGTAAATCGTAAATAAAATAAACCGCGACAAGTGAGGTGGCTAAAATAATTGGTAATTCACGTCTAACTGCTACCGAGCCAACCAACATTGGCTTTAATAGCGCAGTCACCCCCAAAACAAGCGTGATGTTGGTGATGTTTGAACCAATGACATTACCTATGGCAGTATCGGGCTTGTCGGCCATTGACGCAGTTGCCGCAACCATCATTTCAGGTGCTGAGGAACCCATAGCAACAATTGTCAGTCCTATAATCAGCGGAGATAAGCCTAGATTGCGTGCAAGTGCTGCTGCTCCGTAAACAAATTTGTCAGCGCTCCACATTAGAGCCGCTAAACTGACAAGCATAATAATGACATTTTCGAGCATAAAGACCTTAATTTTGAAAGCTATCCTTTGGCGGTGCGGTCATTATACCCAAATTAGTTTAATATGCATGATGTCATTGAATTTTAGCTACATTCGCAGCAAATATTTAGCATTGCTGCTGGGAATGTGACATTTTTGATTTTACTTAACTATATATTTGCTAGAATACAGCGCTGCTCAGATATGGGCGCCAATTTCAGGGAAATTTGATGTCTAACGATTCGATAGTACAAATAAAAAATGTAACCTTTAGCCGTGGTGAGCGTGTAATTTACGACGACATTAGTTTAGATATTCCACGTGGCAAAGTGATTGCGGTGATGGGGCCTAGCGGTATAGGTAAAACAACTTTATTGCGTTTAATCGCGGGCCAAATAAAACCAGATGCTGGCGCAATCGAGTTTGATGGCGTAACCATTAATAAATTGAATCGCCAAGCTTTATATGCAGCTCGTAAAAAAATGAGCATGTTGTTTCAAAGTGGCGCTTTATTTACCGAAATGTCTGTGTTTGATAATGTCGCTTTTCCAATTCGAGAGCACTGCAAATTACCAGAGGATATTATCCGTACCATGGTATTAATGAAGCTCAATTCTGTTGGTTTACGTGGGGCTGCTGAGTTAATGCCTACCGAGTTATCTGGTGGTATGGCGCGCAGAGCAGCATTGGCTAGAGCCATTGCATTGGACCCTCAGTTAGTGATGTATGACGAGCCATTTGCTGGGCAAGATCCAATTTCCATGGGTGTGTTAATTCGCTTGATTCGCTCGTTAAACGATGCATTGGGATTAACTTCTATCATTGTTTCGCACGATATTAATGAAGTTATGAGTATTGCTGATTATGCCTACATTATGGCAAACAAAAAAGTGGTTGGGCAGGGAACACCACAGCAGTTGCGTAAGTCTGAATCACCACTGGTTCATCAATTTATGGCAGGTGAAGCGGATGGACCTGTACCTTTCCATTACCCTGCACAGGCGTTTGACGAAGAGTTGGCAGAGGTACTTAAAGCATGATAATTGACGCTTTAGCGAAAATGGGACGTGATACAATCTCGGCAACGGCCACAACAGGTCGTGCTGGATTAATGTTATTTAATGCCTTGTGGGCCGCGCCAAATTTGCAGAAAAATGGACCTTTGCTGATGCAACAATTGCAAGTGGTTGGTGTGCAATCTTTGGCAATTATCTTGGTCAGTGGATTGTTTATCGGCATGGTGTTGGGTTTACAAGGTTACACCATACTGGTTGGTTATGGTGCGGAAAATAGTTTGGGGCCTATGGTTGCTTTGTCTCTATTAAGAGAGCTAGGCCCTGTGGTAACTGCGTTATTATTTGCAGGCCGAGCGGGTTCAGCCTTAACAGCTGAAATTGGCTTAATGAAAGCCACCGAGCAATTGTCTAGTTTAGAGCTAATGGCGGTTGACCCGTTGCGCCGAGTTATCGCGCCAAGGTTTTGGGCTGGAATGATAAGTATGCCGTTGTTGGCATTGTTATTTAGCTCTGTTGGTATCCTGGGTGGCCATCTAGTTGGTGTAGAATGGCTTGGTGTTGATAGCGGTAACTTTTGGAGCGTAATGCAAGCGGCAGTTGATTTACAAGATGATGTAATGAATGGCGTTATCAAAAGCTTTGCATTTGCTTTGGTTGTGACTTGGATTGCGATATTTAGAGGGTACGATTGCATACCGACTTCTGAAGGTATTAGTAAAGCGACGACACAAACAGTAGTGCATTCGTCGTTAGCCGTGCTTGGGTTAGATTTTGTATTAACAGCGTTAATGTTTGGGGAATAATTAATGAGCAACCGTAAAGTTGAAATTTTGGTTGGTGCTTTTATTGCGGCAGGAATTGCGGCCTTTTTATTTTTAGCACTGAGTGTTGCGAATACAGGGAGCTTAACCAACGGTGAAACCTATAGGTTATATGCCAAGTTTGACAACATTGGTGGGCTTAAAGTGCGTTCACCGATCAAAGTCGGTGGGGTCGTGGTTGGCCGAGTCGCAGATATTAGTTTAGATACCGACTCTTACATGGCCGTGGTTGCTATGGATATTTCGAAAGAATATAAAGATTTTCCTGAAACCAGTTCAATTAGCATATTAACCGCAGGTTTGTTAGGCGAACAATATTTAGGCTTAGAGCCAGGTTTTATGATGGATGGTATCGAAACATTGCAGGAAGATGCATATATCCAAGATACTAAATCTGCTTTAGTGCTTGAAGAGTTGATCGGTCAATTCTTATTTAGTCAAAGCAGTGACGACTAGAGGTAAAGTATGAAACGATTTGTTAGTGCAATTGCATTGGCGTGCAGCTGTTTTGCTTACACCGCCAGCACGGCGCAAGTTTATGCGGCTGAGCAAGCTCAGTTTGCTAACATTCAAGATCCTAGAGATTTATTTGAAAAAGTCACACAATCGGCTTTTAAGCGCTTTAAAGCTAGTTGGACAGAGGTTAAGCAAGAACCTGATTTGTTAAAACAAATCATTCGAGAAGAGTTGTTGCCGTATATTGACCACGAATATGCAGCCTTTAAAGTTTTAGGTAAATATGTGCGCGATGTAAATGCGGATGACCGTAAAGCGTTTGTAGATGCGTTTTCTGACTATATAGTCACAGTATACGCCCAGTTATTTACGCAATATCGCGAAACCCAAGATATAGTTGTGCAGCCAACTAATACCAGCGATGATAGCAAAATTGCCGTGGTACGCAGCAAGATTGTTGAGCCTGGCCGCCCAGATATCGATGTGATTTTTAAGTTGATTTATCGCAACGACCAATGGCGAGCATTCGATATGGAAGCTGAAGGTATTTCAGTGTTAAGTACCAAACGTAAAGAGATAGGCGCCGCGATGCCAAGGCTTGGTATTGACGGTATTATCAAAGATTTAAAACAAAAAGCAGCACGAAAGTTAACCTTTAAATCGGACGACAGTGAACCTCAGTCATGATTAAATTGGCGGAAAAACAACTCAACCATCAATTCTGGCAGTTAGACGGTGATCTAACTCGAGACAGTGATTTGTCTATTATCCCAGAAGCACCTTGTAATCAAGGGTGTGTAATAGATGTTTCGCTGGCAGAAGTCGGTAAAATTGATACGGCGGGTTTAGCCTATTTGATTAAATTTAAAGAATATTTTGCCGCGCGAGATATTCAAGTAAATTTTATTCACACCGATGCTAACTTAAAGAAGCTTGCAGAGCTTTATGGTGTTGCAGAAATAGTAGGTATACAAGAATGAATTTAGACGAAATTAAACAGTTAGTTGGCGATGCCATTGAACATGAAGAATTAATAGTTGAACACGAAGATAACTATTATTTAAATATCATCATAGTATCAGCGGTTTTTGATGGTTTAAGACCAGTAAAACGTCAGCAAATGGTATATCAGCCACTCAATGCAATGATAGCGGACGGAACAATTCATGCCGTTAAAATTAAAGCCTTTACCGCTGAAGAGTGGCAAAAACATAAGAAGCTCAATTTTTAAGTTGTAGTTGGAGCCTTCATCCGTATGGATAAATTTGTAATTCAAGGTGGCTCACCGCTAAATGGTGAGGTGCGCATTTCTGGCGCAAAAAATGCGGCGTTGCCGATTTTATTTGCGACCATACTCAACCCTAATCCAGTGACCTTAACCAACATACCAGAACTTAAAGATATTAGAACAACCTTAAGTTTATTGGCTGAACTTGGTATTAAAGCTGACAAGGTAGCAAGTGGTTATCGTTTTGATGCTAGTGAAATTAGTTCAACCACAGCACCGTATGATTTAGTTCGAACCATGCGTGCGTCTATTATGGCATTGGGTCCATTGGTCGCTAGATGCGGCCAAGCAAAAGTTTCGTTACCCGGCGGCTGTGCCATCGGTGCTCGTCCCGTCAACTTACACATCAGTGGCCTACAACAAATGGGCGCAGAGGTGAAAGTTGAGCATGGTTATATCGTCGCGGATACCCATGGGAAAAAATTGCAGGGTGCGCAGATCTTTTTTGATACCGTTACCGTGACTGGGACTGAAAATTTGATGATGGCAGCTGTATTAGCTGAAGGTCAAACCGTTTTAGAAAATGCGGCAAGAGAACCTGAAGTTGTTGATTTAGCCAATTGCTTGAATGCGATGGGGGCAAAAATATCAGGTGCAGGATCCGACACCATCACCATAGACGGTGTTGCACATTTAACTGCCAGCGAACATGCTGTTTTGCCTGATCGCATCGAAACGGGTACTTTTTTGGTCGCTGCAGCAGTCACTGGCGGTAAAGTGACTTGTACACACACCAGCGCCAAGTTATTGGAAGCTGTGATCACTAAACTAAAAGAAGCAGGCGCAGATATTCAGGCGAGTGATAATCAGATCACCTTAGATATGACAAAGCGCAAGCTTAAAGCTGTCAATATTAAAACAGCTCCTCACCCAGCGTTCCCAACGGACATGCAGGCACAATTTACTGTGCTGAATTGTGTTGCTCAGGGTACGGGTACCATACATGAAACGATATTCGAAAACCGCTTTATGCATGTACCTGAGTTACACCGTATGGGCGCAGATATTGAATTAGAAAGCAATACTGCTATTGTTAGGGGAGTTGAAACACTATCGGGTGCCGAAGTTATGGCAACCGACTTACGTGCGTCAGCTTGTCTAGTGATAGCAGGGTTATTTGCTAACGATCAAACAGTGGTCAATCGAATTTACCACCTTGATAGAGGATACGAATCGTTAGAACTTAAGCTCAATCATTTAGGAGCCAAAGTTCAACGAGTGTCTGGGTAGTTCCATTATCGTGACAGGGATCTGCAATTTTACTCCTTTGCGGATCACTGTTATTGGTAACTTGGTCCCTGGGCGGGTTTCGGCAATTACATCGAGCGCTTGAGCCCGACCAATAATTTTTTGTCCATCAATTTCCACAATAATGTCGTTGGGTTGAATGCCAGCCATCGCAGCAGGACCAGCAGGTTCGACCATAGTTACAATAATGCCAACGGGTGTGACCAAATCATCACTGGTTTGAATATAAGTTTCTTTGCCTGATAATCCTAAATATCCTCGGACAACTCGGCCGTCGGTTGCGATTTTACGTAAAATGGTTAACGCTAATTTCGCTGGTACTGCAAAGAATATTCCTTGGGCTTGGTTATCTCGTCGAGCTGACGCGTAGTTAAACGAGTTTATGCCAACCAAATAACCATCGCTGTCAACCAGTGCGCCACCTGAGTTGCCATCATTGATCGCAGCATCCATTTGGATAAAGTCAGCATAGTTTGAGCTTAAACCTGCACGTCCAGTTGCGCTGACAATACCTTGAGTAATGGTTTGACCTAAATTGTATGGGTTTCCTATCGCTAATACTAAATCGCCTGGTTGAGAGGTCAAATTTGGGTCTATCGGTGCAACGGGTAAATTCTCACTTTGTACCCATAATACAGCTAAATCTGTGTATGGGTCGCTTCCTATCAGTTGGGCTTCAAATTGCCGACCATCTTGTAAAGCAACCAAAATTTGGTCGGCATTTTTTACCACATGTTCAGCCGTTAAAATAAAGCCTTTTTCTGAAACGATTACCCCAGAGCCCAGCGTTCTGATTGCACGTTTACTATTATAAAAACGTTCGTCACGTTCAAAACCTTGCGTGTATATATTAACCACAGCGGGTGCTGCACGCGCTACAGCATGGGCAAAAGAAATCGGTTTGCGTTTATTGGTAGGCTCTGAAAACAGACTTTGCCATAACAAATTGTTTTGGCGAAATTCAGGAAAGGCGGCAAATAAAATCAGCGACAGCACCACGGCGATAGCAAGTGTATTAATTACAAATTGAAGCTGATGAAGTAACTTAATTTTCATAGGGCTGGCTAATTATTTATCCTGTTGCAAGTATATATTTATTATCTACAAAAACAAAAAGTGGTAGGTGAAGCCACCTACCACTTTCTACTTTTGTTGATTTGGATTGTTGGTTACAGTTTGTATTAACGGATAACCAAATACAACTGGGTATTACCACGCATGACATTTAGCGCAATAATGCCGTTTTTATGTTTGTCTAACTTATCGCGTAGTTGGGCAATATTAGTCACGCGCTCTCGGTTAACCCCGATGATCACGTCACCTTCTTCTAAGCCTAAACGAGCTGCAATAGAACGTTCTTCAACTGAATTCACCACAACACCTTTTTCACCAGATTTAGTTTTACCATTGCCTAAATCTGAACCATCTAGTGCAGGGTGCATACTGGCCGCGGCAACATTTCCACCTTCAGCTTCTTTGAGTTTCACTTTAATTTCAAGCTCTTTACCATCGCGAATAATGCCTAAAGTTGCAGTATTGCCTGCGCCCATAGTGCCTATCTTAGCTCTAAGCTCAAAGAAAGTTTGGATTTTACGGCCGTTGACGCTGACTATCGCATCACCTGGTTTAATACCAGCTTCTTCTGCAGCGGTACCTTCAAACACTTGGCGAACTATTGCACCTTGAGTCGTAGGTAAATCAAATGCTTTAGCAATACCAGCATCGATATTCTCACCAGAAATACCCAGCACACCCCGACGGACTTCACCAAATTCGACAATCTGATCAACTAGATTTTTCATCATGTTGCTTGGGATAGCAAAACCAATGCCGACATTGCCGCCATGTGGGCCTAATATTGCAGTGTTAATACCAATTAACTCGCCTTTAAAGTTAACCAGTGCGCCACCTGAGTTACCACTGTTAATGGCTGCATCAGTTTGGATAAAGTTTTCGTAACCTTCAATGCCTAAACCACTGCGCCCCAGTGCTGAAACAATCCCGGAGGTTACCGTTTGGCCAATTGCAAATGGGTTACCAATTGCAATGGCAAAATCGCCGACACGTAATTTATCTGAATTCGCCAACGGAATGTCAGTTATATCTTCGGCTTCAATTTGTAGCAATGCGACATCACTTTCTGCGTCTGAACCGAGTTTTTTAGCTTCAAACTGACGGCCATCTTTTAATGTAACCAATATTTTGTCTGTATCAGCAATTACGTGATGATTGGTCACCACATATCCTTTCTCTGCATCTATGATGACCCCAGAGCCAGCTGTTTGAAAAGGTTTTTCTTGGACTTGATGTTGAGGAGCGTTGGGCCCAAAAAAGTACCTAAAAACATCAGGAATGCGTTGGGCGTCTTTTTTCATACCTGTGGCGGAAATGTTCACCACCGCAGGCGTCGCTTTTTCTAACATAGGGGCTAATGTTGGCGTTTCTTGCTTATCGCTATCGCCAAACCAAGGCAAAGCCGCATGAGATACAGCAGGCGCCATCGCCAAACATGCACTCAGCACCGATACTTTAAATAACTTTGTATAGTTAGCTTTCAACTTCAATTCTCCTAAAATCTACATAGAGCTAAATCTATATAAATTGCGAGTATCAGAGCCATCACAG
>NZ_ARZY01000030.1 GCF_000568405.1 Catenovulum agarivorans DS-2
GGCAACAACCGCCATTGCATCTATCGTCTGCGCGACATCATGCACTCTTATTATATTAGCGCCCTTCATTGCAGCTATTGTAGCAGCAGCAACGCTGGCATCGATTCTATCAGCTGGTTGTTTATCGGTCACAGCACCTAACATAGACTTTCTAGATAACCCTGCTAATACAGGGCATTGTAATTGAGCAAAACTTTCAAATTGCATAAGCATTTGATAATTTTGTTCAACGGATTTTCCAAAACCAAAACCTGGGTCTATACAAATTCTATTTAGATTAATACCCGCATCTACACAGGCTTGTAGCCTTTGCTGCAAAAAAACTAACACCTCATCCATTACATTTGTATATTCAGTATTCAACTGCATGGTTCTTGGATTACCGCGCATATGCATCAAACATATGTCGGCATCGCTGTTGGCAAGTATATCTACGGCGCCAGGCTCAGCTAAGGCCCTTACGTCATTAATCATATCTGCGCCGTGGCGGATGGCTTCTGCCATCAACTGAGGTTTGTAGGTATCAACCGAAACATACACATTAAAACTTTGCTTAACCCGTTCGAGTACAGGTAACACACGATGCATTTCTTGCTCTAACGGCACAGCCTCTGCACCTGGTCGAGTTGATTCTCCGCCAATATCAATAATATCGACACCTAACTCTATCATCTGCTGACAATGGCGTAATGCGGAATCTAAGATATTAAAATTACCGCCATCGCTAAAGCTATCTGGGGTAACATTTAAAATGCCCATAACAAGGGGGCGTGGTGACTGTTGAATGAGCTGTTGTATTTTCATTTGTTGCTAAAACTGATAAAGGCCCCGAGTTGGGGCCTTTGAATAAGCGATTATTTGGCGGTTAAATCGTCAGTGTCTGAACTGACACTTTGCTCTGGTTTCGATGACGCTTGCGAATCCGTGTTTTTGTCATCTGAGCCTGATTGATCAGCACCTGAGGTCGGCGGAGTATTATTTTGATCTTCACTCCAATCCTGCGGAGCCCTAACATCTCGTCGCGCCATTAAATCATCAATTTGTTTTGCATCTATGGTTTCGTATTTCATCAATGCATCTTTCATTGTATGCAAAATATCAATATTGTCGTTTAATAGCTTTTCAGCCAATTGATAGTTTCTATCCAATACCGAACGCACTTCTGAATCAATCGCCTTAGCCGTTTCATCAGACATGCTCTTAGATTTTGCAGAGCTACGTCCCATGAAAACTTCACCTTCTTCATCAGCGTACAAAATTGGCCCTAGTGATTCAGATAAACCCCATTGAGTAACCATTTTACGCGCAATCTCTGTCGCCCGTTCGATATCGTTCGATGCACCTGTGGTGACTTTATCCATACCATAGATAATTTTTTCAGCTAAACGGCCACCGTATAAGCTAGCAATCATGCTTTCTAAGTGCTGTTTACTATGGCTTACTCTATCTTGCTCTGGCAAGTACATAGTCACACCTAACGCACGACCACGTGGAATAATACTCACTTTATAAACAGGATCATGTTCAGGCACTAAGCGACCAACAATTGCATGGCCTGCTTCGTGATAAGCTGTCATTTCTTTTTCTGACTCGCTCATAACCATAGATTTACGCTCTGCGCCCATCATAATCTTGTCTTTGGCTTTCTCGAACTCTTCCATAGAAACAAGACGCTTGTTGTTACGCGCTGCAAATAATGCAGCTTCATTAACAAGGTTAGCTAAATCAGCGCCAGAAAATCCTGGTGTGCCACGGGCAATTAATGAGGCTTCGACATCGTCACCCAACGGCACTTTGCGCATATGCACTTTTAAAATATGCTCTCGGCCACGAACATCTGGTAAACCAACGACAACCTGACGGTCAAAGCGGCCAGGACGTAATAATGCTGGATCTAATACATCTGGACGGTTAGTCGCTGCAATAACGATAATACCTTCATTACCTTCAAAACCATCCATCTCAACTAACATTTGGTTCAGTGTTTGCTCTCGCTCGTCATGACCACCACCTAAACCTGCGCCACGTTGACGACCGACCGCATCGATTTCATCGATAAAGATGATACAAGGTGCTGATTTTTTTGCTTGGTCGAACATATCACGCACACGTGATGCACCCACACCGACAAACATTTCAACAAAATCTGAACCAGAAATTGTAAAGAAAGGTACTTTAGCTTCACCAGCAATTGCTTTAGCCAATAAAGTTTTACCTGTACCAGGAGGACCCACCATCAATACACCTTTAGGAATTTTACCGCCTAATTTTTGGAATTTGCTTGGGTCTTTAAGGTAATCGACTAATTCTGTTACTTCTTCTTTTGCTTCGTCACAACCAGCAACGTCGGCAAAAGTAGTCTTAATTTGGTCTTCGCTCATTAAGCGCGCTTTGCTTTTACCAAATGACATGGCGCCTTTACCGCCGCCGCCTTGCATTTGGCGCATAAAGAAAATCCATACAGCGATAAGAAGGATCATTGGGAACCAAGAAATAAAAATTGTCCCCAATAAACTTGGCTCTTCAGGTTCAATACCTTCAACTTTTACATTCTTGTTCAATAACTCATCTAAAATTTTGTCATCACGCATCGGGAAGACAGTTTCAAACTTTTCGCCAGTTCTGCGAGTACCAATAATGACACCTGTCTGCGGGTCAATTTTAACTTCTCGCACCATGCCTTGATCAACTTCTTTTACGAAGGTGCTGTATTCTACTTTTCGTTCAGAGCCACCACCAGGTGAAAAGCTCTGAAACACGGTCATTAACACAACAGCAATAACGACCCATAAAATTAAGTTTTTTGCCATATCACTCAAGACACTAACCTCTTTGTCGACTTAATATTTGAAACCAGATGCTACAAAATACACTTCACGTGAACGACCACGCGACGAATCTGGTTTGCGAATTTTGACCTGCTTAAATGCATTTCTAACATCTTTTAGAAATGGATCGAAACCCGCTCCCTGAAAAACTTTTACTACAAATTTACCATCTTTTTTCAGTACTTGATGACACATATCGAGTGCCAACTCAACCAAGTACATTGATCTTGCCTGATCTACAGTTTCATTGCCACTCATATTTGGTGCCATGTCGGATAACAGTACATCAACACATTTACCCTGTATACGATCGAGCAAGGCATTTAGCACAGCTTCTTCACGAAAATCGCCCTGAAGGAAATCAACACCCGCGATTGAGTCCATTTCTAAAATGTCACAAGCAATCACATCACCTTTTTGGCCAACTTGTTCTACCGCATATTGAGACCAACCACCAGGCGCAGCGCCTAAATCGACCACAGTCATAGCAGGACGAAACAATTTGTCTTTTTTGTGAATTTCTTCCAATTTGAACACAGCACGCGATCGTAAGCCCATTTTACGTGCTTTTTGCACATAGTGGTCATCGTGATGCTCTTTTAACCAGCGTTTACTGCTGGCGGATTTCTTTTTCTGTACCATTATAAGTGGGTTTAATTAGTAATACGCATTAGATGGCGTTAAAATACCGAAAATTCAAGCTTTGTCATCCAAAAAGTGAAATTATGAACTTATCCACTAAACAGAAACAACATTTAAAAGGTTTAGCACATTCGCTAAAACCTGTCGTACAACTCGGCAGCAACGGTTTAACTGAAGGCGTTTTAGCTGAAATAGAAAACGCTTTAAGCCACCACGAATTAATTAAAGTTAAAATTCCGACCGATGAACGCGATCTAAAAAAGGCCATCATAGACGCAATTGTGCGTGAAACTCAAGCTTTTCACGTACAAACTATCGGCCACACCTTAATTTTATTTAAACCATCGGACGAGAAAAAAATTCAACTGCCGAAAGCTTAAGTAAAACCATAAAAAAGCCGACGAGAAGTCGGCTTTTTTATTAGAGCGTGTTTATCAATCAAGGGCAAAGATTGCCAACGAAAGCTCAACAGGCCCTAATTAAAGTTAAATATATTCAACTTTGATAATTTCGTATTCAACTTCACTCGATGGCGTAGTTACAGTAAATGCATCATCTACTTCTTTACCTATCATAGCTCGAGCAATCGGAGAATTAACTGAAATCAATTGCTTTTTGATATCAGCTTCGTCATCACCAACAATACGGTAAGTTACTTCTTCTGCTGTCTCAACATTTTCAATGGTCACTGTTGCACCAAAAATAACGCGACCGTTATTTGGCATTTTAGTCACATCTATGATTTGTGCGTTTGACAACTTAGCTTCGATTTCTTGAATTCGACCTTCACAAAAACCTTGCTGTTCACGTGCTGCATGGTATTCGGCATTTTCTTTTAAATCACCGTGTTCACGAGCATCTGCAATCGCTGCAATAATTTGTGGTCTTTTAACTTTTTTTAACTCTTCAAGTTCAGTTTTAAGCGCCTCAGCGCCTAAAACTGTCATTGGAAACTGATTCATGCATCTACCCTTTCGTGTAAAGACTGAACTGAATTAACAACATTTCTATCGTCAGCTTCATGCGCCATACAAGTCGCGAATGCTGCATTTAAGGTAGTTGTGTAGTTCACTTTATAACGCAATGCACCACGACGAATTGGTACAGAATCAGTAATCGCCTGACGACCTTCAGTTGTATTCACAATGTAGGTGTACTCACCATTTTTAATGCGGTCAACAATATGAGGACGACCTTCAGACACTTTATTTACTGTACGAACCTCAATACCTGCATCTTCCAAAATAACCGCAGTGCCCTTAGTTGCATCGATTTGGTAACCAATTTTCACCAACTCTTGTGCAAGTTCAGCAACTCGTTTTTTGTCGCTATCACGCACCGACAATAATACTCGGCCAGTTTTAGGTACAGAATCGCCAGCGCCCAAACGCGACTTAGCAAAGGCTTCTGCAAATGTATCACCAATCCCCATAACCTCACCTGTAGAGCGCATTTCTGGGCCTAAGATTGGGTCAACACCAGGGAATTTGTTAAATGGAATGACCACTTCTTTAACTGAATAATAAGGTGGAATAATCTCTTTAGTGATACCTTGTTGTGCTAACGACTGACCAACCATAACTCTTGCCGCAACTTTAGCTAATGGAATAGCTGTTGCTTTTGAAACAAATGGTACGGTACGCGCAGCTCGTGGGTTCACTTCTATTAGATAAAGTTCATTATCTTTAACTGCAAACTGAGTATTCATTAAGCCAACTACATTCAATTCGAACGCTAGCTTAGTGACTTGCTCGCGTAATCCATCTTGAATTTCTTTGCTTAGTGAATATGGTGGTAACGAACACGCTGAGTCACCTGAATGCACACCAGCTTGCTCAATATGTTCCATAATACCGCCAATCACAACGGTTTCACCATCACAGATAGCGTCGATATCCACTTCAATAGCGTCATCTAAGAAACGGTCTAATAATACTGGAGAGTCATTAGATACTTTAACCGCTTCGTTCAAATAACGTTTTAAGTCGTTAATATCGTAAACAATTTCCATTGCGCGGCCACCTAATACATAAGATGGGCGTACAACAAGTGGGAAGCCGATATCAGCCGCTTTGGCTAATGCTTCTTCCATCGTTTTAACCGTCGCATTTGGTGGCTGTTTCAAGCCTAAACGCTCGATTGCTTGCTGGAAACGTTCGCGGTCTTCAGCGCGGTCAATTGCATCAGGTGAAGTACCGATAATTGGTACACCATTCGCTTCTAACGCACGGGCTAGTTTTAACGGTGTTTGACCGCCGTATTGAACAATTACACCTTTAGGTTTTTCTAAACGAACAATTTCTAATACGTCTTCTAGCGTAACAGGTTCAAAGTACAAACGATCAGATGTGTCATAGTCAGTTGATACGGTTTCAGGGTTACAGTTAACCATAATGGTTTCGTAACCGTCTTCGCGCAATGCCATCGCAGCATGTACACAACAGTAATCAAACTCAATACCTTGACCGATACGGTTAGGGCCACCACCTAATACGATAATTTTATCTTTATCTGTTGGTTGCGCTTCACATTCCTCATCGTAGCTTGAATACATATAAGCTGTCGAAGTAGAAAATTCTGCAGCACAAGTATCAACACGCTTGTAAACAGGGAAAATTTCAAACTGTTGACGCTTTTTACGTACTTCACTTTCTGATACGCCAATTAAATCAGCAATACGGCTATCAGCAAAACCTTTGCGTTTTAAGCTGTATAAGAAATCTTTATCTAAACCAGCTAAACCTTTTTCACTAACAGCTTGCTCTGATTTAACTAAATCTTCAATTTGAACTAAGAACCACTTATCGATTTTCGTAATGGCAAAAATTTCATCTGTCGTCCAACCAGCGCGGTATGCATCAGCGATGTACCAAATACGCTCTGCACCTGGCTCTTTCAATTCATGGCGAATTTTCGCTTTTGCTTCTGAGTCGGTGATATCAATGATTGGATCAAAGCCATTAACACCCACTTCTAAACCACGTAAGGCTTTTTGCATTGACTCTTGTTGGTTACGGCCAATGGCCATAACTTCACCAACAGATTTCATCTGCGTGGTTAATCTGTCATTTGCACCTGCAAATTTTTCAAAGTTAAATCTTGGGATCTTAGTAACAACATAATCGATTGAAGGTTCAAACGATGCAGGTGTTTTACCGCCGGTAATGTCATTGTCTAACTCATCAAGCGTATAACCAACCGCTAATTTAGCGGCGATTTTCGCAATTGGGAAACCCGTTGCTTTAGAGGCTAATGCAGATGAGCGAGAAACACGTGGGTTCATCTCAATGATTACCATACGGCCCGTATCAGGGTTGATACCAAACTGTACGTTTGAACCACCGGTTTCTACACCGATTTCACGCAATACTGCCATAGAGGCATTACGCATGATTTGATATTCTTTGTCAGTTAAGGTTTGTGCTGGCGCAACTGTAATAGAGTCACCTGTGTGAACCCCCATAGGATCAAAGTTTTCAATTGAACAAACAATGATACAGTTGTCTTTTTTGTCACGAACCACTTCCATTTCATACTCTTTCCAACCAATTAATGATTCATCTATCAATAATTCGCTGGTTGGAGATAGGTCTAAACCACGAGTACAAATCTCTTCAAATTCTTCGATGTTATACGCAATACCACCACCAGAACCACCCATAGTGAACGACGGACGGATAATACATGGGAAGCCAATGCGTGATAATACATCCATAGCTTCGTCCATTGAGTGGGCTGTTTCAGCACGCGGACACTCAAGACCGATGTTTTTCATCGCTTGGTCGAAACGCTCACGGTTTTCAGCTTTGTCGATTGCATCAGCCGTTGCACCGATTAATTCACAACCAAACTTAGCTAAAACACCATGGTGATCTAAATCAAGCGCACAGTTAAGTGCAGTTTGACCGCCCATTGTTGGCAATACAGCGTCAGGACGTTCTTTTTCAATAATTTTAGCAACCACTTCCCAATGGATTGGCTCAATATAAGTTGAGTCCGCCATCTCTGGGTCTGTCATTATAGTTGCAGGGTTAGAGTTAACTAAGATAACTCGGTAACCTTCTTCTCTTAAAGCTTTACAGGCTTGTGTACCTGAATAATCAAATTCACATGCCTGACCAATAACAATTGGGCCAGCTCCAAGAATCAAAATACTTTTAATATCAGTACGTTTTGGCATTGCAGTCTCTCTATCTGGCTCGTTATTTAGCTTTTGCAGCTTGCATTAACTCAATAAAGTGGTCGAATAAAACCGCCGCCTCATGTGGGCCTGGGCTAGCTTCAGGGTGACCTTGGAAGCTAAATGCTGGCTTATCCGTACGATGGATACCTTGCAAAGTCCCGTCAAACAATGACTTGTGTGTCGCGGCTAGGTTATCCGGCAAGCTTGTTTCATCTACCGCAAAACCGTGGTTTTGGCTCGTGATCATAACAACACCTGACTCTAAATCTTGTACAGGGTGGTTAGCACCGTGATGACCGAACTTCATTTTTTGCGTTTTTGCACCACTGGCCAAAGCCAACAATTGGTGACCTAAACAAATACCGAACACAGGGATGTCAGTTGCTAAGATGTCTTTAATAGCTGCGATTGCATAATCACACGGCTCAGGGTCGCCTGGGCCATTAGATAAGAAAATACCATCTGGATTCATTGCAAGCACTTCACTTGCTGGCGTTTGCGCAGGAACAACAGTTAAATCACAACCACGGTCTGCCAACATACGTAAAATGTTACGTTTAACGCCAAAATCATATGCAACTACTTTAAACTGTTTATCAGTTTGAACTTGGTGGCCTTCGCCTAATTGCCAAGTTTTTTCATTCCATTGGTAGCTTTCAGATACTGTTACTTCTTTGGCTAAATCCATGCCTTTCAAACCAGGGAAAGCTTTTGCTGCTGCTAAAGCTTTGTCGGCATCATCACCAACAATAATTGCACCGTTTTGTGCACCTTTTTCGCGAAGGATTCGAGTTAAACGTCGCGTGTCGATATCCGCTATTGCAACAATGCCTCTAGCCGCTAAGTACTCTGATAAGCTTTGTTCGTTTCTAAAGTTTGAAGCGAGTAGTGGGAGATCTCGAATAACTAAGCCTTTGGCCCATATGTTTGCAGACTCTTCATCTTCTGCATTGGTTCCTGTGTTGCCAATATGAGGATAAGTTAACGTTACGATCTGCTCAGCATAGGATGGATCGGTTAATATTTCCTGATAACCTGTCATTGAAGTATTAAATACTACTTCACCAACAGACATCCCCTCAGCACCAATTGAGGTGCCCTTGAATACAGTGCCATCTTCTAGCACTAGCAAGGCGGTTTCAGCCAAAACGACCTCCTGAACATTAAAAAACGGGAGCCATTTGAACAACAGCAACCCGTTTTTGAAATTCTGTGAATGTGAATGAGAGCGAACTTTCAATTCGCTGCAGATAAATCTTGTCTATTCTAGATGAATTCATCCTTTTTTGCTAATAAAAATTGCAAAACCATGGAAAATACTCATTTAACCGCTAAAAATTCCTAAAATAGACAAAAGTACAAGTTTATTCGCTACTTCAAGCCCAAAACGTCTTGCATATCATAAAGCGCTGTTGGTTTATCACTCAACCAATGGGCCGCACGAACCGCACCTTTTGCAAAAGTTAAACGGCTAGATGCTTTGTGGGTAATTTCGATACGCTCGCCAATATCGGCAAACATCACAGTGTGCTCTCCCACTATGTCGCCAGCGCGGATTGTTGCAAAGCCTATTTCATCACGCGGTCTTTCGCCAGTATTGCCTTCACGCCCATAAATGGCTTTTTCATCTAGATCTCGACCTAGGGTATCGGCAATCACCTGACCTAACGCCAATGCTGTACCTGAAGGTGCATCTTTTTTAAACCTGTGGTGCGCTTCCCAAATCTCAATATCTGTATAATCACCCATGACTTTACTTGCCATTTCAAGCAACTTAAACAATAAATTAACACCAACACTCATATTTGCAGCAAAAACAACTGGAATTTTCTCACCTGCAGCTTTAACTTCTGCCAATTGCTCTTTGCTAAAACCTGTTGTGCCAATGATGATTGGTTTATTGTTCGCCACACACCAACGAATATTATTAATGCTTGCATCCGGTAGAGTGAAATCAATGTACACATCAGCAGAGGCAGCATCCGTACAAACTTGTGCAGGTAAACCTAAACTACCAATACCAGCGATTTCGCCCACATCAATACCGTTAAATGCAGAGCCTTCACGGACAAAAGCTTGATGCAATGTTACCGCTTCGTTTTGCTCACACGCTTCAATTAACGCACGCCCCATTCGGCCATTGGCGCCGAAAATACCGATCTTTGTCATTTCAACCTTACCTACTTACTATTTTGTGCGCGCATTTTATACCCAAACCACTCATAGATTCCACACATCAACCTTTAGCCAACACGATTTCTTTCAAGTTCGCATATTCACGACCACCTAACCTGGCGATTGGGTCAATTTTTAGTACATCGGTTTTTAATCTTTGTTTAGCATCAACCCCAACTACATCATCGGCAATATAAATTTGTTTGATCTCTACAAATACTAGAGTTTGTGGTTTTGCACCTATCTCGGTTGTTTGGTGTAATTCACAACCAAACGCAATTGGGCACTCTTTAACTCTAGGTAAAGGGAAGCCTTCAAATTCAGTTGTTTCAATATCATAAGCATCTATCTCTGATTCTTCAGCGGCAAGCGTTGTAGCACTATTTTGCATTTGCTCAACTTGGCTGGCAGAGGCAATATGCACAACACACTGCTTGTTATATTCAAAATTAGCGATTGAATCTTTCAACTCCCCCGTTGGCTTTTTTCCACCTGAATACATTAATAACGGCGGCTCACTACTAACCGCAGTAAAATATGAATATGGTGCTAAATTAAAATGCTGATTTTTATGCTGGGTTAATACCCAAGCGACTGGCCTAGGTACAACGGTTTGAGTCATCAAGAAATATACTTCCGTTGGTGATAGCTTAGCTAAATCAATTATCACGCTTGCCTCCTAAAATTTTCCAAACTCATGAATCACAACAGTGCAAATGCACCAATACCGAGCAAAATACCCCTGCAGTTTGTCAACTATGTTACGTCAATTATGCGCAAACATGCCACAATCGCTATTAAAAGGCTATTAATTCGATTTGGCATAGTATATGCTTTTTCTTAGTTGCAGGGGTTCAATTAAGTTGAACCAGCACTAAGCTAAACGGGCGACTAGGGTTCCGGTTTGTTACTAAAACAAATGCCTGGTCCGAGAGTTGCCAACCTAGCTGCACAACTTCCTAAAGCAATGTTGCTTGTGGTTTTAGTGTTTGCGTCAGCAAGGGTTACACGGCGGGATAAAAGCCCGGGAGGTTCAATTTAATGAGACCTCCTGTGCCCAGAATCCGTGTAAACTTTGGAGAACGCAACATGAAAAGCATAAAAACACTCGCGCTACTACTCGCATTAACCCTTTCAAATCAATCTATTGCAAAAGATAAATTTTCAATATGCTGGTCAATTTACGTTGGTTGGATGCCGTGGGAATATGGCGATAGCTCAGGCATAGTCAAGAAGTGGGCTGACAAATATAACATCGAAATAGACGTAGTGCAGATTAACGACTACATAGAGTCAATTAATCAATATAGCGCAGGACAATTTGATGCTTGTACTATGACCAATATGGACGCACTGACCATACCAGCCGCTAGCTTTATTGATAGCACTGCCTTGATTGTCGGCGACTTTTCCAACGGTAATGATGGTGTAGTCCTTAAAAATAAATCCCGCCTAGCTGATATTAAAGGTCAAACGGTTAATTTAGTTGAACTCAGTGTATCGCATTACCTATTAGCACGCGGTTTAGAATCGGTTGGTATGACTGAACGCGATGTCAATGTTGTTAATACCTCTGATGCTGATCTAGTTGCCGCGTATTCAACCAAAGATGTTACATCTGTGGTGACGTGGAACCCGCTATTGTCGGAAATTACAGCTCAACCAACCGCTGAAAAAGTATTTGATTCGTCAGATATTCCAGGTGAAATCATCGACTTGTTAGTCGTAAATACACAAACACTCCAAGCCAATCCAAACTTTGGTAAAGCCTTGGTCGGTGCTTGGTATGAAATTATGAGTAAGATGAAAAATGACCAAGTTCTCACCCATATGGCGAAAGCATCCGGCACAGATTTAGCTGGTTACAAAGCACAATTAGCCAGCACCAAGATGTTTTATTCCGCCGCCGATGCGGTTGCTTTTACCAACAATAAACAACTCACGCAAACAATGAAATACGTTGCGGAATTTTCTTTTAAACACGGAATATTAGGCGAAGGAGCACCTGACGCTGGCTTTATAGGGATTGAAACACCAGCTGGCGTATTTGGTAATCCAGCCAATATTCAGCTGCGTTTTGACCCAACTTATATGCAAATGGCTGCCGACAATAAGCTATAAACAAATAGGCGAAAGTTTATGAAAAAACTTGTCAATATTGAGCCAAACCGATCGCTAAAAGTTTTTCTGGCAATCATTCCGTTTGTAATCATGTTGCTGATCTATTGGTCAGCTTCAAATGAACGATTGGCAGCAAACCCTTACGATAAATTGCTACCGAGCTTTAGCCAAATCTCGGCAGCAATTGACCGATTGGCTTTTACTGAAGATAAACGCAGCGGCGAGTACTTATTTTGGGTTGATAGCGCAGCAAGCCTTTATCGCATAGGTTTAGGCGTAGCCATCAGTGCCACAATGGGGTTGATTTTAGGTGTCCTTTCAGGGCTACTACCAACATTTCGTGCGGGTTTCTCGCCGTTGATCACCATAATATCGCTGATTCCGCCTATGGCAGTATTGCCAATATTGTTTATCACATTTGGTTTAGGTGAACTTGCCAAAGTAATGCTGATAATTATTGGTACTGCACCTGTGATCATACGAGACATCCAAAATCAAGTTCGCCAGCTGCCGACTGAAATTATGGTCAAAGCACAAACTTTGGGGGCATCAACTTGGTTACTCGCAACACGTGTTGTGTTGCCGCAAATCATGCCTAGGTTAATAACCGCGGTCAGACTATCGCTTGGCACAGCTTGGCTATTTCTAATTGCCGCAGAAGCAATTGCTGCCCAAGAAGGACTGGGTTATCGAATTTTCTTAGTACGTCGCTACATGTCAATGGACGTAATTTTACCCTACGTTATGTGGATCACAGCTTTAGCATTCGCAATGGACTTTAGTCTACGCAAACTTTCAGAGCTTTGCTTCCCTTGGTATCACCAACAGGAGGCGGCTAAATGAGTTTGTTATCAATTGAAAATGTTTGGAAATCTTATGGTGAGGTACAAATCCTTGAGCGTCTCAAACTCAAAGTTGACGAAGGTGAATTTGTCTCTATGGTCGGTGCTTCAGGTTGCGGAAAAACCACGTTACTGAAAATGATCTTAGGGAGTGAAACTCCAACTAGAGGTCAAATTCTACTAAACAATCAACCAATCGCGGCAGAGCCCGATGAACAACGTGGCATTGTATTCCAAAAATACTCGGTATTTCCACACCTAAGTGTTTTGCAAAACGTCATGATAGCTGATGAGTTTAGTGCAGCTAGATTTTTAGGCCGTACGTTTGGCAAAAAGAAACGAGCAATAAAAGACAAGGCAATGACTTTTATTCAAGCTGTTGGTTTAAGTCATGCGGTGGATAAATACCCGCATCAATTGTCAGGTGGTATGCAGCAACGACTCGCCATAGCTCAAGCGTTGATGAAATCGCCCAAAATCTTATTGCTAGACGAACCGTTTGGCGCACTCGACCCAGGCATTCGTAAAGATATGCACCAGCTTATTCGAAAAGTCTGGAAAGAAAACAAACTGACTATTTTTATGGTGACTCACGACATTCAAGAAGGTTTCGAGCTCGGCTCTCGCCTTTGGGTATTTGATAAGGTTCGCCAAGATCTTCAAGCGCCACACGCCTATGGTGCTTGCGTAACTTATGACATCCAGTTGCAAAATCAATCGACTCAACAAGTCAGCGAAATAATCGCGAAAAAATATACAAAAGAGGTGATCAATATATGATTTTATACAAAGACAGTCTGCCATCAGGCAAACATTGGTCCATGAAAATGCGCCGGGGTACCAGCTTGCGCTTGATTGACAAAACAGGCGGCGCTAACGTTGGCGTGTTGTTTTACAACCCCGACAACCTGCTAGAACGCTATAACGCGCCTGATACATTGAAATGTCAACACACCTTTAAACTGACTAAAGGCCACTGTTTATATTCTGATATGGGACGAATTTTTTGCGCAATTACCGACGACAGCTTTGGTTGGCACGACACTGTTTGTGGTAATAGCAATGCAGCTATGGTGACTCAAAAGTGGGGGAAGCGAGATTACCAAAATCATCGAAACCACTGGAAACAAAATGGCTTCGATGCATTTTTAGTCGAAGGCGCCAAATACGGTTTAAATAAACAAGATCTCGCAGCAAACTTAAACGTATTCACTAAAGTAGAGCCCGACAACGAGGGGCACTTACGATACGCCGAACAGCAATCTACAGCAGGCGACTTTATTGAACTGCGTTTTGAAATGGACACCTTGGTGTTATTTCATACTTGCCCGCACCCACTGAGCTCATCAACTGAATACCCCCAGTTTGAAGTGGAGTATCAAATTTTAACATCTGCACCTATCGCAGAAGATGACCTTTGCAAAAACTCATGCCCCGAGAATCAACGTGGCTATGAAAACAACCGTTTATATCATTTAGGGTTATAGGAATAAAATTATGATTACGCAGAGCAAATTACAAGTTGAACAAGCCAGTTTTCGTGACGTCGTAGACGCTGGTGATTACTACCTAAAAGTAGTTAAAAAAGGCCAAATCATTCGCATATTGGATTTAGAAGGTAATCAGGCCGCTGATACCTTATTTTATAACGCCAATGATGTAAGCGAGCGCTATAGCGCAACTGATACTATTCGAGAACAGGGTAACTTATATCTAACCACAGGCAGCGTGTTAATGTCTGACGAATGTAACCCTATGCTAAAAATTGTTGCAGACACCTGTGGTCGACACGATACCGTTGGAGGGGCTTGTGCAACCGAAAGCAATACAGTGCGCTACGCACTTGAAAAAAAATGCATGCATGCCTGTCGTGATAGTTGGCTATTAGCGATTGCAGAAAACGAAGAGCTGGGACTGAGCAAAAAGGATATTACTCATAATATTAACTTTTTCATGAATGTTCCTGTTACGGCTGACGGTAAACTGACATTTGCCGACGGTATTAGTGGTGCAGGCAAGTATGTCGAGTTGGAAGCATTAATGGATGTGGTGGTATTAATTTCCAATTGTCCGCAACTCAATAACCCTTGTAATGCCTACAACCCAACGCCGATTGAAGTGTTAATTTGGGCGTAACGCGCAAAGCGCAGTATCCGGGACGACCCGGTTACTTTTGTTTGAAGCGGGACGACCCGCGAAGACGAGTGAAATACTATGTTTAACACAGTCCTAATTGCCAACCGAGGCGCAATCGCCAGCCGTATCATTCGCACTTTAAAACAACTCGGTATAAAAAGTATTGCTGTATACGCTGAAGCAGATAAAGAATCTTTACACGTAACTCAGGCCGACGAAGCCTATAGTTTAGGCGACGGTGCTGCTGCAACAACCTATTTAAATCAACAGAAAATAATAGACATCGCCAAACAATCAGGCGCTCAGGCAATCCATCCTGGCTATGGATTTTTAAGTGAAAATGCAACTTTTGCTGAAAAACTACAACAACTAAATATCAGCTTTATTGGCCCCCGCGCACAGCAAATGATTGATTTTGGATTAAAACATCAAGCTCGCGAAATAGCACAACAAGCGAATGTACCTTTGGTCCCAGGCAGCGGGCTCATTGCAGATTTAGCCGAACTGGTCGCTTACGCTAAAGAAGTCGGATTTCCCGTCATGTTGAAAAGCACTGCTGGCGGTGGTGGTATCGGTATGCAAAAGTGCGACTCAATTGCAGAGCTAGAAAAAGCTTTTATAAACGTAAAACATTTAGGCGCGCAGAATTTCGCTAACGATGGCGTATTTGTAGAAAAATTTGTCGAAAAAGCGCGTCACATAGAAGTTCAAGTTATCGGGAATGGTTTTGGTCAGGTTGTCACTTTAGGTGAGCGTGACTGTTCAAGCCAGCGTCGCAACCAAAAAGTAATCGAAGAAACGCCAGCACCCAACTTACCTGAAGCCACCCGCAGCGCGATGCTGACAACAGCTAAAAATTTAATGGCATCGGTTGATTATTTAAACGCAGGCACAGTTGAATTTATTTACGACCACGACCAAGACAAATTTTATTTCCTTGAAGTTAACACCCGCTTACAGGTTGAGCATGGTGTAACCGAAATGTGTTACCAAGTAGATTTAGTAGAATGGATGCTCAAAGTTGCATTTAGTGAAAGTGTCCTCAACGAAGCTACTGATTTATCTTGTTTGGAGACGCTAAAGCCGATTGGCCATGCAATACAAGCACGTATCTATGCTGAAAACCCAGCCAAAAATTTTCAACCCTCTGCTGGTTTACTCACCCAAGTAGAATGGCCAACGGAAAACGCCAGAGTCGACCACTGGGTAGAGGCTGGTTTAACCGTATCTCCATTTTTTGACCCTATGCTAGCTAAAGTAATAGTTCATGCAAACAACCGACACGCGGCAATAGCCAAGTTAGACAACGCATTAACCAACACTAAACTTTATGGTGTCGTTAGCAATATAGATTATGTGCAGCAAGTTTTAGCCAATGAAAGTTTTCTGCAAGGTAAAATTTTCACTCGCAGCTTAAATGACTTTAAAGCCAATTTTACCGGATTTGAAGTATTGAAAGCTGGCACTATGACAACAATTCAAGATTATCCCGCGCGCACTGGCTACTGGGATATTGGCGTACCGCCATCAGGCCCGTTTGATTTTTATTCATTCCAATTAGCCAATCGCTTACTCAACAATTCAACCAATGCTGCGGGTTTAGAGATCACCCTACAAGGGCCGACTCTAAAGTTCTATCACGATTGCCAAGTTGCAATTTCGGGAGCCGAAGTTGAGATCACCTTAGACGATCAAGCACAAAACAACCACCAAGTAATTGCAATTAAAGCGGGTCAAACACTAAAAATTGGTAAAGTTACCGCAGCTGGAGCGCGGGCCTATTTAGCTGTAAGTGGCGGCATACAATGCCCAGATTATTTAGGTAGTAAGAGTACTTTCACCTTGGGTCAATTCGGTGGTCATTGTGGCCGAGCGTTGCGCATAGGTGATTTCCTATCGATAAAAAAATCAGCAAATCAGTTAAATAATACAACAGTTAGCCAAATACCCGCAGATGTTGTGGCACCACTCACCAACAACTGGACAGTACGTGTCGTATATGGCCCTCATGGTGCACCTGACTTTTTCATCGAACAAGATATCCAAACCATTCAGTCGCACACGTGGAAAATTCATTACAACTCAAGCCGAACGGGTATCCGATTGATTGGCCCAAAACCTCAATGGGCACGAGAAACTGGGGGAGAAGCAGGTTTACATCCATCTAATATTCACGACAACGCCTACGCCTTCGGCACGGTAGACTTTACTGGAGATATGCCAGTAATTTTAGGCCCTGATGGCCCAAGTTTAGGCGGTTTTGTTTGTCCATTTACCGTAATTGCAGCAGATTTGTGGAAACTGGGACAACTGAAAGCCGGAGATAACTTAAATTTCGAAGTGGTTGATTTACCCACAGCCAAACAAATTGAGATCGCACAAAACAACCAAATTGAAAACTTAACGAATCAAACTATTAGCTATGCACCAGCGACGATAAACACACCCATTTTGGACACACTAGAAACCGACGACGGTGAACCTAACTTAGTGTTCCGCGCAGCGGGAGACAAGTTTTTATTGGCGGAATACGGTGAATTAGTATTGGATTTAACTTTACGTGCGCGTGTACAGGCGTTGCTGGAAGCTTTGCAGGCAAAAAATATCATGGGTGTATTGGAGTTAACGCCGGGCATTCGTTCATTGCAAATTCACTATGACAACTTAACTGTTGATGTTTATCAATTAATCCAAATGATAAAAGATATCGATTTAAGTTTAGGAGACACTAGGCAGCTAAGCTTTGAATCGCGCATCGTCCACCTACCTTTAAGCTGGAATGACATTGCGTGTCAGCAAGCTATTGATAAATATGTGCAATCAGTGCGTAAAGATGCCCCATGGTGCCCTTCTAACCTTGAGTTTATTAAACGCATAAACGGCTTAGAGAGCATAGAACAAGTTAAAGATATTGTATTTAATGCACATTATTTAGTTTTAGGTTTGGGTGACGTGTATTTAGGCGCACCAGTCGCAACACCATTAGACAAATGCCATCGTCTAGTGACCACTAAATATAACCCTGCACGTACCTGGACAGCGGAAAACTCTGTTGGTATAGGCGGTGCCTACATGTGCATTTACGGCATGGAAGGCCCAGGCGGCTATCAGTTTGTAGGCCGGACAGTACAAATGTGGAATCGCTATCGCAGCAATGAAGTTTTCAGCCAGCCATGGCTACTACGTTTTTTCGATCAAGTTAAGTATTACCCTGTCAGCCACGAAGAACTCACCCAAATTCGTCAAGATTTTCCACTGGGCAAGTGGCAACCGAAAATAGAGTCTGCGACCGTGTCTATGCCCGAGCTAATTAAACAATGGAAAACCAATGAAGCCGAAATTGCACAATTTACCCAGCAACGTGAACAAGCATTTTCCGCAGAAATGGCGGAATGGAAACGCACGGGCGCGCTCAACTATTCATTCGAAGCTGATGCCCAGACCAAAACTGAACAAATACAATTAACCGATAAACAATATTTAATGGAAGCAACAGCAGCTGGCAGTGTATGGAAGGTATCTTGCCAAACAAACCAACAAGTCAGCTCTGGCGAATCTATGATTGTGCTTGAGTCAATGAAAATGGAGATTGATATCGCTGCTACAGAAAGCGCAAAAGTTATAAAAGTTTTAGTTAAAGAAGGACAACAAGTTCAAGCAGGGCAAGCATTAATGATATTGGAGGAAGCTTAATATGAGCGCAATCAACCTAACAATCAGTGAATTACGCCAAGCATATAGCAATAACACCCTAACTGCAGAATCGGTTATATTTGCCGCTGTTGATAAAGCAAAAGCACAACAAGCCGACACAGGCCAGGCTATCTGGCTGAACATATTGTCCGAACAACAAATCAATGCGTATTTAGCCAACTTAAAAGATAAATCGCCACAAACACATCCACTCTATGGCATCCCTTTTGCGATCAAAGACAACATTGATTTGGCCCATGTACCAACAACAGCAGCTTGCCCACAGTTTAGTTACATCCCAGAAAAATCAGCATTTGTTGTAGAAAAATTAATAGACGCGGGCGCTATTCCAATTGGAAAAACCAATCTAGACCAGTTTGCAACTGGGCTAGTTGGTACACGCTCACCCTATGGTGAAACCCCAAATGCATTTAATGCGGATTATATTTCTGGCGGTTCAAGCTCAGGTTCAGCGGTAGCAACTGCCTCTGCTACAGTAAGTTTCGCTTTGGGTACAGATACTGCAGGTTCAGGTCGAGTGCCAGCCTGCTTTAATAATCTCATAGGCCTAAAACCAACTAAAGGATTGTTATCAACCGCAGGCGTGGTACCTGCTTGTCGCAGCTTAGACTGTGTCAGTATTTTTGCGTTAACTGCCAATGATGCAAATACTGTGTTTCAGGTTGCAGCCGAATATGATGTTGATGATTGTTATGCACGAACCAACCCCTTAGCCAACCAACAGCCGGTAGCAGTCAAACAAGATTTTACCTTTGCAATTCCACTAGCTGACCAGCTCGAGTTTTTTGGTGACCAAGCCTATCAAACAGAATTCAACAAAGCGGTGTCTAAGCTTGAAAAGTTAGGCGGGCACAAACTCGAATTAGATTTTTCCCCCATGCTACAAGCAGCCAAATTATTGTATGAGGGTCCTTGGGTAGCAGAGCGGTATTTAGCCACAAAAGAGGTTATCGAAAACACACCGCAAGCTATGCTAGAGGTTACTCACAGCATAATTTCGGCTGGAAACAAACCTTTCGCAACCGATTGTTTTGCCGCTTTGTACAAATTACAAGCGTTGAAAAAACAGGCAGATTTACTGGTTGAGCAAGCTGACTTTTTAGTCACTCCAACCGCAGGACGACATTATACTCGCAATGAGATAAGCCAAAATCCGATAGGGTTTAATTCAAACCTTGGTTACTACACCAATTTTATGAATTTATTAGATTTTGCAGCCATTGCAGTACCAACGAGCTTTACCAGCAATAAAATGCCATTTGGTATCACTCTGTTCAGCTTTGCCTTACAAGACCAAAAACTGCTGGCTTATGCTGATAAAATAATGCAGCACAATAAACTCAGCTTAGGGGCAACAAACTTGCCGTTTACTTCCGCCCCTTTACCTTCCAACAACCTGGGTTTTATTGATATAGTGGTCTGTGGAGCCCACCTATCTGGAATGGCGCTTAATTGGCAATTGACCGAACGCAACGCTGTATTGCTAGAGCAAACCACCACAGCCAAAGCCTATCAAATGTATGCTGTAGCGGGCACAGTCGAACGACCAGCACTCATTCGCTCTAATCAAAATACTCAATGTTTTGAAGTTGAAGTATGGAGAATGCCCACAGAACATTTTGCTTCGTTTGTTCAAGGCATTGCTCAACCTTTAGGTATAGGTAAAGTTGAACTGATAGATGGCCGCTTTATTAACGGATTTATTGCTGAAAGTAGCGCACAAACTGGTAAAAACATTAGCGAGTTTGGCAGCTGGCGTAAATACAAACAAACACAATAACAGCCACTAACACAATGAGGTTTATTCTGCTGAATAAACCTCATCTCCCCCACCATGATTAATTCAATTATTTTCTTCATCTTGTTCTGATATGATGCAAGCAAACAAACGCTGTTCGACAACAAATAATCATAAGTTCAAGGAATAACATGTACAAATATCTCGGGTTGCTCACGTTAACTATCTCATTGCAAACGCAAGCGCAAGGACTGGTTGAACAAAACGAAACATCCGTTGCTCACGATAAAACTTATTACACAAAAGATGTTGCCAATACCCGACTCATCTTTCCTAAAGAACATAAACAGCATGCCGAACATGCGGCTGCTGTCGAAGCATATTTGCAACAGCAATACCAACAAACCTTTGGTTTTGCGTTAGACGATACTTTATACGTTGGCTTAATGTCATCGCACAATCAAATTGCCAACGGTTTTGCCACCCCCTACCCAGTCAACAGACAAATCAACTATATGGGCGGTGCACAAATGGTCGACTATTTTGCTGCCACCTCATGGTTAGATACCCTGTTATTGCACGAAACCGCGCATAATTATCAAACGACCGCCAAAAATAATTTTGTTTCTAAAACCTTGCACAAGGTTTTAGGCAACGGCAGTCTAATGTCGCCGATTATACCAAGCATTCATCCAAATATTTTTGAGTCAAGCTTTATCTTAGAAGGTAATGCAATCTTAAATGAGTCGTGGCATGGCAATGGTGGTCGCTTGTATAGTGGTTTATATCGAGCTATGACAAATGTCCATGCTAAGGCTGGTTATTTAACTCCAGAGCGCATGTACAACAGCACACTGAATTTTCCATATGCGGAAGGTTTTTATATTTTTGGCTCACAATATCAACATTATTTAGCCGAGCAGTATGGTTTAGATAAAGTAAATAAGTATTTTAAGATGCGCTCACGCCACTGGTATTGGCCGTTTATGGTAAACCGTCCGATGCGCAATACCTTAGGCATTAATTTCAATGATAGCTTGTTTGCTTGGCAACAAAAATTACGACAAGACACACAAGATATGCAATTTGCCAAGGGTAAAAGAGTCGCAACGTCTAAACAGTTTTCGCCGATGAATCGCCAGGCAGAGCAGATTATATTTTTAACCAACCCTGATGCGGTGAGTGCGCCTGTTTTAAATCAGTTTCAGATATCAACAGCTAAGTTACAAACTGCCAAAACCAGCTTAGCTCTGGGTAAAGTGTTTGCCATCGATGACAGTTTTTACACAGTATCCTCCAGAAGAACATCAGTTTGGCGCAGCCAACAAGGTTTATTTAACGACAATGCAACCATCAAACAAAACTCTGAAGGTAAAATAGTTCAAGGCTACCTACAAGATGGCCGCGCGGTTTATTTTGAAAGCAGCCAATCATTTGAACAACCTCAGCTATACGTGGGTGATAAATTCTATGCTCAAGTAAACTCCTCCGTGCTAGTCCATCAAGATAATTTATACTATTTTGTGCAAAGTGGCCGCGAGCGTACACTATTCAAAAACAATCAGGCACTGGTTAGTTTTACTGGCCACTACGGCATAGTGGTTGATGTCGATGAGCAAGGACATGTTTATTTTATTGCCAATAGTCGATATGGCAGCAGCTTATATCGCACTAATCGAGGCACAATTGAACGAGTGCTCACAGCAGATAACGTGATAGATGCAAAACTAGTTAACAACCAAATATTAGTCTCCGCCATTGCCGCCAACGAATACTATTATGCTTTAGAGACTCCACAAGTCAGCCAGCAAACACCTTTTGTCGTCAATTTGCTGTGGGATAAACAAAGCTTAACTGAACAACAACCACAAGTTGCCGTTACCGAGTTACCAGATAAAAAAATCACTGATGAAAAAACCTATGGTTTATTGAATAACCTCAGATTTAGCGGTGCACACATTGCGTTAGGTAGTGTGACTGAAGAAAATGACAAAGGTGAAGAAGAGATTAAAACCCTCTACAACGTGCAAGCCATTATTGCCGACCCTTTAAATAGAACACAAATTGGATTGTGGGCAATGCGTGATAGCGATTACTCAGATTTAATTGGCGTGCGTATTAGCAACAACCAATCATTTGCTTTGCTGGGCCTACAAGCCTATTACGTTGCCAATAATGGCTTTGACGATGTCAGTGAAACACAAACGCGTGATTCTGGTTTTGCCGCACAAATCAAAATTCCGTTTTTACACACGGGTTTTTGGCGAGCCGAAATTGATACAAATTACTACCAAGACTACAAACTAAATGAGCGTGAGCCGTTATCAGTTGCATTGAATATCAGCCGCACCGAGCACTATGCTAATAGCTGGTTATATAACGAGGCTTTTGCTGTAAGTGCCTACGCAACTGAAGATAGAGAAAGCAAAATAACAGGTGGGCAAATGTTGCTAGCAACCGACCTTGCCAATGAGTTTTACCTACAAGGAAAAATAAAACATTCACAAAGTAATCTGCAAAGCATAGATCCACTCAATCGTTTGGGTGTTGAACTGCAAGATACCTACGAATTTACCAATCCAGATCCAAGTAAATTTGTTTTGCCTTCACTTAAGGGAGACCTATTCGCTAAATCAGTCTCTTTTGCAGAAGTTTCTGCATCTAAAGTATTCAACTTTTCATGGTATTCGTTAAAGTCGCCTTTCTCACTGCGCCGTGAGAAGCTTGCATTAGCTTTTAGGCACTATGATATTGAGCAAGCGAATAATTTAGTTGATGTAAAAATCAACCAAATGGTTGTGGGATTGGACTTTGATATTTTGTTGATGAACAAACTTAATCTAACCCTTGGCCTGCAATATATTTATAGTGACGATGATTTAATAACCGAACAAAATAAATTTCAGTTTGGTTTTAATTTACCGCTATAGCCTGTTAGAAGTGGCTTGGGTATACATGCAAGATTAGATATAATCGCGCTTTTGCAGTAACTAGGTAAAGGCATAGCAGTGCGTACAGACAATTTCGACAACCGTTTTGGTGGCACCCAACGTTTATATGGCGTGGAAGGCCTACAAAAAATTAATGCAGCGCATGTTGCAGTTGTAGGTTTAGGTGGCGTTGGTAGTTGGATTGTAGAAGCTTTGGCGCGCAGTGGCATTGGTAAACTCAGTGTGTTCGACTTGGACGATATTTGTGTATCTAATACCAACAGGCAAATTCACGCTGTAACAGGCCAGTATGGCCAATCTAAGAGTCTAGCCATGGAGCAAAGGGTAAAATTAATCAACCCTGATTGTGTTGTAAATGCAGTTGAAGATTTTGTTGTTAAAGAGAACTTAGCTGAATACTTAACTGATGAACTCGATTATGTTGTCGACGCAACAGACAGTGTCCTATCTAAAGCAGCTATGGTTGCACATTGTAAACGCAATAAAATTCGTATTGTTACAATCGGCGGTGCAGGCGGTCAGTTAGACCCAACCCAAATTAAAGTGGCCGACCTTGCCAAAACCATTCAAGACCCGTTACTCGCTAAAGTGCGCAACACTTTGCGCCGTGAGTATAATTTTTCGAAAAATACCAAACGTAAATTTGGCGTAGAGGCAATTTATTCAACTGAGCAGTTAAAGTATCCAACCGCCTGTGGAGAGACTAGTTTGGCTAAACCTGAAAATGGTGAAGTGGCTAAGTTAGATTGTGCAACGGGTTTTGGTGCTGCAACAGTTGTCACTGGCACCTTTGGTTTTTTTGCTGCGTCTTTGGTTTTGAATAGAATTAGTGGTAATAAGTAGTTCAGGAATAGTTGCTGCTAGACTCAATGAACTATGCCACAAAGTGCTAGGCCATAACTTTCGCAAAAACGCTGCAAGTACGTCCATGTAAGCTTCGCTTTTTCATCCCTGAAAAAGAGATTTTGCTCTAAGTTATTGCCCCAGCACTTTATTACCACTTCAAGCGCTGCTTCAGCCTTCCAACCAATCGTATTTAAGCCTACTTTTACCGAACAATTTAACTTCTTGCAGAAACTTCTTTTTAGCAGCTGAATTGATGTGTGAAAGTTGGTTGGGAGTGTTTTTTGAAAAACTTCCAATCGGTAGGGATACCGTTTGAGAGCGGGCCATGGATGGCCTTGCAGCGATTTTTCAAAAAATATCCCAACCAACTTGAGCTTCTATGCCACATAGTGCACAGCGGATTCGAAACACCTAAAAAGGTGCTGGATATTGCTGTTGAACTTCAGCCACTTGTTGTAAAATTTCTTCCGATAACTCAATAGCAAAGGCATCGATATCTTCTTTTAGCTGCGCCATAGACGTAGCACCAATAATAGTAGAAGTAACCCCATCAACCTGATCACACCAAGCCAACGCCAACTGACTTGCTGTCATGCCATGCTGTTCAGCAATTTGTTTATAAGCAGCAACCGCTTTATGCGTGTTTTCAGTATCACGGAATAAACCATTGCGCTGAGCTTGACTCCAACGAGATCCTTCAGGTTTTGCCCCATTCAAATATTTGCCACTTAATACACCACCACCCAAAGGTGACCAAGGTAAATAAGCAACATCTTGGTGAACACAGTTTTCAATTAAATAAGGCCAGTCTTTAGCGTGCAACAAACTAAATTCATTTTGAATTGAAGTAATACGTGGCAAGTTGAATTCTTTACTCAATTGCACAAACTGATTAATCCCCCAAGGTGTGTCATCTGACAAACCTAAATAGCGAATTTTACCCGCTTTAACGGCCTGCTCTGCCGCTTGTAAAATTTCACGCATTTGCTGAGTATGCTGCTCGCCATCCACATCGGTAAACGAGATAAAGTTTGGCATATGTTTACCAAAGTGCGGAGACGTTCGATTTGGCCAATGCAATTGGTATAAATCAATGCAATCAGTTTGCAAACGAGCCAACGAATCATCAATCGCTTTAGTAACCGCTTCACCCGTTATATCACCACCATTACGGATCCAAGGCACACCATTACCAGCGATTTTGCTCGCAAGAATAAACTCCTCACGGCGAGCTTTATTAGCGTTAATCCAGTTACCAATAATAGTTTCAGTAGCCCCATAAGTTTCAGCACTGGGTGGCACTGCATACATCTCTGCAGTATCAATAAAGTTAATACCTTGCGCTAATGCATATTCAATTTGTTCATTTGCGTCTTGTTGAGTGTTTTGATTACCCCAAGTCATAGTACCTAAACACACACGTGAAACAGACAGGCCACTCGCCCCTAATTGGCTAAATTTCATACCTTTATAATCCCAATTAATTCATTCAAAATACTGTTTAAGATAACAAACTCATTCAAGCAAATAAATCAACATATCATCTTTAAACAATTGCCAAATTAGCACCAAACTACTGGCAGCATCTAACCACCAGCACATAATCCGAGACAAGATGCCGATTACCTTCTAACCTAATATACATAGCAAATTTACAATAAACATAATTTAATTAGGGAAAAATATGGCTAATTCACACAATCGCGCTCAACAATATTGGCGAGCCAACCTCAAATTACTCACAATATGTCTTTGCATTTGGTTTGCAGTCTCTTTTGGTGCAGGCATTCTGCTAGCTGACTTTTTAAATCAGTGGCGAATCGGCGGTTACCCACTTGGATTTTGGTTTGCCCAGCAAGGTTCGATATATACCTTTGTCGGCTTAATATTCTTCTATGCCAAACAAATGAACAAACTCGACCAACAATATCAACAAGGAGAATAACAATGGATTTGCAAAACATGATCTATCTTGTTGTAGGCTTCACTTTTTGTATTTACATGGGCATTGCAATTTTAGCCCGTGCGGGCAGCACTGGGGAATTTTACGTAGCGGGTAAAGGCATTCATCCTGTGGCAAACGGAATGGCAACCGCAGCAGACTGGATGTCTGCGGCATCTTTTATTTCAATGGCAGGCTTAATTGCCTTTATCGGTTATGATGCATCTGCTTATCTAATGGGTTGGACTGGCGGTTACGTCTTACTCGCCTTGTTACTTGCCCCGTATTTACGTAAGTTTGGCAAGTTCACCGTCCCCGAATTTATTGGGGATCGCTTTTATTCAAATGGTGCTCGAATCGTTGCCGTTATCTGCCTTTTAGTTGCCTCAATTACCTATGTTATTGGCCAAATGAAAGGCGTAGGTGTCGCATTTAGCCGTTTTTTAGAAATTGAGTTTGAAGCTGGTGTTATGGTTGGCATGGCCATCGTATTTGTTTATGCGGTGTTAGGCGGAATGAAAGGCATCACCTACACCCAAATAGCCCAATATGTCATTTTAATATTTGCTTACACAGTGCCTGCGGTATTTATATCGCTACAACTTACAGGCAACCCTCTACCCCAGCTTGGTTTAGGCGCTGAAATGGCCAACGCTGATGGGTTATATCTATTAGATAAACTAGATGCAACACTCAAAGATTTAGGTTTTGCAGCCTTCACAGAACAAAAAGGCTCAGACATAAACCTACTGTTATTAACCCTATCACTTATGATAGGCACAGCAGGATTGCCACACGTCATTATTCGATTTTTTACTGTACCTGGGGTCAAAGAAGCACGCAGTTCAGCAGGTTGGGCATTGGTTTTTATTGCCATTTTGTACACTACAGCTCCGGCGGTCGGTGCAATGGCGATGTTTAATTTATTAAAAACAGTCCAACCCGAAATAACCCAAGTTGCAGGCACCACTCAAACACACGCAAATAAAGTTCAATCACTGGCAGTTGCCGACAAACCACAATGGTTTAGCACGTGGGAAACGACAGGTTTGCTGCAAGTAGAAGACAAAAACGCCGATGGACAAATCCAGTACTATAACGACAACAACCCAGAATTTTCACACACAGCAGCACAACAAGGTTGGCAAGGCAACGAGTTGACCAAAGTTGACCGCGATATTATGGTGCTGGCCAATCCTGAAATAGCCCAGCTGCCCAATTGGGTGATTGCACTGGTTGCAGCTGGCGGGATTGCCGCAGCGCTATCCACCGCCGCGGGGTTATTGTTAGCCATTTCTTCAGCGATTTCGCACGATTTACTTAAACGCACCTTTACCCCGAATATTTCAGAAAAAGCAGAGCTCAATGCCGGCCGCATTGCTATGGCGTGTGCCATTTTAATTGCAGGATACTTAGGTATTAACCCACCTGGGTTTGCAGCACAAGTGGTTGCATTGGCTTTTGGTTTAGCCGCAGCCAGCATTTTTCCAGCACTAATGATGGGTATTTTTAGTAAACGCATTAATAACTATGGTGCAACAGCAGGCATGTTGGCTGGATTAACCATCACATTATTGTATATATTCGCATACAAAGGTTTCTTTTTTGTCCCGGGTAGCGAGCTGTTTGCAAATACCCCTGATAATTGGTGGTTAGGCATTTCGCCAGAAGCGTTTGGCGCAATAGGCGCATTAATCAACTTTATAGTCGCTAACCTAGTTGCAAGACTCAGCAAACAACCACCCGCCGAAATCGCCAACCTGATTGAAAGTATTCGGACGCCTTAGCACAATATCAAACAGGTTGCCTGCATGGGCAACCTAATATTAAATATTTGTTCTGGTTAAAGTCTTACTTAACACACCTTGTGCTTTCCATTATCATAGCCATTAATGAGACATCAGGGTTAGTTGCATGGATTTTTATTGGATTCTTATCGTTTTTGTATTTGGATTTGCGTTAAAACAAATAGGTTTGCCACCTATGATTGGCTACTTAATTGCTGGTTTTGCAATGAATGCCTATGGTATCTCCCCACTACAGAACGTCGAAACATTAGCCGACTTAGGCATTACGCTGCTGCTATTTACAATAGGGCTTAAAGTTAAAGTTAAAGAATTAACCGACAAGGTGGTACTAGGCGGTGCGGTTGCCCCCATGGTAATAACTACCTGCATCGTCACCCTTGGCAGCTTACTTTTTGGCATTATCACCACAACTTCACTGTTCGATATTTCTTGGCAATCAGCTGCGCTAATAGGCTTTGCCCTGAGTTTTTCTAGCACTGTATGCGTTGCGAAAATATTAGAAGAAACCGGTGAATTAAAAACCCGCCACGGCAAAGTATCTATCGGTATATTAGTTATTCAAGATTTTGCAGCGGTAATCTTCTTAGTTGCGGCATTAGGAGCCCTTCCAAGCATTTGGGCTTTACTACTGGTCTTGCTGATCCCTGCACGAAAACTATTTAATAAATTGCTCGACCAAGCTGGCCATGGTGAATTGTTACCTTTAATTGGATTCTGCTTTGCTTTTGGTGGTTATGAATTATTTTACGCCGTTGACCTCAAAGGCGACTTAGGTGCACTGATCGCAGGCATGCTGCTCAGCTCGCACGTTAAATCAAACGAGTTATATAAATCGCTGATGAACTTTAAAGATTTATTCTTAATCGGCTTTTTTATCTCTATCGGTTTTACCGCGTTACCAACATGGGAAACATTCACTTTAGCTGTAACGCTGGTGGCGTTAATCCCGATTAAATTTGCGATCTTCTTCTATATTTTAGCCAAATTAAAGCTGCGTGCCCGCACCAGCTTTTTGACCGCAATGGCACTTATGAACTTCAGTGAATTTGGTTTGATAGTTGCCAAAATCTGCGTTGATAAAAATTGGTTAGCTGCTGATTGGTTAGTAGCAATCGCGATTGCAGTGACGCTATCCTTTATCGTCAGCAGCTTAGTGTTTAAAAATGCCCACTTATATTTCAGTCGTTATAAACAAAAAATACTGCAGTTTGAAGCGGAAACCACAGTGAACAATACTTGTCCAAACTTGCCGACAAATGCAGAGATATTAATTGTAGGTATGGGTCGAGTTGGCAGTGGTAGTTACGACTCATTGTCTGAATTAATCGGCGATAAAGTATGGGGTATCGACGCCGACTCAGACCGAATTGGCAAACATCAAACAGCCAACAGACAGGTAGCACTAGCAGATGCTGAAGATATTGAGTTTTGGGAGCAAATTAACCTAGAACAAGTTAAGCTTATAATGCTTGCGCTGCCTTCAATGGCCGACATGAAAAATGTAATAATGCAGCTTAAATTGTGTAAATACCAAGGGCAAATTGCTGCCATCGCACAATATGCAGATGAAGGTGAAATGTTATTGAAAATAGGCGCACATACTGTCTTCAATTACCATAAAGAAATTGGTACTGGTTTTGCGAAAGAGAGTTTAAATTTACTCAGACAAACAGACTCGGCACTGCCACTCGCAAATCAATAAGTAGGAATAAAAAATTGCTCTAACATGCCCAACATAGCGCAGTTACAAATCCGCGACTATACTGAGTAGATTAAATAATGCTCAATGGGTGGTGTTATGGCGCGCGCAAGCTTTCCACATTTAATGCACAAACTCTGGGTTGACTATGTCGCACTCAACCCAGATGCGGATAAAATTCATGCCCTGTTATCGCCAAATGCGCAAGTCGAAAATGATCACATCGCACTGCGCACCCTAGATCACCCCAAAATAAATATATACGTATTAGCAAGCTTTTTTGAAAAGTATGGTTTTGTTGAGCAAGACACTTACACCTTTCCGGAAAAAAAATTAAAAGCCAAATATTACCAACATCCAACTGAACCCAGCTGGCCAAAAATATTTATTTCGCAGTTAATCCTAGACCAGCTGCCAAAAGCGCTGCAAACATTATTAACCGATAAAGTGACACAGATTCCAGCCAACAAACTCAAAACCGAACGATTGCTGTACGCGGGTCGATTATGGTCATGCAGCTATGATGAATATTTAGCCCTAGCAAATGTATCAGAATATGCGGCGTGGTGGGCTGCGCTAGGTTTTCATGCCAATCACTTTACTGTTTTAGTTAATAGCCTTAAAACCAAAGAAGGTGACGAAATTAATATTGAACAAGTGAATCAATCATTAAAATTGGTCGGCTATCAGTTGAATAACTATGGAGGCGAAATAAAAGGCTCAAAACAAGATTTGCTGCTGCAATCTGCCACATTGGCATACCAGAAAAAAATGCCATTTAACGATGGAATGTACAGTATTCCGACCTGTTACTACGAATTTGCTCAGCGCTTTGCAAATGAAGATGGTGAACAATTTGATGGGTTCGTGCCAAGCTCTGCTGATAAAATTTTCCAAAGCACCGATAGAAACCAGTAACCTCAATTGCGGTTGCTTTAAACAGTTTCGTTGATAATACGTCCGACAACATTGCCTACATCGGTTGGTAATTGGCTGTTGGCTAATGCTGTATTTGCCTGCACAGAAAAAGATACCAGCTTATCAGTCAGCGGATCGCCTCTACCTATTCCCGACAGTAAATTGCCTGTAACACCAATTTGTTGAGTGGCGACACTCGCAAGCAGTTGTTCTTTTGTTTGGCTTTGGTTTTGTTGCGCCAAGTTTAGTGAATTGGCGGTTAAAGATGGTTTCTTTTGTGCAAAAGTTTGCTGCAAAATAGATTGATTTAAACCAGATTGAATTGAATTAATCGCCATACTACTTACCTTAACTGCGCGAAGTGCTTATTAGAATATAGATCAACTCGGTGAATAAATAAACAACAAAAAAGCCCATATACATGGCTACAAGTATATGGGCTTGGCGTCAAACATCCTTAACCAAGGATGACAAAGAATGAATAATTACAGGCTATAGTTGAAACCAACAAAGTAGTTACGACCAAAATACTGAATCGTACCCGTTTTACTTTCGTCACCAAAATAAGAGCGGTTGGCTTCATCAGTTAAGTTATTTACCGAGAATATTAAACTCATATTGTCACCAATGTTAAATTTAGCTTGGTAATCAACAATCATCTCCTCAGCAAAAAACGCCGATTGATCTTGCCCTGTTGCAATTTGGCGACCTAAATAAGAATCACGATATTTAGCATTTAAATGTGTTTCAAACTTATTGTCGTAATTGTAAAACAAAGTAAAGCTATAGATACTAGGTGATAAACCTTCAATAGGTGTTTCTAAATCACCTTGACCGTTACCAATATTCACCACAGTAGTAATTTCACTTTCTGTATGTGAGTAACTACCAGAGAAGCCCAAACCGTCAAATGGAGCTGGTAAAAAGTCAAACGTCTGAGTATAACCCACTTCATAACCGCGGATATAACCACCCGTATCGTTATTAACCGTCACAGTTAAATCACCTGGCTCAACTGGACGACCACTATCAGAGAAACGAGGCATTTCGATTCCCTCATCGGCAAATGGAAAATCGAAAATAGTCACAGTATCTGTAAACGACTGAATGTCTTTATTAAAGTACGCAACAAAGAAAGTGCCATCCGTTTCGGTAAAGTAGTGCTCGTAAGATACATCCCACTGAGTCGCTTGGAATGGTTCTAAATATGGACTGGTGCTCATATCCAAGTGCACAACATCTTTACCATCACGACCACGATTATATTCGTAGTTAAAGTTACCACTTACCGCCATTTGTGCCATATCAGGACGCGCGATAACTTTCGCATAAGCAAATTTAAGATTATCATTATCCGTCAAAGACAAGTTTAAGTTTAACGATGGCAACCAATTATCAAATTCGTGAGTAATTTCGCGGTGTAAATGTGATGCTTCAGTTCGACCGACATCATCGGTAATTTCATCACCTGTTTGGACATTATCCATAACAACTTGACCGTCATTGGCAACAACAGGATCACCGTTTTCATCACGTCTAATTTCACGAGATGTTGGAGCTGACGCGACACCAATAGCCGTTTGTGCTGTGTCAACATAACGTACACCAATATTACCGCTTAATGGTAAATCAAATACTGTAGTGTCAATATTTGCCATAATATAAGCAGATTTAACTTCTTCTTTGATTTCACGGTCATTAGTAATGGTCCAATCTGCAGCCCACACATCAACCGCACCTCGGTCTAATGGGTTACCTTGACTATCAACCAACCACTTGTCAGCCACAGCTTCATTGTCAATTGCGATAAATGCAGGCAGTGATGAAAATTCACCGCCCAAGTTAACCGTTTTAATTTCGTCTGCACTTAACTGGTAAGGCGCAAAACGTAGCACCTCTTGGCCGCCTTCGTAAACAATATAGTTACCTTGGCGCATATCATCCCAAGAGCGTTTGTTTAAGTGCTCACCGTTTTCAAAATGGCCTGGTCCACCATAAGACCATACGCTACGCTCTAACAAATGTTTGCGCTCAGAAACACGCACACCTGCCTCAACAGAGCGAATATAGTCGTTGTCTAATTCATAGGTTAAATCTAAGCGTAGCGCATCCGCTTGGTTTTCCTCATAACGTGGGAACTGAGAATAACTGGTCACCATCATTTTGGTGTGATCTGTAAAATCAACCTTATTACCATCTTTGTCAGAGATGTTAACTGTAGGAACTTTTAAACCATCCATTTGGTATTGAAGCACAAGGTCAGTTTCAACTTTTGGCGTTTGCGCCGATGAATCTTCAAACATCAACATACTCATTGTGCGGTCAAACGAGTCTTCTGAAGCTTTCGAATGTGACCAATCTGCCGAAATAGTTAAATCGTCAAGTATCCAAGTTGCATTTAAACCCAAAGTCAAGGTATCACTTCTAGTGGTTGCGTCATCTGCCATATTACTAATGTGCAGAGGATTAACCCCAGAGTTAGATAGACTATCGATACAAGGAGCTTGTATTTTACCATCCGATGTTGCTTTACATGGGTTAGCTGGGTCATCGTAGCTCGAAAATGGCGTATTGAGTGACGAGTAATAAGTGGCACCAATAATTGAGTAGCCGATATCATCATTGCCGACAATTGTTGGATCCTGCATCTCAATGCTTCGTAAATGGTTGGTCGAATTAATGCTACCTAAGCCTTGGACTTGTAGCCCTCTATCCCAAGCCTTTGAGTCAAAAGTAGAATAGAAACCATCAGCCTTAATTGAGAAATCATCAGTCGGTTGCCAAACGAGCGCGGTCATAAAACCATTTCGTTCATCTTCACCACCGCGCGACATCATTTCAAAGCCACTTGAATATGCCAAACAACCATTTTCTTGCCAGTGCTGGTCTGACTCAGGGTTACCACAATCACTTAACCCTTGAATACCATCATAGCGCACTTGGTCGTAAGCAAAACCATAACCAACAAATTGAGTTGACACACGCGGTTGGAACAAACGGGCCATCCCAAATGCTAAACCTAAAGTATCATCTAAAAACTTGGCTTGATAAGACAGACTCAACCTGTGGCCTACAGAAGCTGCGTCTGGGTGATCGCCCGCCCGCGAGTTTCCTGTAAGCTGCGCATTAAAGTTCATTTTACTGTCATCAGTTAATGAAAGTGGGTTAGCCGTTTCCAAATCAACCGTACCGGCAACACCGCCTTCAATTAAGGAAGCTTTTTGTGACTTATGCACTTTGGCCGTGGTTATTAATTCAGATGGAAACTGCGAGAACTCTACAGAACGTCCACCCGCGGTCGACACCTGCTCGCGGCCATTTAGAGTCGCAAACACATATTGGCCAGATAAGCCACGAATGTTCAACTCACTCGCTTGGCCGCCGTTACGAATTGCTGTCACACCAGCTAAGCGAGACAAAGCATCAGAAATAGATAAGTCAGGTAATGAGCCTAAGTCATCCGCGGTTACTGCATCAACCATAGTATCAGAGAATCGTTTTATATTGACTGACTCAATTAAACTGCGGCGCATACCGGTTATTTGAATAACCTCTACATCTTCTTCTTGCGCCTGCTCTTGGTTTGCTTCTACATCTTGCGCTTCCTGTGCATGTAAAGAAGTCATGGTCATACCACTGGTTAACAAGGCAGCAGTTAACAAGCTGGGTTTGAATTGGCTCATATGCATCTATCCTCAAACTCTTTTTATATTGTCGAATTAAAAATGTGTGCTCCAGTTGGCGAAATCTTCAACAAACTCCAACCAAGTGGATTCTTGATTAATTGCATACTAACTAAGTCACGGTTAAGAAATGGTTAAGAAAAAACATTTTTTCCTTAACCATTTCTTAACCAGAGGTTTTGTAAGCTAAGCACAATGTCCAAATTGGGCGCAATTTTCCGAACTGAGTTTCAGCACTGGAGTACAACACATGATAGAAAGAAAGATACACATCTCTCTTGTTGCAGCCACGGTTAGCGCTGCATTAGCAGGGTGTAACGTGTCAAACGAAAAAGGGCTGGATGAGTTTGACAGCATTAACCAAGTAGATAGCGGGTTAATTTGCCAAGCACCATCCACAATAAAAGTAGATAGTTTCGGCACACCTATATTGGATGAAAATGGCGCAAAAACCTGTGAAATAGTAGAAAAAGCATGTACAGGTAGTGTGTTTAACCCAATATTAAATGCCTGCCAAGGTAAAGGGCGTCACGAACAAGCCCCTGAAACCGACTTAGCGCTGGCAGAAGATGGTCATGCAGTCATATTCTTTAAAATGGACGACGTCACAGAAGCAGATGTTCTAAATAGCAACCCAGACGAACAAATTATAATTCATGCATGGAACAATGCTACTTGTAACGCATTTGACCCAAATAGTATTATTCAAGGCGACAGCAACGATTATACCCAAGACACTTACTGGTCAACCGACTGGGCAACGGGTATCTTACCATCAGGGTATGACGAAACTTATGGCCTTTACTGGAAATTCAAACTAATCGACGATCATACCGATTGCGCAAACTTTATTATTCACGAAGGTTCAAGTAAATACCCTGACGGCGATATGAAGGCCTTTTTGGGTGAAGCAAATCCAAACAACCTTTCGTATATCTCAATTGGTAAAACCACTTTAGAAACCGGCGCAGCTGTAGATCCGTATTTTAGCTTACCTACAGACCCTGTAGATGGCATCCGCGAGTTAAACACCGAACAAGCAACGCACTGGTTTGACAAAGACACTGTATTGTTCGGCGATGCAAGTGCAAAAACCATCCGCTTATATTACTCACAAACCATGCCAAAATTATTCCCTGGCGTAGGGTATCGTGGTGTACCTTATATCGAGTTTGTGCGCGATGATAAAGATGGTTTAACCGACGCACAGGAAGCAAGGGCGATGTATCGCGATGGCATGACTGTATTTAAAGCTAAAGATGGCGAAGCTGTGGATGAAGAGATTGCCAAACAAATGTTGCAGTCTCGAATTGTGGCGGTTGCACTTGACTCTGCCGACAACCCATACACTGGCACCCTAGTGCAAACAGCAGGTGTGTTAGACGCGCTTTACACTATGGGCGACAACGATGCTGATGAAGCAGCATTGGGCATTGTATATGATGGTGACAATGTAACAGCTTCAGTCTGGGCACCTACTGCTTCTGAGGTAAAATTAAAGCTGTACAACGACATGGATAGCAGCGGAAATTATAGCGCTGCTGGCGAAATGGAAATGACCTTTGACGATACAACTGGTATTTGGTCCTACACAGGTACTCGTGCTGATTTAGACCGAAAATTATTCCGTTACAACATCAGCGTTTACCACCCATTAAACGATAACTTCGAAAACTACGAAGTAATCGATCCATATGCTGTTAGCTTAACGACAAATGGACGTTATGCACGTTTTGTTGACTTAAACGATGATGATTTAAAACCAGAAAACTGGGACAATCACACAATTCCAACCGTTGAAAATCCAGAAGATATCGTCATATACGAAGGCCATATCCGAGACTTTTCAATTATGGATGAATCAACCCCTGCAGAGCACAGAGGTAAATACCTTGCATTTACCCACAATGACACAGCGCCAGTTCAACACCTAAAAGCATTAGCAGACGCTGGATTAACACACTTCCAAGTATTACCTGCAAATGATATTGCATCAGTTGATGAAAATATCGCCAACCGTATCGAGTTAGACAGTACAGTTGGAGAGTTATGCGCAGTAAACAGCGAAGCTGACGTTTGTAAGTTTGCTCAAGACAATGTGGTATTAAAAGATTTATTAGAAACTTACGACCCACTCAGTGAACGTGGCCGTAATATTTTAAATGCCATTAGAGATTTAGATGGATTTAATTGGGGTTACGACCCATATGCATTTAATGCACCTGAAGGCAGCTATGCAACTAACCCTGAAGATACTTCACGAATTATTGAAATGCGTGCAATGATTCAATCGTTACATGAAATGGGTTTGCGTGCATCTCTTGACGTTGTATATAACCACACCAGCTCTTCTGGTTTATGGGACAACTCAGTGTTAGATAAAATTGTCCCTGGGTATTATCACAGATTAAATATTCAAACAGGTGAAGTATTTGCCGACTCTTGCTGCGAAGATACAGCAACTGAAAACGCTATGATGGCCAAACTAATGAAAGATACATTGGTTTCTTGGTCTGCCAACTTTAAGTTCGATGCATTCCGCTTCGACTTAATGAACTTAGTGATGAAAGATGCAGTACTCGAAGCACGCGATGCAGTAGAGGCTGTTGACACAGATACGTATTTCTACGGTGAAGGCTGGGCTGTTGGGCCTGTGCAAACCCAAGGCGGTACACAAACCACTATGCCTGGGACATCTGTCGGTATGTTTTCGGATGTGCAACGTGACGGCGTACGTAATGGTGCACTATTCCAATCAGCTGGTAACGGCAACGATGTTGACAACATCCGCATTGGTTTAGCCGGTAATATCTCTGACTTTACGTTTAAAGCGTCAAACGGTGTATTTGCAGAAGCCAACAGCTTTAACAAACCTGGCCGCTCGCTAGATCCGGCAGATACAATCAACTATGTAGATAAGCACGATAACGAAACTCTTTGGGACGTTTTACAATGTACTTTAGATAGCAATTTAGTTGCTAGCGAACGTGCAAGAATTCATGCTGTAGCTGGCTCTTTCCCATTACTGAGCCAAGGTATTCCATTTATTCAAATGGGCTCTGATTTATTGCGCTCTAAGTCAATGGACAGAAACACCTATAACAGCAGTGATTGGTTGAACAAAGTTGACTTTACTAAGCAAGACAATAACTGGTTAGCATCACTACCAATTGAAACAGAAAATGAATCTTGGAAAGTGTGTTATCAAAAATCAGCAGAACTTTTGGCAAATCAATATATCAAACCAAGCTCGGCTGACATTGAACTTGCAGCAAACCAATATCAAGATCTATTAAAAATTCGTTCGAGCAGTAAACTATTCCGCTTAACAACTGCCGAGCAAATTAAAGACCGCGTAGGCTTCCACAATGTAGGCGCTAATCAAACGCATGGTGTAGTTGTAATGAGTATTGACGATGGTGCAGGTTGTTTATTAGCAGCACAAGACTTTGAAGGCAACTGTGACCAAACCAATACAGATAACTTACGTGCAGATTTAGACCCTAATTACGATGCAATTGTCGTGGTATTTAATGGCACACAAAGTGAACAAACCATGACCATACCTACAGCGAGTCATTTTGAATTGCACTCAGTTCAACAGAACTCGGCTGACAATACCGTTGCAACTTCAAGCTTTAGTGCGGATAACGACAACGGTTTGTTTACCGTACCAGCTTTAACAACAGCTGTTTTTGTGAAAAATCAAAGTGGCGCACAAGGCGCTGGTTTAAGTGCGCTGGCTACAGTTGGTCGCCCTGATGTGCCGCCATATGGTGCAACAGAGCTGTACTTACTAGGCAGCGTTACGAGCTGGGATCATCCAACAGGTGCCCCTGACGAAACGAATGTTGCTCCGCTCATGCCATTTGTAGGTAGTTCAAGCTACGCAGTTAATGTAACACTTGAAGCTGGCAACTATGAGTTTAAAGTCGCACCAAAAGGTTGGGGTTATCCTAATATTGGTGATGGTGGTGATGTAGGTCAAGTTGACGCAGTAATAGGTCAATCGCACACTTTAAGAACCAATGGTGACAACATTGCTATAACCATTAGCGAAGCAGGAACATATAGCTTTATCTTAAACGGCTCTGACCGTAATGCGCCTAGCATTATGGTAAAACCTGCAGCTGATAAACCAGCATTTGCACCAACTATGTATATTCGCGGCAGTTTGAATGCAAATGGCGGCTGGAACACTGAAGACCCAATGTTATATGTTGGCAATGGCAAATATGTCACTTCAATCTATATTGATTCAGCGCTAGATGGCGGTAATCCACAGTTTAAATTTGCTGCGGAGAATTGGGACTTAGCTAATTTTGGTGCCAGCGACTCGAGCGTCACCTTAGGTCAAGCATTAACCTTGAGCAGCGCAGACAATGGCAATATTACGCTACCAATAACAGAGTCAGGCGATTATGTATTTGAAGTAGATGCATCTGACCCTACAGCGCCAGTATTAACGGTTTCGAAAGAAACCATCCCATACTCAGGCACAGCGGTACATCTGCGCGGCTTTAATGGCAATTGGAATACACCATACACCTTTACCTACTATGGTGCTGGGTATTACGGCCTAGACCTTAGTGCAAGTTCTAGCACTGACTTTAAAGTGGCTGATGCTAATTGGGGCGCTATCAACTTTGGTGCAGATGCAAGCTGGAACATAGGCACTTTTGGTAAAACAGAAAGTTTGGTCAATAACGCTGGCAACATTGGTTTAAACCTAGTTGGCGATACCGACCTGCGCATGATAATGCATGTAACAGACGACAGTACAAACGCTGCTACGTTACAAATAATCAATTTAGCTGAGTACGAGTACTAAGTACTAACTCACAAAAATTTGGACATCCCCCTAGCAAGGAAGCTAACTTCAAAAAGCGCCACTGCAGAGTAGGCGCTTTTTTATTGGAAATTTTGGATATTCTCTAGATAGTTATAAAATAACCGCTAATATTAAATTAAACGGATAAAACTATAATCGAGTAGGCGTGTTAAGCATTATAAAACAACAGTTTCTCAATTATTGTCGAAGCGGCATACCTCGGCACGCGGATACCGAAGCGCGACGGCGCTTTATGATAATTAACTTATTCGCATTGGTTGGCACCTGCTTAACTTTAGCAATGGGTTTTCGCGCATTGCTAGAAAGTAATTTTGTGTTGGCCATGGTATTAACGTCTGCCGCACTCATTTTCTTTGCCGCCCATTTAGCTATTCGCTTTTCTTCAAGCTACCACCTGCCCTCTCGGCTGGTTTTGTATAGCTTGTCCCTACTGATGCTCTACCTCATTTATTCTGGCGGAGTAGACAACACAGGGCCGCTGTGGACTTACATACTGCCACCAGTGGCGTTGTTTTTGGGCGGTTTATCTTTAGGGTTGTTCAATATTGTATTGTTTAGTGTGTTATGCTTATTTCTGCTCTACTTTAACGGTGGACATTTTATTTTGGCCGATTACACCGACAGTTATAAACTGAGGTTTATATTGTCCTTTTTTACTGTCACCTTCTTATCTTGCTGCTACGAATACTCTAGAAAAGCTTCCTACGAGCACATTCAAAGTCTAAGCGATAAGTTTGAACAACTGGCTAAAACAGACCCGTTAACTGGCTTAGCCAATCGCCGTGAAATGATGGAACAAATTAACAAAGAATATGCTCGACTAAGTCGAAATAACTCAACCCTGAGCTTACTATTATTAGATGTGGATAGATTCAAAACCATTAACGACGGCTTTGGTCATGACGTTGGTGATATCGTACTGCAAGAGCTCGCGAATATTTTTACCCAAAACATTCGTGTACATGACATTGTCGCCCGCTGGGGTGGTGAAGAGTTTTTAATTATGCTGCCAGATACCAACACCCAGCAGGCAATAGAAGTAGCCGAAAAGCTGTTAAATAAAGTGGCAACACATCACTTTGAAATTAAACACTTTAGAAAACAAGTGACCGTCAGTATTGGGGTTGCAGAACTACATCCGTTAACTACAGTGACTAACGCAGTCGCCAAAGCGGACAAGTATTTGTACCAAGCGAAACAAAACGGCCGAAACCAAGTGTGCTACGACGCTCAGTAATCACGAACGTCGCGCCACTTTAACCGTGGTTTTATTAATACCGTACTCACGCAGTTTATTTGCAATTGCAGTATGGCTTAAACCCAACTTGTTAGCCAATTGCCGCGTACTTGGATAATAAGGATAAAGTTTACGCAGTAAAGTACTTTCAAACTGCTTAACGGCTTCATCTAAACCATTATCTAAATAATCTTGCACAGACAGCAAATCATCATCTTGTTGTTTATCATCATCAACACGAATATGACTAACTAACAAAGGCTGACGGCCAGAAAGCACAACAGCTTGATACAATGCATTATATAGCTGATTTGCATTGGCCGGCCAACTATAGGCCTGCAAAAACTTGATGGCATCTTGTGAAATATCAATCGGCGCTGTCCCTAATTCAGCACAGATATTTTGCACAAACAATTGCGTGAGTTCGGCAATATCTTCTGGTCGTTGGCGCAAACTCGGTACCATCAGCTTACAACCAGCTAACCGATACAACAGGGGTTCACTAAAGGTTCCAAGCTGCACCGCTGAATTTAAACTATATTTTGTCGATGCATATAACTTCACTTGGGGTAAATCGTCCAGATGATCAGTCAGCCATTGCAGCAACTCTGCTTGTTTATCTGGCTGTAACGAATCTAAATGTTTCAGGTACAAACCACCACAGAGCTGCAAATTCACCTTATCCAATTGTTGAAAAACATTAGAGTTATTTAAATCGATAACAGTCAAAGGCCGAGTGTTAAATGGGCCAAGTGCATGCATAAGCTCTACAATCAATTGTTTGCCTGTGCCCATCTCACCAATCAGTAAAACAGACTGAGTGGTTACCGCCAATTTTTTACACTCACGAACCACTTTGCGCATAACAGCCGAATTTTGCACAATTGAGTTGTTAATTGCGTGCGCTTTATGTTCATTCGGATACTGTGAATGGCTTTCAATAAAACGTACAACTGCGCCAGAAAATTCACGACTGCCTTTATAATTGTTCAACCACAAAGGCTGCAATTCAAGTTGAAAAGTTTGCTCGGCCACCTCGGCAACGGCCAATAAACCTTCGCTTGGTTGTTTATCTAACCAACGGTTTAAATTAAACCCTTTAATCCAAGTTGACACATCAGCAAGCTCTTGTTTAACAATGCGCGTAAAATACCCCTTGGCTGAAACACTCATCCGAATAAGCGCACCGTTGGTATCAACACTCAGCCATTTCTCACAACTAGTATCTAGCTGCCTGTCGTATTCCGCCGACTGAATTTCAAGTGGCATATAGTCAACTTTTACCACGTCAAACACCCCATCAACACGGCGAATTTCTGGCATTAAGTGTTGAAACTCCGCAAATTCAATATTGGGAAAGTGGACAAATATTTTCTGTGGGTGTACTTCGATGCCCTGCAAATCGATTTGATGACGCACTAAAATTTCCAACACGTCCTGGGTAATACCTAATCTATTTTCACATCGAATTTCAAGCCGCATACAAGACTCAACTAATGCTAATTAATCAAAATTAGTTTAAGCTTAGCCTATCGATTTGAAATTCGCTATTTGCAACTGTCCAACATGGCTGAGCCTCTAAAAACAAAAACAGAACAAACGTTAAATCAGCTGATCAGCAAAATTAGTCAACTGCCATATCAAGAAAAAATTATCAGTCTACTACAGTTCCATTCTAGCTATGCATGTCAGTCAGAACTGCTACAAGACTACGCAAGCGAAACTCAACAGCTGATTGACCAGTGTTTCGCACACAATAATGAAAGGCTGTTCGACCGCCTCAATGACCAACTAGAGCTGTTGACCAAATGTGCAGTGAATCAAAAAATTGAAGACATCTCCAATGAAAGTAACTACACCAGCCGCTTAGGAAGAATGCATAAAAAATTAGCTGAATATCGCCAATACCTAACCAGGTTTGATGATCAAATTCGCTTAAACCCTAACTTACCCGACAACCACCAGCTCAGAGTTCGTCGTCAACGCTGTTTAGACGCTATCGAAAAGTTAGAAAGTCAAATCAGTCGATTTGAACAAAAACGTAATTTTTACTAAGCTCAGATTATTGCCCAAAGGAGTGTATATGTTTTTCTCTAGATCCATCATGTATTTATGTTTGCTGGCCCTGTTTGTAAGTACCAAAGCCAGTGCAGAATTCGACCTCCCAGGGCAAGCAATTATTGTTTATCCATCAGGGCTAAAAAAACCAGTCGACTTTGGTTTTAGCTACAAAATGACTGATGAAGGGACTCGCTTTAGTGCTGGAAACTCAAGCGTCGCAGTAAGCCAAGTACCGGAGCAATACACACTGGCGCTCTATTTACATCAAGATCAATACATTTGGGTTTCTGAATTTTCCAAAGGATATTTCTCAACCTTTGTTTATAAAATTGGCGATCACGTCATTGAATTACGCAAAGCACCAAATCGCAATATCAAAGGCAAATACGAACTGATTATCGATGGAAAAATCTCTTTATTTGACACTAATACCATTCAGCTTGACTTTGCATTTGATGAAAATGGCATTAAACGTATTATCCCTCGAGGCGCAATTAAAAATATTGGTCAAATGAAATAAGAAACTATTGCTTTATAGCACTGTCTATAGTCGCTATACTCACTCACCAAACACCCAATAGCTTGGAACTAAAAAGATTTTGAATAAGGTTATGCTGAAAAAACTCATATGTATTGGCGCTATCTGCTTGTTATCAGCTTGCGCGTATAAAATTGATATTCGTCAAGGCAACTATATTGAAAAAAGAGATGTTGCTAAATTACGTAAAAATATGAACAAAGAACAAGTTATCTTTGTATTGGGCAAACCCGTTTTAAAAGACTCTTTTAGTAAAAATAAATGGTATTACGTTTACCAGGTCGACTATGGTGATGGTAGAGATACCAAACGTATGGACTTAATCTTAAACTTTGAAGATGGCAAATTAGTTGATATGACTGGAACTGTCGACAAGCCTGAAGAGTTCGACCAACCGATAGATGAATAACAAGTAGAAGTAAACGGCAAACCAGCACACAAACTGGTTTGCCCGAGAACGACTCACACAAAAATCGCCCTCACACTTACACACAACAGACTTAAACAACTAAATAGAATTAATCGTTTAAGTCGCAGCTATGATAATGAAAGTCAGTCAAAAATGGAATACCTATCTTTAAAATGAATAGGCTAATCGTACCTCTGCACTTAAAATGCGCAAAAAACCAACAAAACATTAACCCTTGGTCAACTTAAATACACCACGCAGATCACTTAAGATCGCATATAAAACAGGCAATAACAAAAGTGTAATGACGGTCGAAAATAGAATACCAAAAGCTAACGACACTGCCATGGGGATCACAATTTGTGCTTGTAAACTTGTTTCAGAGACAATAGGAATCAAACCAAAAAAGGTCGTCAAAGATGTCAATAATATTGCTCTAAAACGTTTAGCCCCCGCTTGTTGAATTGAGTTCAGTACACTTTCTCCTTGCCGGCGAGCTCGATTAATAAAATCAACCAAAATCAGCGAATCATTCACCACAACACCCGCCAGAGCAATCACCCCAAAAAACGACAATATACTAATCGACAACCCAAGTAGGATATGACCAATAACAGCACCAAGTATGCCAAATGGTATAACCGACATAATGATAAATGGCTGCATATAAGACTTAAGTGGGATCGCCATCAAAGCATAAATTGCCACTAGGGCACAAATAAAACCAATACCCAAACTCACCATGGCTTCCTGCTCTTCTTTAGAAGCACCAAATAATTCAAACTGCACATCCGGATATTGCTGCAAAATATCAGGAATAATATTGTCAGTTACGTCTGCTGCAATTTTGCCTGGTTCAGCAAAACTTTTATCCACTTTTGCTGTTACGCTTACCGACCTTTGGTAATCAATTCGCTGAATCGACGAATAACCACTTGCCATTTTGTATTCAGCAACGGTGGAAAATATCACGCGTTTACCACTGGGTAATTCCAACCACATTTGCTCTAAACTTTGCACAGACTGACGATGCGCTTTTGGGTAGCGCACCATCACTTTAATTTCTTCATCATCACGCTGTATTCGCTGAACTTCAGCGCCATAAAATGCCGCTCTTACCTGACTAGATAAATTGGCCAAATCTAAACCCAGTGCAGTGCCAGCAGGTTTAACAAATAGCTGCAACTCGTCTTTACCGCCACTATAAGAATCATCAATGTCGTAAACACCTTGATAAGCCTGCAACTTAGTTTTTAAGGATTGAGCCGCCGCAGCAATTTGCTCGCTATTGTCACTTCTAAATAAAAATTCTAAATCTGAACCCGCCCCACCTTGAATTGAACCATTAAAACTAACAGAGCGGACGCCCGGCATTTCACCAAAAGCCTCTCGCCATTTGTTGGCCACTTCCACCCCATCAATTTTCCCCGCGTAATCACGATTTAATTCAGCCCAAATAAGTCCTGTGGTTTGACCGGTATTAAACGCTGAACTATGCGCAATAATTTGCTGCTCTAGCTCAGGATAATGTTGTTGATGTACCTGATATAACGCAGATTCCAATCGAGCTAACGCTTTATTGGTTGTCACATCCGGCGTACCATCTTCCATGGTGATGCTTGCTTGCACATAATCACTAGGTAAATTTGGGAAGAACACAAAACGAACCGCCCCCGAAGCCACTAACCCAGCAGTGACAATAAGCAAACTTAAAAACACCGCCAATACTGTGTATCTATAATCGACACATTTGGCTAAAAATGGTGCGTATCTATGCTGGACAAAATGATTCAATTGCTGATTAACCCAGTTTCTAAGCCTAGTTAACAGGTTTAATTGGCTTGCAGAGCGAGATTGGTGGTGATGCGAAACCAAATGCGATGGCAATATCCACTTTGATTCAATCAATGAAAAAATCAAACACAGCACGACAACCATACCGATAGAGCCCCAAATGGGCGAAGAAGCGCCTGGAACCATTAACATTGGAATAAAAGCCACTATGGTGGTTAACACACCAAAAGTGGCTGGCACAGCAACTTGGTGCGCGCCACGCACGACGTTTTGCACGCTATTGCCATGGGCCTGTACGGTATCATGCACACTCTCACCAATAATAATCGCGTCATCTACCACTATGCCCAAAACCAATATAAAGGCGAAAAGGCTAATCATATTTATGCTAACACCAACGTGCGGCATCATAGCCAAAGCACCGAGAAAACATACAAACAAACCAACAATGACCCAAACCGCCAGCTTTAACTGCAAAAAAACGGATAAAATAACAAATACCAGCAATGCGCCCATCAGCATATTGTTCAGCATCAACTCTAAGCGGCCATTCAAGTAATAAGAACTGTCTCCCCACACCGCGAGTTTAACTTCACTGGGTAAACTAGGCTCAATGTCGGCAATATAATCTTTAACCGTTTTCGAAATCTGTAAATCATTTTGGTTGCCAACCGAATTCACTTGTATACCAATGCTTGGTTGTCCATCAAAGTTAGAAAAAGCTGCGCGTTCAACAAAACCATCTTTAATGTCCGCCACATCTGCCAACGATACAAATGTGCCATCCGGCCGTTGCAATACCACAATTTGCGCAAAATCAGCTGCAGTGTAAGCTTGACTGTCAGTGCGAATTAAAATGTCACCATTGTCACTTTTAATGGTACCACCTGGCATCTTTACCGACGAAGCCCGGACTTTTTGCACAACTTGATTAAGCGTCAAACCATAAGCACTTAGCCTTTCTGAGCTAATTTCAATGCCAATTTCGTATTCTCTTGCGCCAACAACGTTGGCCGAAGAGATACCTGGCAGTTGGACAATTTCATCACGCAGTTGATTAGCATACTCCTTCATCATTTGCTCTGAAATTTGTCCATACACCTGTAGCCACAATACTGCTTGCTCAGGCTTTACTCGATAAATAACCGGCTTTTCAGTGTTGTCTGGCAAACTCGCAATGGCGTCAACTTGAACCTTAACTTCATTTAAAATTTCGATTACATCATAACCGTCGGCCACATCAATAATGACTCTTGCTAAGCCCTCTTGAGCAATTGATTCAATCTTTTTTATCCCTTCAATGCGCTTAACCGACTCTTCAACTTTAAGAATAACGCCCTCTTCAACTTCTTGAGGCGCCGCACCTAAATAAGGGATTTGCACATGGATTTCATCCAGTTGAATGGTCGGAAAAGATTGTTTTCGAATGGTAAATACCGAGTAAATCCCAGCCAAGACAATGGCGACCATTAACAAATTGGCGGCAACAGGGTTATTTACAAACCAAGCTATGATCCCTCGTTTATATGCTTGAGTTGTCATTTATTGCTCTCCTTGTTTAACCCGAACAGACATACCATCAACAGGTTTACTCAAAGCCGATACAATTAATAAATCTTCAGGTTTGAGTCCATTATCAACATAAATAAAATCTTGGTCTTGGTGCAATATATTCGGTGTACGGATTCTTAACTTGCCATCGTTTGCAACCAAGAGCTTCATTCTAGGCGTCAATAAACTACGAGATATTTTGTAACTTTCTTTTTCAGTGTTCAGGCTAATCTCAGCTTTTACAAACTGACCCACCGCAAGTGGTGATGCATGAGTTTGATTTAGGTTGTACGGGTCATCGATTACCGCTATCGCATAAAAAATTTGAGTATCACTTTCAACCAACTGCTCAATGCGATCTAAACGAGCCTGCCAGCGCATGGGCTGCGCCAAGTTGTTGAATAATTCGACTGCAATTGGTGCAAATTGCACCTTTTTTGTCGCTGCAAAGCTCGCTTGTAATTTTTGATACTGAGCTAAAGTCAAAGGAAGACGAACTTCTGCTTGTGCGGTAGCAATAACCTTCGCGACCCGAGTTCCTGGGGTCAGTAAATCACCAATACTCACTAAACGCTCAACAATTACCCCATCGTAGGGCATTTTAATTTTGGTCCTTTGTAACTCTCGTTTCGCTCTATCTAACTGCGCTTGAGCAAACGCAACTTTAGCTTGTTGCGCCGCAATTTGTGGCTTACGCAATGCAAGCGCATTGGCTTGTTCGCCATAAGATTGCCATTCGGCTTCGGCCACTTCACCAAGCGCAAGCTCTTGCTGCAAATTGGCTTGTTCAACACTTAAAGTCGCCTGCGCCGATTTATAATCTGCAATATAATTGGCATCCGACACCTGCAACAAAACACTTGCCGAATCAACAAAACGGCCAGTTTCAAACTGGCTAGACAAAAGCTCGACCTTACCAGTAACCTCACTACTTAGCTGAGTTTGCTGTTTCGCACTCACAACAGCTTGGCTTTCAATTATAAAAGGCCAACGCTGTTTGCTCAGCGCCTGCGCGGCCACCAAAGGCGGAGAATGCTCTATCGGATTTTGCGGAACAGGTTGCGCTTGCATTTTTAATATATAAAAAACGATAACTGCGACGAACAAAATAACTATTGGCAATATCAATCGCCAAGGTAGCTTGCGAGTGTTCACGATACGGATTCCTTTTTGTTTAAAGCCACATAGAGCTAAATCAATATAAATTGCGAGTATCAGAGCCATCACAGACAGTTCAATTCAAGGCGTATCATTGCAGGAATGTAGGCACCTTTCAAAATGATACAACACAGAAGTGGGCTGTCTGTGAGGCTCCTGAAAGGCAGGGCTAAAAGCCATTTATACTGCGTTAAGTTGGCTTGATATAGAACCACTATGCCTGTGCCAACTTGCCTTGCCTAAATGGCTTTTATCTCCTGCTGATTATCGCTATTTATATTGATTTAGCTCTATTGCTATTTATAACGTTATTTTCATCTATAAGTAACACACAGCTGAAATAATCGCGAAAAATCAGATTTTGAATAAAAATCAGTCTAGTGTGCATATTAAAATTATTGCTATACTAACATCGGTTTCGCGTGATAATTCATCAGCTAGACCTTGCTCATAATAAAGAGGGCCAATAATTACTGAGCCGATGCAATATATACGAGCTGGTATAGTAATTGTATCAATTTAATTGCACGCTAAATGTATCAATGTCTTCCATTAATTAACTAAAGGGATCGAGTATGAGCCTGAAGAAACAATTTCTAAAAACAAAACCTGTATGTAAAGTAACTTTTCGCTTAACTGCTGAACAAGCACAGCAAGCTGACAAAGTATATCTCGTTGGTGACTTCAATGAGTGGGATGAAGCTTCGACTCCAATGAAGCGCCTTAAAAACGGTGATTTCAGCTTAAACATCGACTTAGAATCAGGTAAAGAATATCAGTTCAAATACCTATTAAACGGCGATGTTTGGGAAAATGATTGGGATGCAGATAATTATGCACCTTCACCTGTAGGTGGCACTGACAACTCAGTTGTTAACTGCAACGCATAATTAGTTAGCCCAAACTCAAAAAAATTAAGCTAGAGCCTGTTTATCTTTGCTTATAAACAGGCCCTATTCCCCCCTGAACCAATCTTCTTTTGTGTAAAAGCCTCCATACCAATTCGTTTCAAGCAAATAGCTATTTGTTATAACAAAAAAGCACTTCTTTTTCTGAACTTTAGGTATAAGCTTAGATACCAATAAATCTTCCAATAACGACAACGAAGGATATATTCAAATGAAATTTTTCGAAGATAACTCACTATCTATTGGTAACACCCCGCTAGTTAAATTAAACCGCGTAACTTCAGGCAATGTTTACGCAAAAGTAGAAGCTCGCAATCCAAGTTTTAGTGTTAAGTGTCGTATTGGCGCGAATATGATTTGGGATGCTGAGAAAAAAGGTTTATTGGGCCCTGGTAAAGAAATTGTTGAGCCAACTTCTGGTAATACTGGTATCGCATTAGCGTTTGTTGCTGCATCACGTGGTTACAAATTAACTTTAACTATGCCAGCGACAATGAGCTTAGAACGCCGTAAATTATTAAAAGCTTTAGGTGCAAACATTGTTTTAACCGAAGGTCCTAAAGGCATGAAAGGCGCGGTCGCTAAAGCTGAAGAAATTCGTGATTCAGATCCAAACAAATACGTTTTATTGCAACAATTTGAAAACCCAGCTAACCCTGAAATTCATGAAAAAACAACAGGTCCTGAAATTTGGGAAGCAACTGACGGTGAAATTGATATCTTTGTAGCGGGTGTTGGTACTGGTGGTACAATTACTGGTGTTAGCCGTTACATCAAAAATACCAAAGGTAAAGCCATTCAATCAGTTGCGGTAGAACCAACTGATTCACCAGTTATCGCTCAAGCGAAAGCTGGCCAAGACTTAACACCTGGTCCACACAAAATCCAAGGTATCGGCGCAGGCTTCATCCCTGGTAACTTAGACCTAGATTTAGTTGACGCAGTTGAACAAGTTTCGAATGAAGAATCTATGGCAATGGCACACAGATTAATGAAAGAAGAAGGTATCTTAGCAGGTATTTCTTCTGGTGCAGCTGTTGTTGCAGCAGCGCGTTTAGCAGAAAAGCCTGAAAATAAAGACAAAAACATTGTAGTTATTTTACCAAGCTCTGCAGAGCGTTACTTAAGCAGCCCTTTATTTGCTGAAGTATTCACTGACGCTGAATTAGTGCAGTAATCACCCACTTGCGAATAAAACATTCGGTTAAAAAGCGACTCATTTGAGTCGCTTTTTTTATGATCTAACCTTTACAATTGATAGTGTTACAACGACAATAAAAAACAAGGTGAACATATATAAAGCTTTGGAAGCTATGCTTAAACGACTTTTAACTGCCACGGTTATTGGCCTATCTTTATTGTTAGTTGCTTGTGGTGACAAAGCACCAGAAAATGAACAACCGGGACCTGCAGCAATCGCTTTTTTTGAAGCTATCTATAACCAGCAAGATCTGACCACAGCGGTTGAATTAGCGACCCCACAATATGGCCGCATTTTAGAGTCTTATCACAGTGCCAAACGAGTACAAAGCGTATTATTTAATCGCCGCTACGATACAGTCAAAATCGAAGAAGACAAAGCCCAAATGGGTCGGTCGTTAATTCCAGCCAGCGCGAAAAAAGCCACAGTATCATTGATGTTAGATGGCACTTACGACGGTAACCGCTACCGCGACATTAAATATGTTGTAATGGTTAAACAACAAGGCAAGTGGCTAGTGGATAAACTTAAAGCGGATGTTTATAGATAGCAAGTTCTTTGGACTTTGGTGCTAGTGACATTCCACTGATAGCTTCAAATTAAGTGCTATGCTCGGAAACTGCTGGCGCATAACTTTCGCAAAACCGCTGTGAATACAATCCATGTACGCTTCGCTTTTTCATCCATGAAAAAGAAATTTTGCTCTAAGTTATTGCCCCAGCATTTTCCAACCAATTGAGTTATAGCTAAAAACAAACTTGACCATCCTTGCACATCCTAATAGCCCATAGCGACACCTTCGCGCCGCGGATCAGCACCACCAGTTAATTTACTACCTTCAAGCCAAATACCATGCAAGCCACTATTTAAGTCACGCACAACCACCTTATGACCCAAATCTGAAAAATAATCCGCTTGCGCTGCCAAATCAGTACCCTTTTCAATCGCTGTCGAGCCATTTAAGTTAGTAATTTTCGCTAAATCAATTGCCGATTGAATATCCAATCGCCAATCAATCAACCCCACTAAAGTTTGACTGACATAATTAATAATGCGTGCACCACCTGGTGAACCAATCGCCCCTTTGAAGTTATTGTGCTGATCAAATACAAGAGTAGGCGCCATCGAACTTCGTGGACGTTTGTTCGCCTCCACTCGATTCGCAACTAATTCACCTGACTTTTCCGCTGCGAACGAAAAATCGGTTAATTGATTATTTAACAAGAAACCTCCAACCATAACCGCAGAGCCAAAAGCCATTTCAATACTACTGGTCATAGAAACGGCATTGCCCCATTGATCAACAATACTAATATGTGTGGTGCTCGGTTGCTGATGAGATAAACCAGCAGAGGCGTCAAACAAACCAGCTTGCGCCAAGCCCATATCAGAATCTTGGTTAATTAACTGTCGACGCGCGTGCAAATATTCATCCGACAATAACTGCTCAACAGGTACGTCAACGAAATCAGGATCAGCCAAATAATGGTTTCGGTCTGCAAAAGACAAACGCCAAGCTTGAGATAGTAGATGCAAAGCTGCAGGCGAATTAGCTGAAAAGTCCGCTAAATTAAAGGGTTCAAGTAACTTCAAGGTAGATAAAACTGTTGTCCCACCGGAGGTAGGCGGAGCAAAACCACACACGTTATAGCTATGATATGTTTGGCAAATAGGCTCGCGCCATTTGGCTTGGTAACTGGTTAAATCATTCATCGACAGTAGCCCAGGAGCAACAAGGCTATTTTGCACAGCATCAACAATTTGAGCGGCCAACTGACCCTGATAAAAACCCTCACTGCCCTGCTCGGCAATTAAACGCAAACTAGCGGCCAATGCTAGATTGGTTTTAACTTGACCTGCCGTTAATGCACGGCCGTTCGGATAAAAATACGCTTGGCTCGCTGCTAACGTTTCAACTCCAGGGTTGAGTTTTTTTTCAAGTAAACTCGCAAGTCTCGGAGAAACAACAAACCCCTGAATAGATAAATCAATCGCTGATTTGAATAAAGATTTCCATGGCAAGCGGCCATATTTTTTATGCCCCAACTCTAAAGCAGCAATCAAGCCTGGGACACCAACACTGCGCCCACCAACCACAGCCTGATGCCATGATACTGGCGAACCATTTTCAAAAAATAACTCACTCGTTGCGGTTGCAGGTGCGGTTTCTCTGCCATCTATGCCGGTTAGCTTTTTGTGTTTTTCATCCCAATGTAAAATAAAAGCACCACCACCAATACCTGATGATTGTGGCTCAACTAGCGTTAAAACCATTTGTACCGCAATTGCCGCATCAAACGCACTGCCACCTAACTTTAGTACTTTTAGCCCAGCTTCCACCGCATATGGGTTAGCTGCAACAACCATAGCATGCTCAGCCGTGACCAATTTCTTATGTTTAATGCCTGTTGCGGCCTCGGGATCTCGCGCTTCAACTTGACTAATCTCAACAGTTGAACTGTGCGTACATGCAATAATCAACATACTGGAAAAACAGACAGATAACAGTTTGCAAACATTCATTGTTTAATCCCTAAAATTTAATAAGCTTACCACTAAGTATACAAGTTATTCAGCAAGGTAAATGCTCAACCTTCCTACATTGTCATTTTTTCCTTTATAATGAGCCGCATGTAAATTAGCTATCTGTATATTATGCGGCACATTATTCAAAATCTTCCATGGCAAAAGTGGCCTATACTGGCGTTTTATATCAGCCTTTTTACCTTTTTTATGTTAATCCCAGCAGAAGGTCAAAGTTGGCTAAGATACAACTACACCGAGTTACAAAACCAACAAAGTTGGCGCATTATTACCGGGCATTTTATTCATACTAACTGGTATCACTACGTACTCAATACAGGTGCTTTTATCGCATTGTGGGCGCTACACGGCAAGTTTTATCAAGGCAGAAAACTATTTAGCTTTATCATTATGAACGCCTGTTTAATCACAGCTTATATTTACTTTTTTACCGACATTGGCGTTTATTCTGGCTTTTCAGGCATTTTGCACGGTTTGATAGTTTGGGGGGCAATTCAAGATATCCAACACAAAGACAAAACAGGTTATTTATTGCTATTGGGCGTATTTGCTAAAGTGATTTACGAAATGTTATATGGCGCCAGTGCCGCAACCGCATCGATGATCCAAGCAGATGTTGCGGTAGAAGCACATTTAGCTGGAGTGTTAGCCGCATTGCTATATATGTTTGGAGAACTGGTCAAAGCTAAGCAGCTAGAGATGAATAATAATCAAGATTGATAAAATTGAGACCAGTCAATATCTGCCGCATTAATCCTATGATTACCAATATAGTGAAGGAAATCACCAGGATTAATGCAGGTGGTTAATTCTGGATTCACTTCAAGCTGATTACCATTGCGTTCTTTAGCAATAGCTAACAAGGTCGCATCATGTTTCAACTTAAACGCATTAAACAGCTGCCCATAAGTAAAAGCCTTAGGTAAGTCAGCCGGCACCTGTAAAGCATATTGCGTATCACCAAACAAGCCCGACAAAAGTTGCTCTTGCACTCGGCTGGCACCTGGATCTTGCATTGAACGCACCAAAGATTCAGCCACCTTTGAACTAAAACATTCAATGTTAGGGCAATGCGCTCGCAACAACTCGACTTTAGACTCATCATTAAACCATGCGGTAATGTGGCAATCTGCTTTAACATATTTGCTCAGCTTTAAAGCCGTGGTTAAAGTTTGATCATCGCCATTGGCATAAATAATCACTTTATCTGCCTTGCTCAAGCCAATTCGCTGCAATTCACTGTCTAAAGTAAAACTAGTTACTCGGGCATAATCGAGCCATTCCATATATTCTTGTAAAGGGTGCTCAGGCTGGTGCGTATCGCACAGCAAAATTTTGCGCCCTTCTCTATATTTATCCGCGAGTATTTGCTCAACCACTTTAGGAGTCACTAACTGATGATAGCCAATTAAAATAATATGATTGTCTAAATGTTCAAACTTACCTGTACCCATTACTTTTCGCCTCATAAAAACTGCAATTGTTTGCCCGGCTTTACCTAAAAACGCACCAAACAAAGCCAAACCAATCGGAATTTGAAAAAACCATACCCAAATTCTGCCAGCATCTGTTACTGGGCTGTAGTCACCGTAACCCACTGTAGATGTAGTCACCACATAATAATAGGGATAAACCAGCCAATTGGCTAAATCTACCTCATCCGTCAAACGCAAACCTAGCCAGGTTCCAACAAAGTGGCCAAGCAATAAAAATAGTAAAAACGGCCAAGAAAAATGATGAACATGCCGCCTAATAATCGAAATGAGTCTATTAAAAATCATAGCTTTGTTTATATCCGTGCAGTTTGGCTCCAATTAGTGCCGCAAATATTACAATATAGTTTCAAAAAACCAAGTAAAGACGCTCTAGTTAGATTTTTTGTAAACATATGTTTACGGTCATCAAATTTCTAGTTTAAAAACAGTTGTTAAAAATTAGTAAATTTCGCAAATTTGTCGCATGCTATATACATGCAATAACCTTTATAAGCTGGATGGTTCGTATGTATAAAAAACAATTTGCGTTAACTGTAGCGATCGCTTTTGCCGCATCATTTTCAACTCAAGCTGAGCAAAAGGTAAATATCTATAACTGTGTAGATAAAACCACTTTGCAGCAAAATGCTGAATGTATTGCTAATACTATAAGCAATAATGTTCAGTTGAAACAAGAAATTGCAATGATTGAGCAAGATGCAGCCAATTTTAATCAGCCGATGGCCTTAGCCATGATGAAAATGAATCCACAAGATTTGTCGATTGAAGTGATAGCGTTAACCAACAAAACTGTTGAAAAACCGCAAAACTAGTTTTGCCAACACCATTGAGGCCAGCTTAATCGGCCTCAATGGTTTATAATTATTAGCCCAACTTATCACTTGCAACGTGATAATCTGGATCTTCCATAATATTCACTTCGCATAAATCATCAGCACGTTTAAGTAATTTACGACATTCTGGACTTAAATGACGTAAGTGTAATTTCTTACCTAAAGCTTCATATTTATCCGCCAAGCCATCTAGCGCTTCGATACCAGAGTGATCACTCACACGTGAACGCTGGAATTCGATAACCACATGCTCAGGGTCATCTTCCGGGGTAAACAACTCTTTAAAGCTAGTCACTGAAGCAAAGAAAATTGGCCCACGTAACTCATAAACTTTATGGCCTTTGTCATCGATATAGGTATTTGCTTGAATATGTTTGGCATGTTTCCAGGCAAATACTAACGCAGAAACAATAACCCCAACCACAACAGCAATTGCTAAATCGTATGCAACGGTTACCCCAGAAACTAATACGATAATAAATGCATCTGATGCTGGTACTTTACGAATAATTCTAAATGACGACCATTCAAATGTACCCAACACCACCATAAACATAATGCCCACAAGTGCAGCTAGCGGAATCATCTCAATTAACTCAGCAGCAAAGAGAATGAAGCCTAACAATACAAGCGCTGCGGTAATACCAGATAAACGCCCACGACCACCTGAATTGATATTAATCATACTCTGGCCAATCATGGCACAACCACCCATACCACCAAAGAAACCATTGGTGGTATTCGCAATACCTTGGCCAATACATTCACGGTTACCCTGACCACGCGTATTGGTAATTTCATCAATCAAGGTTAAGGTTAGTAAAGACTCAATCAAACCAATGGCTGCAATCACCAATGCAGTCGGGAAAATAATCACTAAAGTTTCCCAAGTAAACGGCACCATTGGAATCGCAAATGTCGGCAACTCACCTTTTAATGATGCGTCAGCAGCTTGATCAGCAGGCAACATTTCACGTACAAAGTCGATAACATTGCGCGTGTCTAAATCCATACCTATCACAATACCAGAGACCACAACAATCGCGACTAAACCTGATGGTACCGCGGTCGTTAACTTAGGCAAAAAGTGGACAATCGCCATAGTTAGCGCAACTAATCCAAGCATTAAAGTTAAGTTTTCACCTTGGATCCACTGCCAATGCCCCAGCTCATCTGGCGATTTAAATTGGCTCAATTGTGCTAAGAAAATAACAATGGCTAGACCATTAACGAAACCTAACATCACAGGATGAGGTACAATACGGATAAATTTACCGAGCTTAAAAACACCAGCCAAAATTTGTAAAAGACCCGCCAACAGCACAGCAGCAAATAAATATTGCACACCATAAACAGCTACTAACCCCACCATAACAACAGCAGTAGCGCCAGTTGCACCGGAAATCATACCAGGGCGGCCACCAAAAATTGAAGTTAACAAGCCCATCATAAATGCAGCGTATAAACCCACCATAGGTTCAACACCAGCAACGAATGCAAAAGCAACAGCTTCAGGTACCAATGCCAACGCAACAGTCACACCTGATAACACATCATTTTTTACATTACTCTGGTTTGAATTGATTAAATTAAACATGAGTATCTCTGTAATTAATAATTAAATTTAAATAACGAAATTGATTTGATTTACTGACGAGGGCGTCCGCCCGTAATTTTATTTGCTCGCCCTTCCTCTTTGGCTTTCTCAGCACGGCGACGACGAACATCTTTAGGATCTGCAATTAAAGGACGGTAAATTTCAATTCTGTCACCATCCTCAACTTGTTCAGTGAGCTTGCGAGTACGGCTCCAAATACCAACCTTATTTGATTTAAGATCGATTTCAGGATGTTTAGCTAAAATACCTGATTGTTCAATGCAATCTTCAATCGTCGCACCTTCGGCAACATGCACAGTTAACAAGCTTTGCACTTTAGGTAAAGCATATGCAATCTCAATTTTTAACAATTCTTCTTTCATTAGGCATAAACCTTCGAAGCCCGAGAAGTAAAAGCTTTAACCATTTGATTGGCCATGTGGTTAAAAATACTCCCAAAAGCCGCTTCAATCAGTTTGGTCGAAAATTCAAATTCTAAGTCTAAAATCACTTTACATGCATCTTCATCTAAACTTTGGAATTGCCACAAACCGGTCAGTTTTTTAAATGGACCATCGATTAGTTCAATCTTAACCGAATGATTTTTCACCATAGTATTATGAGTGGTAAACCACTTGCCGATACCAGCTTTACCAATCTGCAACGACGCTTTCAATTCATTTTCCGACTGCTCGATGATTTTTGCGCCTAAACAATCTGGCACAAATTGCGGGTATGCATTTACATCATTAACCAAGTTGTACATCTGCTCGGCACTATGCATAACCAAAGCATGTCGGTGAATTTTCGGCATCCTCACTCCCCTATAAAATTTGAGCGCGCATGCTACCACAAAATTGACCATTTTACTCAATGCAATTTGAGTTGAACATCACTGTTAAAACAACAAAAATAGCGTGAGTCTCGCATTTTAAATGTGCTTGAGTATAATGGCATGTCAATTTGGCGTTCTCATGACATAGGCAAGTTAGGATTTATGGCAAAAGGTAAGAAAAAAGGCGCTCCGTCAAACACCATAGCGCAAAACAAAAAGGCTCGACACGAGTTTTTTCTCGAAGATAAATTTGAAGCTGGTCTTGAGTTACAAGGTTGGGAGGTCAAAAGTATTCGCGACGGTAAAGTGAATATATCTGACTGCTACATTCACCTTAAAAATGGCGAAGCATTTTTAATCAATGCAACCATTCAGCCGCTAAACACTGCATCAACTCATGTTATCGCCGATCCAACTCGCCAACGTCGCCTATTATTAAAACGCCGAGAAATAGACAAACTTATCGGTGCTCGCGAGCGTGATGGTTATTCTATTATCGCCACAGCCATGTACTGGAGTAAATGCTGGGTAAAACTTGCGATTCATTTAGCCAAAGGTAAAAAATCGCATGACAAACGTGGCGACATTAAAGACAGAGACTGGGAACGACAAAAAGAGCGAGTGATGAAACACAACGCTAGATAGCCAACAGACATAGGGTTGCGTGCCTGCAAGCTTTATCTAACTTCTTTATTGCTGCTAGAAAATGGTGTATGCCAAAGCAACAACACAAAAGTCAGGAAAGTGCTAGAGCAATAACTTAGAGCAAAATCTCTTTTTCATGGGCGAACGATGACCGAAGCACCGCTTCGGTCATCGTTCGCCCTATCTTATGAAGTTTTAGAAAACCAGTATTCGAACAAGCTTTTATCAGGCTTATTCATTGCTGCT